>DDZS01000038.1 GCA_002346425.1 Alphaproteobacteria bacterium UBA3002
ATAGGCTGGATGTGGAAGCGCGGTAACGTGTGAAGCTAACCAGTACTAATCACTCCATTGGCTTAATAAATTTCGTGATAACTTGAACTTACATTCTGCGTAGTACTAAGTATAGTACGCAGCAGAGTGGTTGAGGATTAAGCACCCAACACTTAAAAACACTCTTAATGCCAGGTTGCTTTCGTTGCAGGACGAAAGCCAGATTCTGATTCCAATCCTCCTTCACGAAGGATTGTCATAAAACAAGCCGGTTTATACGGCTTGGTGATTATAGCGACAGTGGTACCACACGTTCCCATCCCGAACACGACCGTGAAACCTGTTTGCGCCGATGGTACTACGTCTTAAGGCGTGGGAGAGTAGGTCGTTGCCAAGCCTTATAAGCCGGCTTTTTTTATTTGTAGATTTTATTTCTTTCGCTTCGCTCAAGAATGTTGGCCCCGCGATCACGCCTGCTGGCGCTCACATGGGCCAGACGCTACCACGCGCTGTGGGCACGGTCGGTCTGCCGACCTCTCCTCCATTATTCATAATGTTTACTCAGAAAGCCACAATCAGGCGCTCAGTGCCCTTCAATCTATGACAGCGTTGTCAACTTAGCCTGTATTTTTGTGGGTACAGAAGAAACCGTTACTTACCGTGCTCCAGAGTTGAGGCTTTGATACGCTCAATATACTCCTGATGTGTGATCTCCGAAGGGCTGGGTACCATGGAAAGATATGCGCTGATAACGCCAGTGCCAGCAATTGCAGAGACCACTAGCTTGTAGTTTGTCACGCCCAAGAAATGATTTTTAAAAACACCGTCTGTGGCTACTGGTGCACGGAATAGGTTGCCTTCTGGTGTGTGGAGGGTTGCCGCAAATCCTGTGGCAGTTCCTAAGGCTCCTGCGGTATAGGCGCGATCATTATCAGTCGGCGGATTGAATATACGTGAGAGACGGCTCATGAATTACAGAATACAGGAAAAACTGTTTAGAGAATGTGACAAATAGATGAAAAAAAACGGCGGCCACCTGGGTGACCGCCGTTCTTCGTTACTAACAAACAGACGCGTAGGGTTACGCTGCTTTTTTTGCCGGTTTGCTGCTGTCGGCTTTCATTTCTTCGACGGTTTTGATCGCGCCGGAGAGTTGGCCGCCGCGTTCGATTTCGATTTCGCCGTAAGACACGTTGCCAGAGACTTTACCGCTAGAGTAAATGATCAGGCGGCCGTTGACGATCAGGTCGCCTTCGAATGAGCCGCTGATTTCTGCGTCTTCGATTTCGGCAGAGCCTTTGAATGACCCGGTTTGCGCGATTTCTACGGTGTGCACTTCTTTCAGTTCCGCATCTACTGAACCTTCGATCACTAAGCGATCACAGGTAGAGATTTCGCCTTTCATGTGAATGTCGTGGCCAACAGTCAGCACGCGCTTGCTGGCTTTCGGATTAGCAGACGTCGAAGACGTGGTTGCTGGGGTGCCAGATGTTGCTGATGGGCGTGCAACGGGCGCTGCAGGCTGTTGACGGAACGTCGCTGCCGGTACCGGGCGTGGTGCCGGTTGCGGAGTTACGGTTTCCTGAACGGGTTTAGCCGCCGTGGCAGACGGGGCGCTGGTATTTTCTGAATTCTCGGTTGAGTTCTCATTGCTGCCGGTATCGAGCATATCGGTCATGCCTTCCTCTTCTTCTTTGCGACGAAACATAATCTCTCCTTGTTGCATAGCTTCGGTTCCCTTATTGGCTCACGGACATGTCGATAACTGTGGCCATGAAGCCGCACTATAACAAAGCACAAGGCGCTGACTAGTAAAAACTGCGCCAGCGTTTGATTTTTCTTGTCTGTTGCAAATGCGGGCGACAGCAATTGAAGTCTATGGCGGTCTATACCCATCTGACACATGAAGATATTGCCGAGTTACTGACGGGCTACGCGGTTGGTGAATTGCGGCTGGCTATCGGGATTGCCGAAGGGGTGGAGAACAGTAATTACCTGCTGGAAACCAGCCAGGGGCGCTACATCCTGACGGTGTATGAAAAGCGCGTTCAGGTTGAGGATTTGCCCTTCTTTTTGAAGCTAAAAGAACATCTGGCGGCGCGCGGGATTGCCTGTCCCTTGCCGATCGCGCGGAACGACGGTGCCTTAGTGGGAACGCTGACAGATCATAAGCCTTATGCGCTGATATCCTTTCTACTGGGGCATGCGGTATCGCGCCCCAACCCGACACAGGTAGGCGAGGTAGGGCAGGTTCTGGCGCAGATGCATCTGGCGGCGGCTGACTTCGATATCGCCCGCGAAAATGCGCTAGGGCCACAGGGGTGGCAGAAATTATATGAGCACATGCATCCCGAGCAATTGGAGCAGATTGAGGCAGGGCTCGCGACGCTGATAGCCGACGAATTAAGCTATCACGCGCAATATGCGGATGAGACACTACCCGCGGGCGTGATTCATGCGGATTTGTTTCCGAATAACGTTTTTTTTGATGGCGAGCGTTTAAGCGGCGTGATCGACTTTTATTTTGCCTGCAACGATGCCTATGTCTACGAATTGGGTATCTGCCTGAACTGCTGGTGTTTTGAGCTGGATGGCTCTTTCAACGCCACCAAAGCGCGACGCTTGCTGCAGGGCTATCAAACGCATCGCCCGCTATCTGAGGCGGAGATTGAGGCGTTGCCGCGTATGGCCCGTGGCGCGGCCTTGCGGTTCCTGCTAACGCGCGCTTATGATTGGATTCACACGCCGGCCGATGCAATGGTCACGCGGCTCGACCCGTTGGAATACGCTCATAAGCTGGGTTTCTTCCAGGCCGTGCGTTCACCGGGTGAATTGGGGATTTAGAGGTTGGCTCTTGGCGTAGAATAACTACTATGCGCATATGACAATCACGATTTACACCGATGGGGCCTGTAGCGGCAATCCGGGGCCGGGAGGCTGGGGCGCGCTGATTTTGAAAGATGGGCAGGAAGAAGAGCTGTGCGGCGGCGAACGCGAGACGACTAATAACCGCATGGAATTGATGGCAGCGATTGAGGCGCTTGAACATGTATCGCCGGGCCTGCCGGTGAAACTCTATACCGATAGCAATTACGTGCGCGGCGGCATTACCGAATGGATTCATGGCTGGAAGCGCAACGGCTGGAAAACCTCGGCGAAAAAGCCGGTGAAAAACGTCGATTTGTGGCAACGTCTTGATTTAGCGGCGGCGGCACACCAGATTGAGTGGCACTGGGTTAAAGGCCATGCCGGGGACCCGGGGAATGAACGGGCCGATGCACTGGCCAGAAAAGGGATACCAGTATGAAATTCGCTGCTGTTGTAAGCATGGCTGCGTTGCTAGGCGCGGCGCCCACCTGGGCGCTGAACATCACCAATATGGATGATCAGGACCAAACGGTGATTATTGAAGGCTCGGGGAACGCCAAACGCACCATCATGATTCCAGAAAATGAGACATTTCAAACGGTGCAGCATACCGGCCGCGTTTGGACGCAAGACAAGCCGGATCGCAAAGTGCGTTTCCGGCAATATGATCGCATGGTGATCTGGCCGAGTGGCTCGATTCAAATTCAGAAGCAGCGGGAATTAGGCGGGCATTAATCGCGAAGCCTTCAAAGGCCTAGTTACGCGTGCCCAACCATCGGGGAAAAGAAATTCATGTCGATGCCTAATGACTGGCTCGCCATGCCCCATTTCATTTCGTCGTCGATGTTGAAAATCAGCTCACGCGTAGCAGGGACGGTGATCCAGCTGTTTTCTTCCAGCTCTTTTTCTAATTGGCCAGCGGACCAACCGGCGTAACCGACGCAAAGCAGGGTTTTCTCCGGTCCGACGCCAGCCGCCATATGTTTCAGAATCGTACTATTGGCGGAGACGGAAATCGAATTGCCGGTGAAGAGCGGTTCGCCGCCGCGGTAATCATTGGTGTGCAGCACAAAGCCGCGGTTACGATCGACCGGGCCCCCGAAATAGACCGAGACCTCTTCGTCAGTATCTTGCAATACGGGAGCGTCCTCATCATCCAGCAACGCAGAATAATTCACCACTTCCATAGGCTGATTGATGATCACGCCCATGGCACCTTCTTCGCTATGCGCAAACAGGTAAATCACCGCGCGCTGAAAACAGGAGCCGGTAATGCTGGGCGTTGAAATCAGCAATTGATCCTGCAGAAACCCATCGCTTTGATGGATACCACTGCCAGTGGGGGATTGCTGATCGAAAACAGGTTTGCGTTTAAAAAATAACATGATGGTCTCACTCGTATTAAGCGTTGTAACATAGCAGAAAGGGGCTGTCCACGCTAGGACAAACTTAGTGGAAAAGCCTGCGTCAGGAAGGCGCAGTCTGGCGGTAGCGCTGCCATTTCTCGGCCAAAGGTTCCGGCAATTGCAGCTGTATTTCGCTTTCCCCGGCGTAGCAGGTGGTGCCACTCTCCAGTGCAGCTAAGGTTTCTTCTAAGCGTAACATTGCCAGCCCATGCTCGCCGCTATGGCCGCGCATCTCGCCTAATGTCCGTCCGCCTGCGGTAATTGGAGTGCCGGAAGGAGGGAGCGGGTTGCCGGTAACCTGATACAAGCATTTGCGCATGATATGGCGATAATGCATGCGGGCGGTAACTTCTTGCCCGACATAACAGCCTTTATCGAAGGAAACGCCGTTGTAGGCATCGGCACCGAAATCGAGCGCGACATCTTTGTCGTCGGCATCATAGGCCGCATCCGGTACGCCATGGAGATATCGCCAGGCATGATAATCTTCCAAAGCGGCATTCGCATCCGGCGCGCCTTGCATTATAAACCGATCGCCCATCGCCGCGTGGCGGGCATCGCTGCATCCGGCGCTATCCTCGCCCCAGCTGGCGATGACGGTGTAGTCTGATGCCGCATCCACCTGCACATCGCTGCGGAGAATATACATGCGTAATTTCTGCTGAAACATCGCGACGTAGGGGGTAGCGATGTCGACAAACCGATCTTCGCCGTGAAGATGCACGAAAAAGTCGCACAGGATTTTTCCTTGCGGCGATAGCAGCAAGCTATACATGCAGGACTGGCGTTTTAACTGCTCAATATTTTGCGTGATAATGCCTTGTAACAGGCTATCGCAATCGCGCCCGCTGAGGCGGAGGACGCTACGATCGGTCAGAATGCAAGTATGAGCCATGCCTTTAATATAGCAATTTCTGCTCGCGTTCCAATAGGGGCAGCAGGCGAGTAATCGTCCGATCCAGCAGTGCGCCGACCACTTCGGGCGAATAATGCGCTTCAATTTTGTGGCGTGCACGTTCTGCCAACGAGTAAGCGAGAGCCGGATTATCCAGCACTTCGCGCATGGCGGCCGCTAACTGATGCGGCTTCGCAATTTCAACCATTAGTCCATCTTCTCCGGCACGCACAATTTCGCACGGACCTTCACTTTCGGTGGAGATGCACGGTAGCCGATGTGCCATGGCTTCGAGGAGCACGATGCCAAAGGGCTCATGATACGAGGGCAGAATGAACAGATCGAGGCTGTTTAAAAACGCGCTCGTATCTTCGACCCAACCGGTGAATTCTAAACAATCCCCTAATTCCAACTCGGCAGCAAGTTTACGCAATGCCACCTCTTCTTCACCGCTACCGCCTAGTTTCGCGCGAAATGCGATCCCCTGATCTTTTAAATTTTTTAGCGCATGCAAATAGGTATCGAAGCCTTTTTTAGCGACGAATCGTCCAAGGGTCCCAATTACTGGTGGGGAATTGGCTGCGCGGTCAGATAGAGGGGGCAAGTCGACCATATTGGGGATCGTAGCTAAACGCTCGCGGGGGACATTCAGGTGGACCATTTCTTCGGTCAGATCGCGACTGACCGCAAATACCGCATCGCATTTGGGAAAACGTTTTTTAATTTTGTAATTATGCGCCACGCCGATCACGGGAAAGCGCGTGCGCGACGCGCGAAGCGCCAGGCCAATCGCCCGATTGCCATGACAAAGGGTCAGATCGGGTCGATCCTCGCGATGGAAACGTAGTAACGCTTGCGTGGCTAACGGATCCCATTCGCCAATCGGCGAGAGACGGCGCGTATGAAAACCATGATTCTGAAAGGCTTCACGGGTGGCCGCGTTTTTATGCAGTAGTGTAGTGACGCTATGTCCCGACTGCGTGAGCATGCGGTGATAGTCGAAGGCGGCTTGTTCCAAACCGCCGCGCCCCGCACCGAACATCAGATTATGAATACGCATGCTTTGTTGTAGCAAGCGCGAGAAGGCTTGTCACTGCTGGCTTAATGAATCCGCCAATCGCCGCGCTGGAACTGACAGCTTTGCGGGGTAATAAGTGTCATGGAATCCACGCGGACCGAGTGAAGCTTGCCGTCTAACGAGCTTTCCCAAAAGCCGAGAAATTTGTGCAATTGCGGATAGCGCGGGGCAATGTCCAATTCCTGCCAGATATAGGTTTGCAGTAATTTGGGATGATCGGGCAGATGATACAGGATCTCTGCCAAGGTCATCCGATAATCGCGCAGCATCAGGCTGAAGTCGTCGCCAGTCGCCACAAGTCCCTCCCTATTTATTTACTTCTATTACTTGTAGAATAGCATAAATTTTGCGTTTCGTCAGGTATTTTGTCTCTTGGCTTAAATCGAAAAAGAAGTTGCGGGATGCGGTTTGATGATGGCATATGCTTGATAGTGTCTCATCTGTTTCGCATTGCACTTCTTGGCCTGCTGCTCGCAGGATGTTCGCCCGCTGTGCAAAAGCGGCACTCCATTTCGCAACCGCCTGAGCTGACCGACATCGCGCTCGTCGCGGGTGATGGTACGGAATTGCCAGTCCGCCGCTGGTTGCCCGAATCGAAGCCAAAAGCGGTAGTACTGGGATTGCACGGGTTCAACGATTACAGTTATGCCTTCCGCCTGCCGGGAGAATGGCTCGCCGAACAGGATGTGGCATTTTACGCCTATGATCAGCGTGGCTTCGGGCAAACACCGGACCGTGGTATCTGGGCAGGGCGCCGCAACCTACACGCGGATGTCACCGAAATGCTCAGCGTGTTGAAAGCAGCCTATCCTGACACCCCGCTCTATTTGTTGGGCGAAAGCATGGGCGGTGCGGTTGCTATGACCTATTGCGTGGACGTGGGATGTGACGATTTGGACGGCTTAATGCTGTCTGCGCCTGCGGTATGGGGCGGGGATAGTTTCAGCATCTTCTTCCGCTTACCGCTGACAGTAGCGGCTTATATCATGCCCGGCGCGACCTGGACCGGCGAAGATCTGGAAGTGCTGGCCACAGACAATTATGAAATCCTCCTAGAAATGGGTAAGGACCAGAATATCATCTTCGAAAGCCGTACCGATGCGATCTATGGTCTGGTTAAGCTGATGGACCGCGCGTATCGCGCTAGCGCAGAATTAGAAATCCCGACCTTATATATGTATGGCGCTAAGGACGAGGTCATCCCAGCAGAACCAACTGCCATGGCGATCGATCAGATGAAGACACCGGTGACAGTCGCCTATTATCCAGAAGGGTATCACATGTTGCTTCGCGATCGTCAGCGTGAGAAAGTGTATGGCGACATGCTCTCTTGGATGACGGATCGCTACGCGCCTTTGCCTTCGGGGCAGGACATGGGTTGGAAAGAAAGCTTAGGCGTTTTTGAGTGATTTGTTCACCGATCCCAGCATTTTCTGGCCATTTGGCCCGAAGCTTGCTATGGAATCTTTATGCGTAATCTGAAATTATCGATTATCTGTGCCACCGCTGCGGTCTTTTGCGTCGGTGCGGCACACGCCTCTATCGGCGATCCAGATATTCAAGCGGCCCGTGAGTGTACACAATATTTTGCCAAGCATGAGAGATTGAACGGTATTCCGTCGCATTTGCTGGCGGCCATTTCGGCCACCGAATCGGGCCGGTATAATAAGCAACTCAAAATGGTGCTGCCATGGCCTTGGACGATCAATGCCGAAGGCAAAGGCCATTATTTCAACACCAAAGCCGAAGCGATTCGTAAAGTCCGTGAATATCAGGCTCAGGGCGTGAAAAGTATTGATATTGGCTGCATGCAGGTGAATCTAAAGCATCACCCCACTGCGTTTGCTTCTTTAGAGCAAGCGTTTGACCCGAAATACAATGTGGCCTATGCGGCTAAATTTCTAAAAAGCAATTTTGACGATGCAGGTAGCTGGAACAAAGCCATTCAGTATTACCATTCGCGTACGCCCAAATATGGCATGAAATATTTGCAGCATATCCAAAAATCATGGAACGCGATTTCCGGCAAAATCCGTATGGCGATTGCCGAAACCGATAGTGATGAGCAAACGCGGCCACGCAAAAGCTATCGTGTGGTTGAAGTGAAAGATGCGGATGGCAGCAATTCTTCCGGTGAAATTCAAATCAGCTCGCTGGCGCCGCGTAAAAGCCTGTCCTTAAGCCGTTCGGGTGCCAATGAAGGCAAGCCCATGATGCGGATTAAAGATGTCGATCGTTTAAGTGGCTTTAAACAGCGCACGATCAAAGACATTAAAGTTAGCACGCGCTCTAACGAAAATAACGTCATGGTGATTCGCGCGCATAAACCGCAGCCGGTGAAGCTGGAAGCGAAAACCACGCCTGCGTCAGCGACGACAGCGCAGGATATGTTTGTGACCGACGCGCCTGCCTCTGGTAAAAAGGCTGCAGCGACGGCGCAAAATGCAAAAAGCGGCTCGCAATCGCGGCGAATCGAACCTAAGTTTGTCTTCGTAGACTAACCATGGGTGCAGCAATGGCAGAGACCAAACCATTTGAGATCATTTCCGTGAATGACAAAAAAGTCGTATGCGAAGGTAGCAGCGGACCTTTAGGGCATCCACGCGTCTATTTGCATATTGATGACGAAACCAATCAGATTCAATGCCCGTATTGCAGTCGATTGTTCAAATATAAAGCCCCGCAGGGCGCACATTAATGGGCTTAGGCAATCTGCTGCTTTTACTGGCGATGGGCGCGGTCACCATCGTGTTAATTACCGGAATCGTCTTGATGGCACGCGGGGGGGAAGCCAACCGCAAATACGGTAATAAACTCATGATGATGCGCGTGGTCTTGCAAGGCGTGGCGCTGGCGATTCTCGCCGTATTATTTTTACTTAAAGACCAGTAATCTATTGCGCTGCAGCGTGGCTCTGCATTGTGCCAGCTATCCAATTTCGCTATAGTTAGAAAAACACATAGGGAGAAGTCATGGGATTAAAAATCCTCGTACCCGTGAAACGCGTGGTCGATTATAACGTAAAAATTCGTGTCAAAGCCGATGGATCGGGCGTTGAACTGGCCAATGTTAAAATGGCGATGAATCCATTTGACGAAATTGCCATGGAAGAAGCCGTGCGCCTGAAAGAAAAAGGCGTGGCAGACGAGGTGATCGCGGTGTCGATTGGTGAAGCAAAAGTTGAGGAAACCCTCCGCACGGCACTGGCGCTCGGCGCGGATAAAGCCATCCGCATTCAAACCTCAGAAAAGGTCGAACCCCTCGCCGCAGCCAAACTGTTGAAAGCCGTGGTTGAGAAAGAAATGCCGCAATTGGTCATCGCAGGTAAACAAGCCATTGATGACGATGCGAATCAGACTGGGCAAATGCTCGCGGCCTTACTTGGCTGGTCGCAGGCGACCTTTGCTTCGGAAGTAAATGTTGAGGGTGAGGCCCTGCGCGTGGTGCGTGAAGTGGATGGCGGGCTAATGACAATCACGACGCAACTGCCTTGCGTCGTGACTACCGATTTGCGTTTGAACGAACCGCGCTATGCTAAGCTACCCGACATCATGAAGGCGCGCAGCAAGCCCTTAGAGGATGTTACGCCTGACGCATTGGGCGTCACTATTACTTCGCGGCTAAAGGTGACCAATGTCGTTCCGCCACCGACACGCAGCGGTGGCGTCAAAGTCGCAGATGTCGATGCGTTGATCGATAAACTGAAAAACGAAGCGAAGGTGGTGTAATATGGCGAATCTGATTATTGCCGAACATAGCAATGGCCGCATTGACGCTTCTTTGCGCGCGGTGGCAACTGCCGCTTCGCAACTGGGCGGTGAGACACATGTCTTAGTGGCGGGGGAAGGTGCTGAAGCATTGGCGCAGCAAGCAGCAACTATTGCTGGCGTCAGTAAAGTCCTTCACGTGGCTGACGCGGCCTATACCCATCAATTGGCCGATAATCTGGCGCCGCTGATCGTGTCGCTGGCGAAAGAGTATTCCCATGTGCTGATGGCAGCGACTACGACGGGAAAAGACGTGATGCCGCGCGCCGCAGCACTGCTCGATATGCAGCAAATCTCTGATATCATCGCCATTGAATCGGTAGATACATTTCGTCGACCCATTTATGCTGGCAATGCCATTGAAACGGTGCAGAGCGCAGATGCGATAAAATGCATCACAGTGCGTGCAACAGTGTTTGATAAAGCGGGCGATCAGGATGCCGCGCCGACTGAAAGCGTGGCCGCAGCGGAATGCCCGAATCTGATGCAATTCGTCAGTATAGAAGGTTCCGGCGGTGACCGGCCGGATTTGACGGCCGCGCGCGTCGTGGTTTCCGGTGGTCGTGCCTTTGGTGATGGGGAAACCTTTAACCGCTTGCTTGAGCCGTTGGCCGATAAGCTTGGCGCTGCCATCGGTGCGTCTCGCGCAGCAGTTGATGCGGGCTATGTGCCGAATGATTATCAGGTCGGGCAGACAGGAAAGATTGTGGCGCCCGATCTCTATATCGCCATCGGTATTTCAGGCGCAATTCAGCATTTGGCCGGCATCAAAGATGCCAAAACCATTGTGGCAATCAATAAAGACGAAAATGCGCCGATCTTTGAGATTGCCGATTACGGATTAGTCGGAGACTTATTTACGCTGGTGCCGGAGTTGACGGAGAAACTTTAAGCCGCTTCGCCACGTAAGCGTTTGGCGGCTTTTTCGCGACCGAGTAGCGCATAGATTTTTGGCAATTCCGGCCCGTCATGACGGCCGGTGAGGGCCAGACGCAGGGGCATAAACAATTGTTTGCCTTTGCGGCCGCTATTGGTTTTTAACGTGGCGACCATGTCTTGCCATGCGGCTTCCGTTACTTCCTGCGGCAACAGATTCGCAGCCTGATCGGTTAGCTCGGCATCTTCAATCACCGGCGTGATCGGTTCGCGCAAAATCTGCCACCAATCGGCGATTTCGTCTAAACTCGCGATGTTCGATTTGGTCTGATCCCAGAAAGCGGCATCGATATGGCCTAAGCCTTGTTTTTGCAATTGTTCAGCGACCGCGTCATACGGCAGGTCATGCAATAATTGCGCATTCAGGCGCTGCAATTCCGCCGGATCGTAATGTGCCATCGCACGACCGAATTTGGTCATATCGAAACTATCAATCAGTCCGGCTAAATCCGGGTATAGCGCGATCGCATCGGAAGTACCAATTTTCGCCAGATAAGAGGCAATTGCCATCGGGAAAAACCCCGCCTCGCGCAAGGACCGGATATCGCCGCCACCTTCGCGTTTGCTCAGCTTGCCTTCTTTCATGGTAAGCAGCGCCATATGCCCAAATGTCGGCGCTTTATACCCAAGCGCTTCCATGATCTGCACCTGAATCGCCGTATTGGACACGTGGTCTTCGCCGCGCAGGATATGCGTGACGCCCATTGCGCCGTCATCGACGGAAGTGGATAAGGTAAAGAGCGGCACACCATCTTCGCGAACCAATACCGGATCAGCCAAATGCTGGCCTTCAAAGCGGACGCTGCCACGGACCATGTCTTCCCAGATGATCGGCGCATGGTTGAGTTTGAACCGCCAATGCGGTTTACGGCCTTCGGCTTCGTATTCTGCTTTTTGTTCGTCCGTCAGCTTCAAAGCGGCGCGATCATAGACCGGCGGTAACCCGCGGCTGATCAACATTTTGCGCTTCACTTCCAGCTCTTCCGCCGTCTCATAACAAGGGTAGAGGCGGCCTGCCGCAATCAGTTGCTCTTTGGCTTTTTCGTAATCGGGAAAATAATCCGACTGGCGCTCTTTGCGCTGCCAATCGAGCCCCAGCCATTGCAAATCATCTTCGATGGCGGTGGCAAAGCGTTCTTCATTACGGGTGTGATCGGTATCATCGATGCGTAGGATAAAAGTGCCACCATGCGCGCGGGCAAACAGCCAATTGACCAGTGCGGTGCGGACATTTCCAACATGGATATAGCCCGTAGGCGAGGGGGCAAAACGAACAATCACTTTTTCACTCATGTGCGGGATGTAGTGGGAATTTGCCGTAGTGACAAGCAGGTTTTGCCGTGACCATGCCTTGCATTGTCACGGTAATGTCATATGCAAACCGCTGTAAGCCGGTGTAAAATGCGGGTTATATTGTATTTAACTTCTTTAGAAAGATCCTTTTATGTCGGCTAGCGCATTTCAATCCGAATCATTTTCGTCCCAACTTACCAAGCAAGAAGTCGTGCAACTGGTTCGTATTGCCGATGCTATGGTAAGTGCACTCACCTCTGGGCGGGTGCAAAACCAAGGCGATTACCAGAATTATGTGTTGCCGTTTCAGGCGGTACTAGATGCCGCAGTGGCAGATTTTACCGCACTGCAAGACGCCGAAGGCCTTATCTCCAAAGAGGCATTGCTGGACAATATCCATAAGAACCAAGAGTATAATGCGGAATTGGTCACGGCTAAACCGCCCGCACGCCATGTTGCCTCTTACACCTATGCGCTGGCATTCATGGAGGAAATACTGGTGAATGGATTTGAATCTAAAGGGGTGGGCATTGGCGCCCGATTCCGTATTTCTCCTGAACAACAAGACCGCGTCGTCTCTCGCGTGTCAGAATTAACGGGCACTGCCACTGCAGAACATATTCCCCCACAAACGCAACCGGCTTCCCAGGTGCTCACCGGCGATACGTTACGGGAACCGCTAAATGCGCGTACCATCAAAGGGCCATCTGTTTACGAAGTGTAAGTGGGGCGTTGCCAGATCCACTGGTTAGTGATGGGGTAGCGGCGATCACGTCCGAATGACATGCCTGATACTTTGACGCCCGGCGGTGATTGGCGGCGTTTATATTCCGCAATATAGATCATCCGTGCAATCTGGTTGACCAAGGCACCATCGAAGCCTTCGGCAACCAAATCGGCAATGCTTTGACGTTTCTCGATCAAGCCCTGCAAAATTCCATCCAGAATATCATAGGGGGGGAGCGAATCTTCGTCTTTTTGATCCGGGCGCAGCTCAGCGCTTGGCGGTTTGGTAATCATGTGCTCGGGGATGATTGAACCAACGGGACCGCGTAGTAAGGGCAGGTCACCCGTGTAACTGTTTCTCCAGCGCGATAACGCATAACAGGTGGTTTTATAAACATCTTTCAATACCGAATAGCCGCCGCACATATCGCCATATAGGGTGGAATAGCCCACCGACATTTCGGATTTATTGCCAGTCGTGACTACCATAAAGCCGAGTTTGTTGCTAACGGCCATGAGCAGATTGCCCCGAATGCGGGCTTGGATATTTTCTTCGGTCGTATCGGGTGGAGTGTCGCCAAAAATCGGTTTCAGCATGGTATCGAAAGCTTGCATGCCAGAATTGATGGGGATGGTATTCACCTTAATTTTTAACCTTTCGGCAAGTTCAAGCGCATCATCGACGCTGTGTTGCGAGGAATAAGGAGAGGGCATCAGCAGGCAGTGTACGGCCTTACTACCCAGAGCATCCACGGCAACCGCAGCGGTTAAACCGGAATCGATGCCGCCGGAAAGGCCGATCACCACACCTTTAAAGCCATTCTTCTGCACGTAATCGCGCAAGGCCAGCACCATGGCCTGATACATGGTTTCCATGTCATTCTGCAGCGGTGCCATCGGGGCTTGCACGCAACGGGTGCCTTCCCACGTCGTCAGCGCCAGTTCTTCCTGAAACGCTGCCAGACGGGCGACGTCATTGCCTTGCGGATCAACAATTAACGACCGTCCGTCAAATACCAGTTCATCCTGACCGCCAACGGTATTCAAATAGATTATCGGCACCTGCGTATGCGTGACTGCTTGCAGTAAAGTGGCTTTACGATCGCGGGCTTTCCCGGTTTCGTAAGGCGATGCGTTTTGAACAATCAGCAGTTCGGCGCCTTGTTTTGCCAGATATTGCGGGACTTCTGCCTGCCAGATATCTTCGCAAATGCAGATGCCGAGGCGTCGACCACGCCAAGTGACCGGCTCCGGCGTTGGGCCTTTGGTAAATAGTCTCTTCTCGTCAAACACCCCGTAATTGGGTAAACGGCATTTATATTGCCGGTGGAGGACGGCGCCGCCATCGATTAAAAAGCTGGCGTTATAGCGCGTGGTGCCTTCGACCCAATAGCCCCCGACGAGCGCTGCGGCAGAACAATCTCGCAAGGCTTCGGTAATCTGGTCGACCGCCTGCATGGCGGCCTGTTTAAACACATCCTTGAATAGCAAATCTTCAGCCGGATAGCCGGTGATGGCCATTTCCGGAAAAATGACCATATCCGCTCCGGCCTCGGCGGCTTGCTGCGTTGCCTCGATGATTTTGCGGCTATTGCCGGCGATATCGCCCACAGTGAAATTGAGTTGCGCTAACGCAAATACGGTTCGTTCCATAGCGTTAGTCATAGCGTTTTGCGCAAAATAATCTACGAAACTTTGATCTATCCGGTGCTTGCGCGCATGACAAATGCAGCGCTAGCTGCTACAGCGAGAACATGTTACAGCTTTACAATACGCTCACCGGCACCAAATCTGCGTTTCAACCACTAAATCCTGAGCATATCAGCATGTATGTCTGTGGGCCGACCGTCTATGCCCGCCCGCATATCGGCAACGCGCGTAGCGTGGTCATATATGATGTGCTGTTTCGATTATTGCAGCAGCTTTATCCGAAGGTGACATATGTGCGCAATATCACGGATGTGGATGATAAAATTAACATCGCCGCGAAAGAGCGCCAGATTACTATTCAGGCCTTAACGCAGGAAGTGACGCAGCAATTCCATGACGATATTGGGGCGTTGCAGGTGTTGCCGCCAAGCATCGAACCGCGCGCGACGGAACATATCGACGGGATGATTGAGATGATCGACCAACTGATTGATCGCGGGCATGCCTATGTCGGAGCCGATGGCGAACATGTGTTATTTGATGTGACATCAAACCCCGAATACGGGAAATTATCGGGTCGCGATCTGGATGCTTTGCAAGCGGGGGCGCGGGTTGCGGTGGAAAGCTATAAGCATCACGCAGGAGACTTTGTGTTATGGAAACCGGCGGATGACGAAGACGATGCCAGTAGCGTGTTCGATTCGCCCTGGGGTGCCGGACGGCCGGGCTGGCATATCGAATGCTCGGTGATGGCCACGCAATATCTTGGACAGAATTTTGATATTCATGGCGGCGGTGCCGATTTAAAATTCCCGCATCATGAAAACGAAATTGCGCAGAGTTGCTGCGCCAATCCGGGTAGTGAGTTTGCGCGCTATTGGGTGCATAATGGCTTCCTGACCGTGAACGGCGAGAAAATGTCGAAGTCGCTGGGTAATTTCATCACCGTGCACGATTTGCTACAGCAAGGCATAGCAGGGGAGGTGATCCGCTTGGCGCTGCTAATGAGCAAATACAATGAGCCGCTGGACTGGAATGATGGCAAAGTCGCGGAAGCGAAGAAGCTGCTGGACCGTTGGTATCGCTTGGCCGAATCGCACAAAGCGGCAGAGGCAATCGATAGTGAGGTGCTGGCAGCGTTACAAGACGATTTAAACACACCGCGTGCGATTAGTGTGTTACAGCAACTGCCACCGGAAGCGGCACTGGCCAGCCTGCGCTTTTTAGGGCTTTTGCAGCATACACCGCAGGAATGGTTCCAAGGAAGTGACGTAGATGACAGCGTGCAAGCGCGGATCGACGCACGCATTGAAGCAAAAAAGAATCGTAACTTCGCTGAGGCAGATCGCCTGCGGGATGAATTAAAAGCGGAAGGTATTATTCTGGAAGATCGTCCGGATGGCAGCACCGATTGGCGGCGCGGATAGCGTTAATGCGATGCGTGGGAAACGACTTCTTCGCTTTTCTCGCTAATAAAGCGCTCTAATTGATTTAACACTTCGTCTTCCATGAAAATTTGCTGCAGCGGATCGGCCTGAATGGCGCGTTGCAGCAGGGGGACAAAGTCTTTCGGCGGAATTTCAATTGGCACCGATTGCATGATCGGCAGATCGGCATTTAGCCAGCGAACACCGGCATCGCTTGCTACGCGATTGCGCTCAATCGCTTCCGCGCAGAGACGCGCGACAAACATGCAGATTTCACCAAGATAAGTGGCTGGATAACTGGTATATTCATTCGCGGCGATATGAAACTGACGGCGCTTTAACTCATTGCCCATCATTAGCAACATCTGATGCAGATTAGCATATTGCAGATTGGCCGACTGCGCCATGACATGCGCGGTAAACACTTCGTTCATTGCGGCTGTGGAGCTGCGTTGCGGCGGTCGCGAGGGCTTCATTTTTTCGAACAACATACTGGACCATACCTTATCTATATGACGGTTTTATGACAAGGAGAGAGTAATCAGGCTGTATATAGATAAAAAGTGAGCTATTTGAAAAATGCGCGCAAAATACGGCGATTAGCGATTGGTGATTGCGAAAAATCGCGTCTTTCCGCTATACCTGAGCCATGCAGGACAAAGTATTCCTATATGACTCTACTTTGCGCGACGGTTCGCAGGCGCGCGGGATCGACTTTACTGTGGCCGATAAACTGGCAATTGCCAAAGCGCTGGCCGAATTCGGGATCGATTATATCGAGGGCGGCTGGCCGGGGGCTAACCCCAATGACGATGCATTTTTCGCCAATCCGCCGCCGGTGAAAAAAGCGATGCTGACCGCCTTTGGCATGACACGCCGTGCTGGCCGTTCCGCCGAGAATGACCCGGGATTGCAGGACTTGCTGCAAGCGAACACAAAAAGCATTTGTCTGGTGGGTAAAGCTTGGGCGCATCAGGTTGAAACCGCGCTAGGTATCTCGCTAAAAGAAAATAAGCGCATGGTGGAAGAGTCGATTACCTATCTTCGCGAGCAGGGGCGAGAAGTGCTGTTCGATGCGGAGCATTTTTTCGATGGGTATAAAAGCAATCCCACCTATGCGCTGGAGATAGCAAAAACCGCCTATGCGGCAGGCGCGCGCTGGGTGGTGTTGTGTGATACCAATGGCGGGTCAATGCCCAACGACATTGAGGCGATCGTCAGTAAGGTTGCGGCAGAGGTTCCGGGCAGTGCGCTCGGTATTCATTGCCATAACGATACCGATCAGGCGGTCGCGAATTCCCTGGCTGCGGTGCGCGCTGGTGCGCGGCAGGTGCAGGGTACGATTAACGGAATCGGCGAACGCTGTGGCAACGCCAATCTTATTTCAATCATTCCGAATCTGATGCTGAAGATGGGAATGGACACGTCTATTCCAGAGAAAAAGCTGAGTCAGCTTCGCAGTCTGTCACGGTTGATTGATGAGCGTTTAAACCGCGATGGCAATCCGCACGCGCCCTATGTTGGCGATTCGGCCTTTGCGCATAAAGGCGGTCTGCATGTATCCGCGATGAATAAAGATAGTTCGTCTTACGAGCATGTAAGTCCGGAACGGGTGGGTAATCATCGCGTGGTGCTGATTTCCGATAAAGCCGGCAAGTCGAATGTCATCAATCGCCTAAAGGCGCTGGGCATGGAAAAAGAAGCGCAGGACGAGCGCATCGACAAACTGGTAAAAGAAATAAAAGAGCGCGAAAAGCAAGGCTATGCGTATGAAGATGCCGATGCGAGTTTTGAGTTGCTGGTGAAACGCCGGTTGGGCACGATTCCAACCTTCTTCAATTTGCATTCCTTTCGCATCACGGATGAGCGGCGTTATAATGCGAAAGGTGAGATCGTCACCATGTCGGAGGCGACAGTGAAGCTCTCCATGCAAGATAGCTCAGAAATTATTATGGAAGTTGCTGAGGGGAACGGCCCAGTGAACGCCATGGACGCTGCGATCCGCAAAGCGCTGGCTCCGAAATACAAACGCCTCGCCGATATGTATCTCTCCGATTATAAAGTACGCATTCTTTCGCCCCAGGATGCCACCGCCGCGATCACCCGCGTGATGATCGAAAGCGGCGATAGCAAGGGGCGGCGATGGACGACCATTGGCGTCTCCGCCAACGTGATTGATGCGTCGTTTAACGCGCTGCATGACGCGATCACCTACGCTTTGATGAAGAAGTGACCGCCACCGACATAACTATCATCCTTGTCCGTCCGCAGATGGGCGAGAATATCGGCGCGGCAGCACGGGTGATGATGAATTTTGGCTATTCCGATTTGCGTATTGTGGCGCCGCGCGATGGCTGGCCAAACCCAAAGGCCGAGGCAATGGCAGCAGGTGGCCTGCCGGTGATTGAGGCGGCCCAGGTCTACGAAGACGTGAGCACAGCGCTGGCAGATTGTCAGTATGCTGTGGCGCTGACCGCCCGCAGCCGCGAATTAGAACTGCCCGCCTACACGCCCCGTGAATGGTCCGGGTTAGCCGAAAAACCGCAACGGTTGGCGATTGTGTTTGGTGCAGAACGCTCAGGTCTGGAAAATGAAGATATCGCCCAGTGCAACGCGATTATTCATATTCCGGTGGCACCGGAATATCCGTCATTGAATCTGGCGCAAGCGGTGGCGGTGATCTGCTACGAATTGGCCACTGCGGAACCTGTAGCCCCGTCTCAGGCTGCTGAGGTGGCGAGCAAGGCGGAATTGCAAGGATTCTTTGATCAATTGGAAGCTGGATTAAACGACAGGAATTTCTGGAAAGTAGCCGAGAAGAAGCCCGCCATGTGGCGTAATATCCGCGCGATCTTCCAGCGCAATATCTATACCAGCCAAGAAATCCGCACGCTGCGTGGTATTATCGCTAGCCTGCAACGGCCGCACTAACGCGGCATATTCACGAAACTGTCACACTAGAAACAGGGCGCCTCGCGTATACTGTCGACTATGCGTTATGCGACCGACCTCAAGAATTTTGCGCTCGGCACGGTGAAAGAACCGTGGCGAAAAGCCGCCTATTGGGGGAGTTGGTCGCTGGGATTTATTGTGCCCGCCCTAGTCGTAGGTGTGTTATTTCCCCAAACGCCGATTATAGCTCCTTTTGCATTGGCCGTTGGAGTAGCGACCGTCGCTGGCTTTGCCTATGGAATGGTAACGGGGGGAATGCACGAAGTGCACAAGAAACGCGAAGAAGTGGCGGATACACGCCGCGCGCAAACCATGGCGCGTTCTAAAGGTGTCGCTTACGAGCCGAGCATCCAGCAATATGAGGCGCAAGAGACCGGCCGCAGCCCGACGCATTGGCAAGATCACGTGGGAGAACAGCAATTAGCGCTTAATCTGCAAATGCAGGGATTGGAAAGATAATGTTAGTTTTCAGCATATTATTCGTTGGCATCGCGTCTATTCAGGCCATTGTCACAAAAGCTTCACTTTTTATACCGGCAAAGCGTGGTATTCTTTAGGGGAATAGAGGAAATATATTATGGCATACAATGATAATCGAGCAGGCTCAGTATTAAGCGAAGGCGCATCTAGCGGATTACGCTGGGGTGCGATAGGCGCGCTGATCGGCGCGTTAGCCGTCCCGGTCGCTGCAGGTGCAATTGCCGCATCCATCTTTAGTCTTGGATTTCTTGGTGCTGCTGCTGTAGGCCTAGTCGCCGCTGTGGCAATTAGCCCCATCGTTGCCGGAACCGCACTTGTTGGTGGCGCCATTGGCGGTGGATTGGGAGCATCCTCTGGTTTTACTAGCGCAGGCCGCGCAGCAAATGAACGCGCGATTGGCCAAGCCTATACCATGTCGAAAGCGCAAACCTTTAACGCGATGGGCGAAAATTTAATGGCGAATATGGAAGCGGCACAGTCACAGCCTAATCCATATCATCAAGCAAGCAGCAAGGTCGATGCCGCAACCGCGCAACGTGAAAACGCGCGCATGGCAGAAACCGCAATGGAAAATGCGAGGTAAGTAAGATGGGTGCTTTTAATCCAGTATTTGGACGAATTCTAAGCGGGGCTTCCCGTAGCACAGGTCGTGTTCTAAAGAGCTATCAAAAAGCGGAAACGACTATGGCGAATACCTACAGCAAGGCATTTGAAAGCAATTTAACAAAGCAATTGTCTGAAGAAGGAAGTCGCTTAAACGATATAGCTGAAAGTGCAGCTGAAAAATATGCAAGCGCTATGGGCGACCGTATGGTCTCTAATATGACTGCGCGGATGGATGCAGAGGCAGCCAAAGAAGCCGCTCGGTTGGCTCGTGCGCAAAAAAGCATTTTCGGTCGTTACCCGCTATTGACCGCTGCCGGAATCGGTGGGGTTGGTTTTGCCGGATTAAGCGCTATGCAAGGACCGAACGGTAATGATTTAGATAACGCAATCATGCGTGGCCAGAATGATGGCGGGCGTGAGTTTGATGACAAGGTCATGAAGCCGCTACAAACCGCGAATATGTCTGGTGCGCAATACCAAGGCCAAGGTATGGGCATGCCAACACCCGGTCTTGCAATGTAACTACAGATTTATGTCATGAAAAAGCCGCGCCAGTCGCGGCTTTTTTTATGGGCGGCGGGAATTGCTTTTTGGCGTATCACGCGCCATATACCTCTAATGGCCAAATACCGGTTTATCGATGACATGTTGAAAGAGCAGACGCAAACCTGCGCCTTTCCAAATTGCGCCGAGCCGGGGCAATATCCGGCGCCAAAGTCACCAGAAACACCGCGCGACTTTCAGTATTTTTGTCTGGAGCATATTAAAGCTTTCAACAAAGGCTGGGATTATTTCAAAGGCAAAAGCCAGGCGGAGATCGAGCGGTTTCAGCGCGAAGCACCGTTTGGAGACCGGCCGACATGGCAGCGCGATGGGCGCAAGCCCACGACGGCAGAATTGGAAGCCGCGCTTGGGCGCTTCTTGGGCGAAGGGATGCAAATGCCCTATATTCCACCGCCGATTCCGCAGAAACAGCAATTGGCCTTGCAAAAGCTGGAATTGCAGCACCCGGTCACCATGGATGTCATAAAAAAACGTTATAAAGAGTTGGTGAAACGCTGGCACCCCGATCGCAATCAAGGGGATAAGCAAGCCGAAGAGCGGTTCAAAGAAATCACCAATGCTTATCAGACCTTATTGCATCACTACCAGCCGGAATGACCGTCGCTGCATTTATTGTCACCATTGTCATGATTTAGTAATATAAATATGCTAGGCTGCTGAAAGGTAAAAAATATGAAGCGATTTACAGTTCCATGCGATTTTAACGGGGTAAAGCACCCATTCCACGTTTATATCGGCGAACCGCATCCGAAAAAGCATCCGTTGCAGTTTCAGTCGTGGTGGCTGTCGTCAGAGCGGGGCGGCACAATTCCGCAGGATGTGATGGATAGCTTCGAGAAACTGTTTAAAATAAGCCAAGAAAACAACGTCTCCTTTGAAGACCTGTGCGTGTACGCATTAGGCACGGCAGCAGAAGAAAACAAAGCCGCTGCGCAGCAACCGGCACCGGCAGCACCTGCAAGCACGAGCGGCAGCACTAGCAGCAGTGGCGGATCGGGCGATAATAACCCAATTCCGGCACCGAAGGCATAAAGCCAAAATGAGCAACTATGGCGCGTGAGGAATTTGACGAAGACGATGGCGGCCTCGACGATCTGAACGAAGAGGATTATGGCAATGCTTCCGGGCAGGATGCCGAAGTCGACGAATTACAACAATTTTTACAACGTCAGCAGGAACTGAAACGCCAAGCCGCTATGCAAGGTGGCGGAGCGGCGGCCGAAATCGCTGGCGCGCGCAATATGCAATACCGCCCGGCGGTGGGCAACTTCATGTTCCCGCGCGAGCAAACCTGGGCGGCGCATCGAGAGTTGATACTGGATGATGGGTTGAATCTGGGGTTTAGCCCGGTGCAATATCCGGCGTTTGACCGCGAGATTCATCAAAATATCGATTTGGCGCCTTTCTACGACTTTAATGCCTCGCGCTATCCAAAATACGATGTGGCACGCGAGAATCTGGCAATCGTGCGTAACTATATTCTCAATGAGTTTTTCCGCGACGGCAAAATCGATGATGAAAAATTCGATCGGAAAAAGCTGAAGCAACTCAATGCGATCGCCAAAGAAATCACCAAAGGCTTCAATAATGACGGGTTATTGCGGAATCCGATGCAGATGCATTTGTCGATGGCAAAAGCCAACGAACCGGCCAAAGGTGCGCAATATATCTATTCTAAAATCTTGCAGCGACAGAATGCGTATAATTGGCTGGGGCCTATTGGATCGCTGGCGGGGCTACGCTATGAATGGAATTTACCAGATGTTGCACATTCCCCATTCAGCACGGAGAATCTGGCAAAACCGCCGCCCGGACGCGGCGACGTCGCCGCGCTGACCGACGAAGAAATCGCCGATGCGGTAGCATTGTTTGAAAAAGAAAAAATCTCGATTGGCGAGCCTATTCCCGATGTGCAAGACCCGGGGCCACGCCAGTTCAACAAAATCGCGGATAGTTTTGTCGAGGCAAGTTTGCTGGCGATGAGCGTTGATCAGTTAGAACAACCGACCAAACGCGAGGCCATTGACCACGCCAAAAATATTTTGGAAAAACTGAAAGTCAGTATTGGTAGTAGTTTTATCAGCCACGGGCTGGACCAATTTGGCGATAAAGCGATGCAGGTCTTGGGGGATCTTAAAACGCTGGTCGATACCTATACCATTAACCTAAATAAACTAGCCGGGCTTGACCCGAATACCTATGATAATCCGGCCGTAGAAGCGGCGAATAAAGCGCTTGGTAAATTAAGTTATTTGGCGAAGGCGGAAACCTTGCTGCGCGCCTATGCGGCCAACGATAAGAAGATTATTGCCACGGTCGAATCGCAATTGAAATCCATGCCGCAAGCATGGGTTCCGCAAGAGGGTGAAACTTTTGAAGGCTTGCTAAACGATCTGGAAAGTGGATTGAAAACGGTCGTGCTACGGATCACCCAAATCGCCGAGCAGGACCATACCGCGGAAAGTTGGTTGGGATTCAGTAATCAGAATGCACTAGGTGGCGCGAATCGCAATACGCCGGGCGGTGCAAAAGCCAATACAAGCGCCATGCAGAATGACGATTTTTACCGGCAAATGAATGCGCAACGCGCCTTACGCGCCAGACAAGCGGCCATGCGCTATTCCGCCCGCGTGCAGCAACAGGATCATGATGGGCATGAAGCACCAGCCGCGAAACCTCAAGGGATGGAAGGATTGTTACAGGGGGCGGATTTATCGTCTATGCGCAATGCCATGCAAACCACGAAAAACGCCGCGCCAGTGGCTACCGGGAATAAAGCGACCTTACAAAATATTCAGCTACAACAGGCGCAGCGCGCCTCACGTATGGCCGCGCTCGAAAGTGGTCGCCGCGTGGCACGTCGTCAGCGCGAGCAGCATGAAGGGGATCATCACCATCATGCAAATCACGAGCATAAGCATCACGAAGCGGAAGAAATCGCTGCACCCACCGGGCCGATGCATAAAAAAGATCGTGGTATCGGCCATTAGACGTGCAATCGCACGCGAAGCACCTATATTTATAGCATGAATACATTAGTCCCTAGTATGTTACGCGCGTCAAAATCGCTGACGCAGCCACGCCTATTACAAGTGATGCTGTGGAGCATCGTGATCAATGGGGCGCTGCTCATTGGATTGACAGTAGGGCTCTATCATCTATTGCAGATGTTGCCTTACGTCAGTGAATGGGGATGGATGGGCGATGCGGGATTTTCCGTGCTAGCGGTAGTGTTGGCCTTGTTCTTATTTCCTATGTTGCTGCCGCTTATTCTCATGCTGTTTTTCAGCTCAATGGTGGAGCGCATCGAACAAACGGAATACCCACAGTTACCGCAAACCGTGCCGCCTTATTGGCCGTCCGTGGCGCAGGATATTGGATTTGTCATCAAAACGATTCTGCTGAATATTTTGGTTCTGCCGCTTTATCTGATTCCGCTGGTCAATGTGATTACCTATTACCTGCTAAACGGGCATCTCTTAAACACGGAGATTTTTAATATCGTGGCGGGGCGTCACATGCAGCGCGACGAAGCGAAAAAGTTGAAAGCCAATTCGGATGGTGAATTTTTCGTCGCCGGGGCGTTATTCGCGTTTTTGCTAACCCTGCCGATTGTCAATCTGGTGGCGCCGCTTTGGGGTGTGGCACTCATCGTGCATTTGTTTCATGCACGCAAACCTGCGTATAAGGCCGTTACCTATCAGGCTTAAACCAGTTCGTTGGAACCGCGATACCAATCATTCATCGGGCGTTTGGGACCGCATGGGCTATCTTCTAGCCCAACGCAGGGGCTTTTAAGAATCTCGGTCGACTTGTTTTCGCAAGCAGCCAAGCACACCAGGGCAATCATCAATAGAGTACGCATGCGGATAGTGGTAGCGGGTTTGGCAAAAATTGCAAGCAAGGATGCGGTGTGGACAGAGTTACACGAAGGGCGTGCTAAAAGCATTGCATTCGCCCGGTAATTCGTTAGGTTACCGCCCTAGTATGGTCCATTCATTTCAAGATAATCTAAAGCCGGTCGTCATATCCGGCGTCGAGTGCCACCCAATCATTGAGGGGGGCAAAGGCATTGGTGCCACCAACGGAAAAAGCGCCGGTGCGTTTGCTGCGGCTGGGGCGGTTGGAACCTTTTCCGGTGTGAACGCCGAACGCTATGATGCGGATGGCAATCCCATTCCTGTTGCGTATCACGGGCACACGCGCCGAGAGCGCCATGAGGAATTGGTGGCTTACGGTATCGAAGGTGGCGTAGCACAAGCCAAAATCGCGCATGAGATCAGCAATGGTCAGGGGCGTATCCACATGAACATCCTCTGGGAAATGGGCGGCGCCGAACGTGTGTTGGTCGGTGTGCTAGAACAGGCAAAGGGTCTGGTGCATGGCGTCACCTGCGGTGCGGGAATGCCCTACAAGCTCGCAGAGATCGCCGCGCATTATAATATTTACTATCATCCGATTGTATCTTCCATGCGTGCGTTTCGCGCCTTATGGAAGCGCGCCTATTCAAATCACAAAGATCGCCTGGGCAGTGTGGTCTATGAAGATCCGTGGTTGGCGGGCGGTCATAATGGCTTGTCGAATAACGAAGACCCCACCAAACCGCAGGACCCCTATCCGCGAGTCGTCGAGATTCGCCGTTTTATGAATGAGGTCGGTTTAGCCGATGTGCCGATCGTGATGGCAGGCGGCGCTTGGCATTTAAAAGACTGGGCGGATTGGTTAGACAATCCAGAAGTCGGGCCGATAGCGTTTCAGTTTGGTACGCGGCCACTGTTAACAGAAGAAAGCCCGATCCCCCAACGCTGGAAAAATAAGCTGCTCTCCATCCGCAAAGGCGACGTCTTTTTAAACCGATTTAGTCCGACCGGATTCTATTCTTCAGCCGTCAATAACGAGTTCATTCAGGAATTGCGTGCGCGTAATGAACGCCAGGTCGAATATGCAATGGAGCAGACCGGCTATTTATCCGAACCCTATCTGTTGGGCCCGCGCAAACGGCCACATTACGTCACGCCGGATGACCTGACGCGCATCGAACGTTGGGTGGCAGATGGCTATACGGAAGCCTTGAAAACCCCCGATGAAACGCTAATTTTCGTGAGCAAATCTAAAGCAGATGAAATCGTAAAAGATCAGATCGATTGTATGGGCTGTTTAAGTCACTGCCGTTTCTCGAATTGGAAAGATCACGATGATTATACCACGGGTAAGAAAGCGGATCCACGTAGCTTCTGTATTCAGAAAAGTTTGCAAAATATCATTACCGGAAGCGACGTAAATCACGAGCTGATGTTCTCCGGACACAACGCCTATAAATTCAGCGAAGACCCTTTCTACTCGAATGGTTTTATTCCCACTGTGGGACAGCTTGTAGAGCGCATACGCACAGGTGAATAATCGTCCATCTTTGTGGATAACCAAAATACTTTTTGCTGGATAATACTGTTTTCGTTTGATATCCTTCTCAATAGTAAAGGAATTTTTCAAGGTAAGAGTGGTGGATTTAGAAAGTTTTGTCGGGCAGAAATTGCGGGAAAGAGGGTTGCGTCCTACGCGGCAACGCATGGCTTTGGGCGCATTACTCTGGGCAAATGGCGACCGGCATGTCTCGGCAGAGCAATTGCATAATGAAGCGAAAGAAGCTAATTGCGCCGTCTCAATGGCGACGGTTTATAATACACTCAATCAATTTGTCGAAGCCGGCTTATTAAAAATGGTGATCGTGGATGCGGGGCGCACCTATTTCGATACCAATATTTTACCCCATCATCATTTCGTGTTTGAGAAAACAGGTGAACTGGAAGACATTCCGGCAGAAAAAATTGTGATTCCGCATATCCCAAGTCCACTGTCAAAAGAGGCGGATATCAGTTCTGTCTCGGTTATGATTCGGGTGAACTAGCCTGCGTTCCCCATAAATGCTTACGGTCAAGCCAGCCTTTCACGGTTCCGGCAGTAATAGCGCAGCGCGTTAACGTACATTCTTCAACATCGACCACGACACCGGGCTCAGCCCCTGCCACCACGCGGCTACCCTCGGTAGCGGTCGCAAAGACTGGCGCATTCTCTTTGCCTACTATCAGGCCTGTGCGCTTGCCACTTAACAGACTGTGATACACCCAGCCGCCATCGCCTTGATGATCTTCAATTCGCCGCCATAGGCCAAACTCTTCCACGATTTTCACCGGATAATTGCGCTTATGATAGACCCAGCTGATAGGGTATTCTTTGCCCGGGCCAACCCGGACATTGATTTCATCGGATTTTAACGAGACAAAGCGGGGCACCGGCAAACCGGAATGTTGATACATTGGGTGCAGTGTTTCCTGTGCCTGAGCAGCACTAAGACTTAACAGTAATATACAACCAATCGTTCGTATCATCCCAGATCGGCAAATAAATCAGTGGAGATATAGCGTTCCGCAGGAGAGGCAATAATCGTGCAGATTACCTTGTCTTTCATTTCTGGCCGCTTGGCGACTTCTAAGGCTGCCGCAATGGTTGCGCCGGAAGAGATGCCCACCGCCATTCCGTCTAGCCGAGCTGCTTCGCGGGCAGTCACAAATGCGGTTTCGTTGCCAATGGTGATCACTTCGTCAATTACATCACGGTTAAGATTGCCCGGAATGAAGCCAGCGCCAATGCCTTGGATTTTATGCGGGCCCGGATTGCCGCCCGATATAACCGGAGAATCTTCTGGTTCCACGGCGATAATTTTTACGTCAGGTTTTTTTTCTTTTAACACTTTGCCTACGCCGGTAATCGTGCCGCCAGTACCGACGCCAGTAATGAAGACATCGATGTGACCGTTGCAATCATTCCAGATTTCTAGCGCGGTGGTGCGTTCATGCACGGCAGGGTTAGCCGGGTTTTCGAACTGCTGCAGCATTTTTGCTTTTGGGTTCGCAGCCACGATTTCTTCTGCCTTATCAATCGCGCCACGCATACCTTTAGCCGCTGGCGTCAGCTCAAGCTGCGCGCCCAGAATCTTTAACATTTTGCGGCGCTCTATCGACATGCTTTCCGGCATGGTCAGAATTAGCGGAATGCCTTTGGCGGCACAGACAAAAGCCAGTCCAATACCTGTATTGCCTGACGTCGGCTCTACCAATAATGTATCCTCACCCATTTCACCGGATGCCAATGCAGCGTCAACCATGGAAAGCGCGATACGGTCTTTCACGGATGACAGAGGGTTGAAATATTCCAGCTTGCAGTAAATTTTGCCGACCGCGTCATGCAGCATCGCCAGTTTTTGCAGCCGTACCATGGGCGTGTTGCCAATCACATCGGTAATGGATTCGTAGAGGCGGCCGTGGCCTAGGGCGGGGTGGGACATAAATCCTCCGTTATATCGCGAAGTCCGCGGGTTCATCTTTGCCACGTGCGAGGTCGGCCTCTTCGGCTTGTTGACATAACGTAGCGATATTTTCTGATTCTAACCGTTGCATCATCGTGCGTTCAAGGCTGCGATACAAGGGAAAAGCGATTTCACGCGATAGAGGCGTCTGTTGGTAGAGCTGTAATTCCAGCGGATCCATATTGCGGATGACCTGACAAATCTCTGATAGTGCAATGCGACGTTTTTCCCGCGCGAGCACATAGCCGCCTTTCGGGCCGCGTACCCCGCGTAAAATACCGGCATGCACTAGCGCCTGCATGATCTGCTCCAAATAGCGCGGTGGCAGATTTTGCCGTTTGGCAATTTCCTTACTGGCGACGGGCTCTCCCGCGCCGTTATAGGCAATATAAAGCACCGCCTCGATGGCGTAGAACATCTTTTTCGATAAGCGCAGCATTACGCGACCTGCGTTCCGGTCGAGCCGAAACCGCCGGTACCGCGTTCGCTATCTCCCAGTGTCTCCGTCGGCTGCCATTCGGCGCGCGTATAGGCGGCTACCACCATTTGCGCGATGCGCATGCCACGGGTAACGGTAAAC
>DDZS01000074.1:0-510 GCA_002346425.1 Alphaproteobacteria bacterium UBA3002
CGCTTCGATCTGACGAATCCGCTCTCGCGACACTCCGAATTCTCCGGATAATTCTTCCAGCGTCATCGGCTCTTCGGCCAGGCGACGCGCCTGAATAATGCGCAATTCGCGCGCATTCAGGTGATCCATCGCGGTATGCATCAGGTCGCGCTTATGCGCATATTCCTGCCAATCGCCCAGACGATCTTCCTGACTTTCCGTTTCGTCAGCCAGCATGTCGATCCATTCATTATCGCCATCGCCACCAATGCGGGCATTGAGGTTCTGGTCATTGGCGGTCATCCGCGTATCCATATCCACCACGTCACGCTCATTGACTTCGAGCTGTCCTGCGATAAACGCGATCTGATCGGGAGATAGCGAGGCATCATCCACCGCATCTAACTGACGGCGCATGCGCTTCAGGTTAAAGAATAACCGTTTTTGCGCCGCGCTGGTGCCCATTTTGACCAGTGACCAGCTTTTCAGCACAAATTCCTGAATGGAGGCTTTAATCCACCACATGGCATA
>DDZS01000074.1:807-8371 GCA_002346425.1 Alphaproteobacteria bacterium UBA3002
GCTTTAATCCACCACATGGCATAGGTCGACAAGCGGAACCCACGTTCTGGATCAAATTTTTTGACGGCCTGCATCAAACCGATATTGCCTTCGGCGATCAACTCACCGACCGGCAGACCATAACCACGGAAGCCCATCGCAATTTTTGCGACCAAACGCAGGTGGCTGGTCACCAATTGATGCGCGGCTTCGTAATCGCCATCTTCCGTCCAGCGTTTTGCCAGCGCATATTCCTGTTCCTGTTCCAGAATCGGGAATTTCTGAATCTCTTGTAAATATTGCCGTAATCCCCCATCTATTGGGGCGGCGGGTAGGGCTGCCATGCGACTCATACGTGTCTCCTTGGGTTGCGGTTGCCTCGTACCTGATGAGTAATAAAGTGCTGTGTATAAAACATCTATAAGTATTACGTCTGGTCATACGAAACCCTTCGCCCTTAAGCAAGGGATTTCAGGCATTCTGACAAATTTGTAATATCCGTAGGCAAATGGGCAACAAAGGTTTTTTCTTCTTTTGACTGCGGGTGAATGAAGCGGATTTCGCGGGCATGCAGTGCTTGTCTCTGGCATTGCGCCAAGGCAGATTGTAGGGCCGCATCCTCTGCAACCCCATAGCGGCGACTAAACTCTTTGTCACCTTTGCCATAAAGTGGGTCGCCGATAATCGGACAACCAAGATGTGCCAGATGCACACGGATTTGGTGGGTGCGCCCGGTTTCCAACTTGCATTCAATCTCACTGGCGATATTCAGCCCGCCGGCACTAAACTGCCGAATGACCTGATAATGCGTGCGCGCCTGCTTGCCGTCTTCGGTAACGGCCATGCGCGTGCGGATTTTGGGATGCCGAGCCAGAAATGTGTCCACCGTACCGGACAAAGCTTTGGGACGGCCCCAAGCGAAAGCCACATAGGTGCGCGAGAGGCTGCGATCTTTCAGTTGCGCGCTTAAATGCTGATGCGCCGCATCGGTTTTTGCGACCAGAATCAAGCCGGAGGTGTCTTTATCTAGACGGTGCACAATGCCCGGACGTGCAACGCCGCCAATGCCCGATAGGCTATCGCCGCAATGAGCCAGCAAAGCATGGACTAGCGTCGGCTCATTACCCGTAGAGCTCGCCGGATGGACCGTTAGCCCGGCTTGTTTATTGATGACTAGTAAGTGATCGTCTTCAAATAGAATGTCGAGCGGCATGGTTACCGGCGTTAAAGCGAGGGGGGTAACCTCCGGAATAGCTAAAACATAGACCGCCCCGCCAATCACTTTTCCCGCGGCATTGGAAATTGGGTTACCGTTTACCTGTAACCGCCCCTCAGCGATTAGCGCTTGCAGGCGGCTGCGCGACAGGTCACATTGCGCGCTCAACCATTTATCCAAACGCTGACCGGCGGATCCCGGCTCAGCCGTAAAAGAGAGGTGTTTCATGGATAAACAACATGGCATATCGCCCAGAAAAAGCGAGAAAGAAGATAGCCATCGCGGCCTGAAAGCCGTGGTGATCGGTATGGGGATTGCCTTGATCGGCGGGTTGATTCTGCTCTTCGCGCTCGCCTACAAAAAAATGACTGACCCAGAGGCATTTGCGAAGAAAAAACCTGCGATAGAAGCTGCGGCGCCTACCAAATGCGATTTGCAGGCGGCCTATGCGTTACCCGATGGTAAAATCAGTGAGATGATGACGTTTGAAACTACAGTTTCGTTTACCATGGCACGAGAAGACGGTTTAGAATGGCTCAGCATCGACCGCTGTAGCGGTGAAGTACTGAGCCATTTGCGTGTGACGCCGAAAGAATAATCTTAAAAGAAATCGAAATCGGCTGTGGTTAGGGTATAGGGGGTGTCCAACGTAATAAAGTTGCCGCCGCCTAGCATGACGATGGCCTGACCGCCGCCGGAATAGACCGTGGCATTGACCGCTTCTTGTGCGGTGTCGATGCCGGAATCATTTAGGTTACGTTGCAAAAAGATTTTGTCGCCGGATTGGAAATCAGTAATCACGTCGATGCCGCTGCCGGAGAAGAAATAGACCTGATCACTGCCGGTGCCGGTGGTGATCTGATCGTTACCGAAGAGGCCATAAATCATGTCATTGCCGCTGCCGCCGTTAATAATATCATCACCAAAGCCTGCGTAAATGGTGTCGTTGCCGCCTTCGCCTTCTACCTGATCGTTACCGCCGTTACTGATCAGGTAATCGTCCCCATCGCCACCGAACAGCGTATCTTCGACATCGTTTGGATCGGCGATGGAACCGCCGCCATACAGACTGTCATTGCCGATACCGCCATACAATAAATCGCGTCCGAACCCGCCATAGGCTTCGTCATTACCCGCTTCACCGTAAATCACATCGTCGCCGGTATTCGCATAAATGCGGTCGTTGCCGTTACCACCGTAAATGGAATCGTTGCCATCATCGAGGTCGACATAGCCGTCGCCACCAAATATCAGGTCGTTGCCGTCATTGGCGTTGATGGTGTCACCACCGTTGCCGCCGTAAATTTCGTCCGCGCCGTTGGTGCCGTTAATGATCTCGCTACCGGCTGTACCGTTGATGCTCATAATCGTATCCTTTTTTGTTTTTCGTTTAAACGTAACCTTTTATTTACAATCGCGAAGCTACCATATAAGCAGCAGTATAAATATGACATTATGATTACATTTAGGCGGTAGTAATGAAGATTTTATTCATGCATCCGAACATGCCGGGGCAATACAAACACCTGATTACGGAATTTGTAAAAGATCCGAAAAACCATGTGGCGTTTGTAACAAAACCCTCACGCGTGGAAATAGATGGCGTGCATAAAATTACCTACACGACACCGCGCGAGCCTTCACCGCATACGCATCGCTATTTGCAGCATGCCGAACGTGCGGTGTTGCAAGGCCAAGAAGTCTGGCGCGTCCTTCATAAATTGAAGAAAGAACAAGGTTACGTCCCCGATATCGTAGTCGGCCATCCCGGCTGGGGCGATGCGCTCTATATTAAAGACGTGTACCCCAATACACCATTTTTTGGCTTCTTTGAATTCTTCTATCATAGCGATGGTGCGGATGTTGGTTTCGATGGTGCCGATCCGGTGAGTGAAGATGATAAAGCCCGTATCCGCACGAAAAATATGCATCACATGATCGGCCTCGAATATGCCGATTGGGGCATTAGCCCGACGTTCTGGCAGCATTCGTTACACCCGGCGGCGTATCAGTCGAAAATCTCAGTGATTCACGATGGTATTAACACGGTGAAAGCCGCGCCGAATCCAGATGCCAAAGTGCAGTTAAATAAAGATGGCCCGTTGTTTAAAGTCGGCGATGAGGTGGTGACCTATATCGCGCGTAATTTTGAGCCGTATCGCGGGTTCCCGAGCTTTATGCAAGCGGCGGAGAAAATTTTGAAGGACCGTCCGAATTGCCACATCATCGCGATCGGTGCGGACGATGTGAGCTATGGTCGCCGCCCGCCACAAGGAACGACTTATCGTCAGATGTGGATGGACAAGGTCGATCTGGATATGAGTCGCATGCATTTTGTCGGCACATTGCCGTATGAACATCTGATTCGCGTGTTGCAAGTGAGCGCCGCGCATCTGTACTTAACCTATCCATTTGTGTTATCCTGGTCTTCGATGGAAGCGATGGCGACCGGCTGTGCGGTGATCGGGTCAGACACGCAACCGGTACGCGAAGTGATTCAGCATGGGCATAACGGGTTTTTGGTTGATTTCTTCGACCCTGAAGCCATTGCCAATCAGGTCTCTGAAGTGCTGGACGCCAAAGACCGAATGCAGAAGATTCGCGATCAGGCGCGGCAGGATATGATCATGAAATATGATCTGGCCAAATTGCTTCCGTTGCATAAGAATCTGATTATCGACGTCGCGGAAGGGCGTTTGCCACCGCCGACGGATCAAAAGATTCAAGGGCTATACGACATGAAGAAGGCGGCATAGAAATGGCAAAAGCAGCAAAGAAAACAGCGAAAGCAAAACCGGCGTTACCGCGCAAAATTACCGGTAAAGCCAAAAGCACCGGCAGCTTTGCCGATATTCAGGCGAAAGCCGGACAACGTAAAATGGTGCTGCATATCGGGTGCGGAGCGCCGAATCCGAATAAGTTGCACAAGAGTTTTCGCGGCGATGATTGGTATGAGGTGCGCTTGGATATTGATGCCGATGCGCGGCCCGATATCGTATCCGACATGCTGGACATGCATATGGTACCCACGGGCAGTGTCGATGCGGTGTGGTCGTCCCATAATATCGAGCATTTGTACCCGCATACCGTTCCCGCCGCGCTAAAAGAAATTAACCGCGTGATTAAACCGAATGGGCATTTCCTGGTCACGCTCCCCGACATTCAAACCGTCGCCAATTACGTGGCGCATGGGCAGTTGGAAGAAGCGATTTACGATTCGCCTGCCGGGCCTATTTGTCCAATCGATATTATGTACGGCCTACGTAGCGCGATGGCGCGCGGAAATCTATTCATGGCGCATAAAACCGCCTATACCGCGAAAAGCCTGGGTCTGCATTTAAAAGAAGCGGGCTTCAGCAATATTAAAGTGACCCGCGATTGGGTGGATTTATGGGCCGTGGGTCATAAGCTGGACCGCAATAATCCGAATTTCCGCGATGAGATTCAGATTATCACCACGGGCAAAGGGGATACGCCTGCTTTGCCGACGCCGCTTCCTGTCAATCGTACCCCGCACCCGGGGGCGATGGTGGCTGGAAAAATGCCTGATGAACTCGATGTGCCACCGCATCAATGGGTGCCGGTCAGTTTGTAGAAGAAAATCGGCAATTGGGGCGAAGGAATGATCCTCGGTGCCGCGTAATAGCTATAACAGGACGATAGGAGACGAGGATGAAACGGTTGGTTGCGAGTGTGTTAATCGCGATGAGCATATCGCAGATGGCATGGGCAGAAGATTTCGACCGCATGGATCCGGAAGCAAAGCACCAGTATATCCAAAGTCTGAGCCCGCAAGAGCGCGAGCAGTTTATGGAGGAACGTCGCGCGGAATGGGAAGCATTGAGCGATCAGCAAAAATTGCAGAAGATTGAGATACATCGTGAAGAATATCGCAAGCGCCGGGAGGCGCAGTGGCATGCGATGAGCGATCAGGAAAAGATTGAGCACGCAGAAAAAATGATGCGTAAACATGGTGAAGGCCATGGGAAGCCGGGTTGCACGGGGCCGCAAGACGGCGGGAAGTTTAAAGACTAACACGTGGCGCTAACTTACGACCGCATGAGCGATGAAGATTTGCTCCGCTTTGTGCAGGGCAAGGAAGTGCGCGCGTTCGATTGTTTAGTGCAGCGGCATCATCGGCGCTTTTATCAGATGGTGTATCGCTGGGTGCTATCGCGCGAGGACGCAGAGGATATCGTGCAAACGGCATTTTTGAAATTATGGACGGGCAAAGCGCGTTATAAAGAAGCAAAAAAGGCGCGGTTTACGACATGGTTCTATCGGATTCTGTATAATCAGGCGATGGACCATCTCCGCGGAACGAAACGCCAGTTTGTTGACATCGAAGATACCGCACTGGCGAGCGATGATGATCAGGAAGCCGCGCTCGCCGAACGTGATCAGCAGCAATTGGTGCAAACCGCGTTGCAATCATTGCCAGAGCGGCAGCGTGTCGCGGTGAGTATGGTTTATTTCGAGGCACTGCCGCAAAAGCAGATTGCCGCGATGATGGGCATTAGCGTTAAAGCGCTGGAATCGCTGCTATCGCGCGCGAAAACATCGCTGAAACAATGGTTTGAAACCCGACACGTGGAAGGAGGTGTCATGCATTATGTCGGATAATCTTAGAGAACATTTGCAAGCGCAGTATATTCCCGAGCCATCGCCAAAGGCGATTGACGCGATCTTACACGCGGCACGACAAGAGCCGCCCGGCCTGTTCGATTGGCTGGCACCGTTGAAACGCGCACGCGCCTTTGTGTATTTACCACCCGTCCGCTATGGGGTGATGGCCTCGGTTTTGGTTGTATTGGTGGGACTTGGCATGCTTCGCGAAGAACCTAGTTTGCAGGCACCAAGCTCGCAAACGTCGCAGGTGGCGCAGGTTGAAGAGCAGGAAACACCAGAGCTGTATTATTATGATCAGGCGTTGGAAGAACAGGATAATCCGTTTGAAGACTTCCTGATTACGGCATCCTTCGGCGGCTGATTACCACATCTGTCGGCGTAGCTTGAAGCTGACGATATCGTCGAAGCCGTCTGTGGTTTTCAGGCGGCTAACGAGTTGATCGTCCCACGTGCTGGCCCCTTGTAAAGCACCGCCTGCAGAACACTCGCAGTTCTCTAATTCATCATTGGTGGACAAATTATTATTTACCGTAGCGCCGGAACTGGTTCGGCCGCCATGACGGTTTGCACCCATACTGACTACGGCATATGCCGCCGTTGTGGTGATAGGGTTGGTCATATTATTCGCGGCGATCAATATAGAGATTGCACCTGCCGGTTCATCCGGCGCAATATAATTCGCCGAGCCTTTTAACAGCGTGCCCGCGACCGTTAGGCGTTTGTCGACATAGTAGACAAAAGCCGATTCCCACCCATCGAAGGCCATTTGATCTTCGATGCCAAGGGTGCGTACGGGAAACCCGCCAAACACCACATTGGTATCCATATTAGTGCGATTTGCCACAATGGTTCCCCCCCGGCATTCATCACCGGCGGTCGGGCTATTAGCTTCTAAGGCCCAATTGGCATTGTTGGTTGCCAATGTGTAATCGCTGGGGCAGGGTAGGCGACCATACACGCGGTAATAATTCTGTAGAGCGTTATGAATCACCTCAATTTTGTCGCGTGTAGAGGTTTGCTTTTGCGTTTCTAGCCATGCCGAACCGCCGACGATGGCCATGCTGGCAATCGCGCCGAAGATCAGCAAAACAACGGCCGTTTCGACTAACGAGAAACCGTGAGTGGGGCGCATAACGTTCATACAGCTGAGAATAACCGATTTTCCCTTAAAAAACCGTTAAGAAAGACAGAAAAACTTTTTGCGAATGCGTCGCATTTTTCTACTTGCCAATGCCGCGATTGCGAATTACTCTCAAACGCAATGTATATCTGCTTATGTAATTCGCTGAAAGAAAAAGAAATGCGCAAAGCCGTCGATGACGGGGCATGCTGCATTAGCCAACTATACAAAGCGTTAGGCTGCAAACCCGAATGCGGAAAGTGCGTCGGGTATGTGCGCGAAAATTTATTGAATCAGATTCCCGCTGCCGAATTGTCATAATTCTGTCATACCCGCTTGCTATAGCGTCCCAAAAAGGGAATTGGGATGCCGCATATAGAACGCGAACAGGTTGAGACGAATGGTCGACCAGATTTAGCAAAGATCAACCCTCTTCTGGCGGAACAACGCCTGAAGGCATGGGCATATGAAGCCAAATGCCACGAAATGCGCCGTGGAGGCGATGGTTTGCCTAACGAGATGTTTTTAGGCGCGGCCTTGGTGCGGACGGTAGATGGGCATTATTTTTCCGCGTCCAATATCCATTTGCATCGCAATGAATCCGCCCGCCAATGCGCCGA
>DDZS01000074.1:8672-15565 GCA_002346425.1 Alphaproteobacteria bacterium UBA3002
AATCCGCCCGCCAATGCGCCGAAGCAAACGCGATCAATCAGGCCACGCAAGAGTTGGGGGTAGAGGAGACAGAGATCGCTGAAATCTGGTTTACTGGCGGTATCGGAAATCTGGCGAAAAACGAGCCGATCATAGACCGTGAAGATCGGGCACGACATTGCCCGTGCGGTTCGTGCTGCCAAATGCTTTATGATCTACGCCCCAAATCGGGCGCGGAAATGCCAGTGCATATCCTGCCCTTAAACGATGGCTCTTTGCCTCTAGAAAAAGACCCGGGATCGGCGCAAACAAATTACCATAGCCGCGCCGTGAAAACCCGCAATTTATCGTATCTCTTTCCGCAAGCGCTGCTGTGGTTGAAGGATCAATCGCAAAGCATACGTGCCGGCTATACATGGCTTGATACCGCAGAGATGCCGGAAGTAATCCCCGAAGTCGGTGCGAAAATGACCGATTTAACCGTGATGGAAAACGCCGCTGGGCGCAATTCCGATGCGATGATGCAGCAGGTGAACCGCCATATCTTAGATGCAGTAAAAACCGAACTGAATCTGCCCTATACGGCGAAGCCTGAATTCATCCGAATAGCGATTGTGCGCAGCGACGCGGGTGAATATTACATGGCGCGCCGCGTGCGCGACGGGAGTAACCCGGCCACGCCGAATGCCGTACATGTCGCGATGTCACTGATGCCGCGCAATCAAGCGGCAACGGATTTATACGTCATGGATATCAATGTGAAAAACCGAGATCGGTTGCTGGCGGATCCCCAGCGGCCTAGCCCGGCCATTCTGCTGGAAGGGCAAGAGCGTGAAGTGCTGAAAAAATTTAGCAAAGGCCGCGCAGTGAATGGCCCACAGGTGCATCGCTTTATTCTCAATGACCCGGAACAGTTTCAGCGCGCGCGGGATGTCATTGATAGCGATTTGCAAGCGTTGATGCCTGAAAAATATGCCAACCCAAAAAGTCATGGACTTGAGGGTGCGAGTCACTTGCAACGCTTTGGATAACCTAGCTTTCTTGTTGGCAAGGCACCCCTAATCGTCTAGGGTAGCGCCAACAACAGGAGGTGGGTATGGCCACGAATAACGATGTGATTGCGCAATTGAATATTATCCTGCGCAACGAGCTGACAGCGATCAATCAATATTTCTTACATTCGCGAATGTATAAACATATGGGCATCCACAAACTGGCGGAAAAAGAATACGAAGAATCAATCGACGAAATGAAGCACGCCGATGAACTAGTCCATCGCGTGTTGTATCTGGACGGGCTGCCAAATCTTCAGGAGTTGAACAAACTCTATATCGGTGAAGATGTCGAAGAAATGCTGCGGTGTGATCTGAAGCTAGAGCTTGAAAACCATGCGGATTTGATTAAGGCGCACGAAGTGTGTCAGGACGCGAAAGATGTCGCGTCTGAGGTTCTGCTGGAAGATATTATTAAATCCGAAGAAGAGCACATCGATTGGCTACGCCAGCAAATTCGCCTCGTCGAAGTCATGGGCGTTGAACGCTACATCATGACGCAGGTATAGCGGACCTAAATCACATAATCCTGTAAGATATAATCGCGATCATGCTGTAAAACGGGCATCGAGCGCCGAACTTGCTTCACGCGCTCCATATCGAGTTCTGCCATGACAATCCCCACTCCCATCTGGGCTTCCGCAATGATTTCACCCCAAGGATCGACGATCATGCTGTGCCCATAGGTTTGGCGCCCACCTGGATGCGTGCCGCATTGTGCCGGAGCAATGACGTAGCAGCCATTTTCAATCGCCCGCGCGCGTTGCAGCACATGCCAATGCGCTTCGCCCGTGCGTTTGGCAAAGGCAGCGGGGGTCGAAAGCATGGTTGCGCCATTTCGCGCCAAGTCACGGAACAGGTAAGGGAAACGAATATCGTAGCAAATGGTCATACCCAACTGGCCGCAGGGCAGGCTGGCAAGACAGGCCTGTTTCCCATGTAGAAACCGTTCGGACTCGCGGTAGCTTTCGCCGTCGCCGAAGTCAGCATCGAACAAATGGATTTTATCATAGGTGGCCGTTACGACGCCCAACGGATTAATCAGCACGGAACGGTTGGCCCATTTACCGGTCTCTTCGCCATAAGCGTCATGCAGGCTGACGAAAATCGAGCCGATCAGAATCCAACAGTCGAGTTCGCGGGCAAGCACTTCCATCCGCTTTAATCCGGGATGCGTTTCGGTGGTATATTCCACCGGAGCCACCGAGTCATCGCCGCGCATAAAAAAGGCATTTTCCGGCAGGGCGATAAACTGCGCGCCTTTGCCATGCGCCTCGCGAATAAAACTCTCTGCTTGCGCGATATTATCGTTGATCCGCCCGCTGGTGTTCATTTGAACGCAGGCAACGGTTAATGTGTTCATGCGTGACCTCGTAGGGTGCGTGCCATGCTTAGCACGTATATTTTTTCTACTCTAGCCTGTTTCAGTGCCCGACAACAAGCATCGATCGTCGCTCCCGTCGTGATCACATCATCGATGAGACACACCCGCGCGCCGGCTAGCCGATCCGCATGGCGGTGATTTACCGTGAACGCGCGCTTCACATTCTTCAAACGATCTTTGCGATCAAGCCCCGCCTGCTGCGGGGTGTGGCGCGTGCGGACCATGCCGTCAGGCAGCATCGGCACGCCGCTCAACTGACTCACCAACCCGCCAAGTAGCGCGGATTGATTATACGTGCGCTGTAGTAATCGTCGCCAGTGCAGGGGTACGGGAATAATCATGTCGCAATCGCTTAGAAACGCGCCGCCCGCGCGATGCAACATCGGCGCTAATGTAACGGCGAGGTCGGTGTAATCTCCATATTTCAGGCGGGTGATTAACACGCGTGACAGGCTATCATAATGCATCACCGTGCGACCGGTATCATACGCAGGCGGGTTATGAATACATTCCGCGCATAATACGGATTCGCCGCTGCTGAATTCAAACGGAAACCCGCATAATGTGCAGCAAGGGTCACCCACAAGATTCAGGGCGTGAAAATGATCACGGCAGAGGCTGCCAGTCTCTTGCAATAAATCATGGCAGATCAGGCAGCGCGAAGGGAACAGCGTGGTTACAACGAGATGCGAAAGCATGTGAAGCGTGGCGTGCATTTGCTCAAAGAATCGTCTATAGCGGGGAAATGCAAGCAGACATTTTTGATACGCCCCGGTTGTTGCAACGGCGGGAGGCCGCCGCCGCCGATTTTACTGCGGTCGACTATCTAAAACGTGATGCGACGGCATTGCTCGCTGATCGGTTATGCGATCTGACGCAACGCTTTCCGTTAGTGCTTGATGTCGGCTGTCATACCGGTCAATTGAAAGAGATGCTAACGGCAGACGCGGGCGTTGAACAGGTGATTGCCTGTGATAGCAGCGCCAATATGCTACGCCAGACGCATGGGATGCGCGTACAGATTCCGCCAGAACGCCTGCCATTTGCTGAAGCCTCCTTCGATGCGGTGGTCTCGGCGGCGAGTTTGCATCACACCAATGATCTGGTGGGGATGTTGACGCAAATGCGCCGCTTGCTCAAACCGGATGGCATTATGCTATGCGTGATGCCCGGGCCGGAGAGTTTTTACGAATTGCGCAACAGCTTCGCCGCCGTTGAAGCGCGCTATGGGGAGATGCGCCCGCATTTTTCGCCTTTCCCGGAAATTCGAGATGCGGGAAACCTGCTGCAGCGGTGCGGGTATGCATTACCGGTGGCGGATCAAACGCTGACGCATATCGAATATGGCGATCCGCTGACCTTAATGCGTGAGTTAAAACAGATGGGAGAAGCGAATGCGTTGATATCGCGGGATCGACGGTTTTATCCAAAGCGCTGGTTGCAGGAAGTCTGTGCGCATTACCGCGAGCATTATGCTACGCCCGAGGGGCGCGTGCAGGCCACCGTCGAATGGATTACCCTGACCGCACGCGCGCCAGATGCGCGCGTGCAGCAGCAGCCGGCCAAACGCGGCAGCGGCAATGTCGATTTAAAGCAATTCTTACACTAAGGGGTGAATCATCACCACCGCCATACCCAGTGCGACCAGATCGGCAATCAATAGAATCACGGTGACGAGTAGCCCTATCAAAAAGCCGCCCATACGTTTGCGCGCTTCCTGATAATAGGCGAAAGCATACCACATCCGCGCGGCGAGCCAGACCAAGCCTAAGATTCCGCCAATGGCATCCGAAATGACGTAGGAAAAAATAAACAATAGTGGAATGACCACGACCATTTGCTCCAGCGTGTTTTGCTGAACGCGGAAATAACGCAAAAATTCTTCCGGCCCGTCCATGCGCGGCGGCGCGACCTGATGTTTAACGCGGGAGCGCCCGACTTTGTAGGCGGTGAAGGTATAAAAAGCGAGAATGAGGACGCAAACAAAGGCTGTGATAAACATGGAAAAAGCTCCTTTAAACTAGTAAATCGCGTAAAATGGGTAGGAGTGGCTTGTCGGCCGGGGGCATAGGCATAGAGGTCATTTGCTGCGGCGTTTTCCAGGTTAGTTGCTGACCTTCCCGCCCTTCGGGAATGCCTTCCCAACGGCGGCAGGCATATAGCAGCATCAGTAAGTGGAATTCTTCGTAAGCATGGCTGACAAAGGTGATGGGTGAGGTGCACGGCTCACATAGTGCCACGCCAAGTTCTTCGCGGATTTCACGAAATAAGGCGGCTTCCGGGGTTTCGCCTTGTTCGACTTTGCCGCCAGGAAACTCCCACATACCGGCCAGCGATTTACCTTCAGGCCGCTGCGCCAGTAAGACACGTTCTTCCGCGTCGATCATCGCCACCGCGGAGACGAGGACCTGCTTCATTAGCTACGGTAATGCGCGTTAATATCGATATAGGCATGCGTTAGATCGCAGGTATACACAATCGCCTCGCCCACGCCATCGCCCACTTCAACCGTGATGTCGATTTCGGCTTCTTTCATATAGGCCGCGACCGGAGTTTCGTCGTAACCTGGCACCAAGCCGCCCGCACGGCAAATAATATGTTCTCCGAACGCGACCGATAAGCGGTCCATATCGACTGGCAAACCGGCTTTGCCCACCGCCATGACCACGCGGCCCCAATTGGCGTCTTCCCCGGCGATGGCGGTTTTCACTAGCGGTGAGTTGGCGACGTCCAACGCCATCTGCTTGGCGATTTCCGGCGTTTCCGCACCGCTGACATGCACGGTGATGAATTTCGTCGCCCCCTCGCCATCGCGAACGATTTGCTGCGCGAGGTCTTGCATAACTTTTAAAAACGCGTCGCGAAAGGCTTGGACTTCGGCGCCATGCACATGGGTAATAGGGGCATTCCCGGCTTTACCGGTCGCAAAGGCCAAGGCGGTATCATTGGTTGACGCATCCCCATCGACCGTAATCGCGTTGAAACTATGATCGGTTGTTTCCTGTAATAATTGCTGCAGCGCCTCATGCTCGATAGCCGCGTCGGTAAACACAAATGCCAGCATGGTCGCCATATTCGGTGCAATCATGCCCGAACCTTTGGCGATGCCGTTAATGGTCACCGTCACACCATTCACATCTGCTTGTGCGGTCGCGACTTTCGCGAATGTGTCCGTGGTACGTATCGCCTCGGCCGCTTTGGCATAATCACAGGACTCGCTTTTCGCGAGGGAGTTGACGGCATCTACGAGTTTGGCGTCATTTACTGGCTGGCCGATAACCCCGGTGGAGGCGACCATGACTTGCTCTGGCTTGCAACCGATATGCTCTGCCACTGCGGCCGTTGAGGCGGCGATGGTCTGCCGCGCGACGTCACCGACACAGGCATTTGCCTGACCGGCATTCACAAGCACCGCCCGCGGGTGGTGTTTAAGCGATTCCACGCACCAATTCACCGGCTCGGCACGCGTGGTAGAACGCGTGAATACACCTGCTGCTGTCGTGCCTTCTTCCATTACCGCCAATAATACGTCCGGCCGGTTTTTGTAACGCAGCGCAAAGCCATCCGCCGCCAGACGAACCCCGGCGATATCCGGTAATGAAGGCGTTGTTTCAGGGGCGAGAGGGGAACGGGTCGTCACGTGGGTCTCCTACTCGTCAGCTACCAGTTTCAGATCCTGCTCTTTGCCATCGGCGCTATAATAATGCACTTCTGAGTCTTCCAGCAGTTCTTTGACATATGCATTCAATGCATCTTCCTGCAATTGCGCTTTCAGTTTAGGGCGCATTTGCGACAGAGTCGGCACTTGTTTACTGCGACGATCTTCCACTTTAATCACATGCCAGCCAAATTGCGATTTTACCGGCTCAGACACTTCGTCTTTTTTCAATTTAAATGCGGCTTCAGAAAAGGCGGGAACCATCTGGCCATCGCTGAACCAACCCAGATCGCCGCCACGGGCCTTGCTACCGGGATCGGTCGAATATTCTTTGGCCAGTTCATCAAAGGATTCACCTTTTTCTAGCTTGGCCTTAATGTCTTTCGCGGTCGCTTCGTCTTCGACCAGAATATGGCGCGCTTTGACTTCTTCTTCGTCTTTGCTTTCTTCTACGGCGGCATCATAGGCGTCTTTAATGGCCGCTTCGCTGACCAGATCGGACGTTTTATTCTCAATAAACGCTTCGACCATGATTTTGCGTTTTGCCGCTTCCATGGCTTGTTTCACCGCTTCAGAATCCTCAATATCGGACTTTTCCGCCTGCTGATACAGAATCTCCTGACCGACAATGCCGCGCAGGATATTAGTTTTTATCTTGTCATCCATCGTATCGAAATCCGGTGCCTGACCGGCCGGGAAAAGATTTTGCCACACCGCTTGAATTTCTGATTTTTTAAAGCTCTTCCCATCCACATCCAAGACTGTGTAATCGTCTTGTGCAGCGGCAGCACAGGCCCAGAGGCTAAAAGTTACGGCGGCG
>DDZS01000074.1:15878-16288 GCA_002346425.1 Alphaproteobacteria bacterium UBA3002
ATCCATTTCATACGATCCTCGTTTCGTTCTGATTGATGTCTTCCCATATGGGGCATTATTCACAATGTGACAAGTCACCGACGTTGCGGTGTGAATTGACTTGGACACAGATTCCCCCTAATAGCGTGTGCATGTTAGATGCAATTGCAAAATCGTTATTCGGCAGTGCCAATGACCGCTTAGTGCGCAAATACAGCCGGGATGTGGAAAAAATCAATGGCTATGAGCCGGCGCTGAAAGCGCTGGACGATGCGGGCTTGAAGGCCAAAACGCAGGAATTTCGCGAACGCCTGGCCAATGGCGAAACCGAGAATGACCTGATGCATGAAGCCTTTGCCGTTGTCCGCGAAACCGCGGTGCGGGTGTTGGGCATGCGTCATTTTGATGTGCAGTTGATCGGCGGCATGGTG
>DDZS01000074.1:16582-16968 GCA_002346425.1 Alphaproteobacteria bacterium UBA3002
GTTGATCGGCGGCATGGTGCTGCATAAAGGCATGATCGCGGAAATGAAGACAGGGGAAGGGAAAACCCTGATGTCGACCCTGCCGGCATACTTGAATGCGCTTTCGGGTAAGGGTGTCCATATTGTCACCGTGAATGACTATCTGGCTTCGCGCGATGCGGCGTGGATGGGGAAAGTCTACGATTTTCTAGGGCTTAGCGTGGGCTCGATTGAGCATCATATGGAAGATTTTGCGCGTAAAGCCGCCTATGCTTGCGACATCACCTATGCGACGAATAACGAGCTAGGGTTTGATTACCTACGCGATAATATGAAATTCAGCCGTCAGGAGATGGTCCATCGCGCGTTTAATTATGCGGTCATCGACGAGGTGGACTCGATCCTGA
>DDZS01000074.1:17294-17739 GCA_002346425.1 Alphaproteobacteria bacterium UBA3002
GCGTACGCCGCTGATTATTTCCGGACCAACGGAAGACAATTCAGAACTTTATCGTCTGACCAATGCGATTATTCCGCAGCTGGATGAGAGCCTGATTGAGATTGACGAAAAAAGCAAATCGGTCACGCTGAACGATGACGGCGTGGCGCGGGTAGAAACACTACTGAGCGAACAAGGGCTGATCGCCGAAGGCGCAAGTCTCTATGATATCGACAATGTCAGCGTGGTGCATCACATCAATCAGGCGCTAAAAGCGCATTACATGTTCACACCGGATGTCGATTATATCGTCAAAGATAACCGCGTGGTCATTATTGATGAATTTACGGGCCGTATGATGGAAGGCCGTCGCTATTCCGAAGGGCTGCATCAGGCGCTTGAAGCGCGCGAAGGGGTGCCGATTCAAAACGAAAATCAGACATTGGCGTCGATCACCTTCCAGAAT
>DDZS01000076.1 GCA_002346425.1 Alphaproteobacteria bacterium UBA3002
CTCAACAAGAGAAAAGCCCTGACGAAGTGTCGCGTGATGTTTCATACGCCTATCCTAGCCTATAATTCTTAATTTAACGTTAAACGCGGCGCGAAAGATGCGCCGCATGTTACGTGCATGGAATGACCTTGGGAACTCATCGCAACAGCGTTTAAAAATTCACTACAAATATGAGCGAACAAATTTGTCCGGTGTTGGTCAAATTATAATTGCCAGAAACCGTGCAATCGGGCGTGGTCGTCCAGTTATCATAATTGCGGACAAGCCCAGAACCGGCTTTGCCATCATCGATTTTTTGATCGATATTCCAGACCTCTTCTGATTTGAGAATAGGGGCTCCCGAAGTGCCGTCGCGCTGACCCCCGTATAGAAAGACATGCGCTGCCCGATCCCAATTTAACACATGGGTTGCAGGGACTGTCTGGTGAAAAAGTGTCCACCCGCCATTCGACAATTTGCCGGCGGGCGCGTTCTGCCCAATGAGCGTATGGTAGGAATTAGCCGAGCCGGATACACCGCTATACGTCCCTTCAATCAGCCCGGCATTACTAAGATGCTGCCAATACCGATAGCGTTCGTTACTGCGTGCCGGACCTTCCATAATGCCATTTCCATCACCGTTACAGGTCGCTGTGGTGGTGGATGCGGTGCTTTTACAGGTCGCATCCGTGGCGTGTTGGGTTCCCCAAAAGCTCTCCGCATTCGTCATATCGCCGGGAAGCGCGAGATATTTGTCGCGGAAGGTTTGCGTCGCGGTTTGATAACGCTGCAGCTCCGTGGAGATACTCCTGAGCTCCGCTGCGCGGATGAGGGATTGGCCGGTGAGGATACCGCCGGTGAGTAGCCCTAAGATCACAAGGACGATCGAGAGCTCAACGAGGGAGAAGCCGTGGCGGGCAGGCGAAGGATGTTTCATACGTCTATTCTACCCTATATTCCTTAATTTTACGTTAAGCGCGGCGCGGTTATCGGATAAATTGGATGATTCGGCAATTCTGGGCGGTGATGGTAAAATCATAGGTGGCTGTAGCCGTGTCTGAGCTTGCGCAATTGGGACCGTAACTTGAGGTGCGCTTATAGGTTTGTATTTTGCCCGTGCCGGCCATGCCATCATCAAGCTTCGTGTCCACATTCCACGCTTCTTCCGGCGTGAAGACGCCGCCGCCGGTAATGGTGGAAAGCAAAAATAAATTTCCCTGAGAAGAGGCGAACCAATTGGGATCGCTGGTCGTGATGGTGGGTATACCAAAGAGATCAACCATAGCATTTCCTGTTTTCCCCGCGGGTACATTTTGCCCGGCAATACGGCTATTTGGCCCCACAGACTGCACCGTGGAACCGGTATAACTGCCTTCGACCAGTCCGGCATTGGCGAGGTGTTGCCACGCACGAAACCGTTCCGCGTTGATATTGTTGCCGGTCGCGCCGGTGGGGCGGTCGATCGTGCCGTCGTTATTGCCGTTGCAGGTGGCTTGCGTGGTGCTCTCCACCGAATAGCAGGTATTGTCTGCGCCGGTACTACCTCCGGCGATGCCCCAGAAGGCCGTCGCGTTTGGCATGTCGCCCGGTAGCGCGAAATATTTATCGCGGAAAGTGTACATCGCGACACGGTAGCTATCCAGCTGAGCAATAGACGCGCGCAACTCTGACGCGCGGATGAGGGATTGGCCGGTGAGGATGCCGCCGGTGAGTAGGCCGAGGATGACCAGGACGATGCTAAGTTCTACTAAAGAAAAAGCCTGAAGGCGCGTTGCGTGTTGTTTCATACACCCATATTAGCGTATATTTCTTAATTTAACGTTAAGCGGGGTGCGGTTATTCGATATACATCCGCAATGCACAATTGACGCTTTTATCGGTGACATTATAGACGGCGGTGGCGGCGTTGTCGGTGGTAGCGCAGGCGGTATATGCATTTTTAGAAGTGCGCACGCGGCCCAGCCCCGGTTTGCCGTCGTCTAGCTTGGTGTCGATATTCCAGACTTCTTCGGGAATCAATGGCGCGGTGGCTATGTTTCCGTTACTGCGCAACCCTAACTGAATGCCACCATTGTCGTCAAATTCAGTAGCATGGCCTGTGATGCCGTTGCGGCCATAGATGTCCCACACCGCGGTGCCGATTTTGCTGGCAGGCACATTTTTACCGCCGGTTAGCATGAATTCGTTTGTGGTTGAATCGGTTTTGCCAATGTAACTGCCTTCGATCAGGCCGGCATTGGCGAGGTGTTTCCATGCCATCATGCGTTCGGACCACCGGTAAAGAGTTGTAACAGCGTAGCTGCCGGGATAGCCGTCTCCATTACCGTTGCAGACGGGTATTGCTGTGGTCAGCGCATCCCAACAGGCGGCGTTGGTGCCGTCGCCGCCAGCGCTGCCCCAGAAGCTGGTGGCGTTGCGCATGTCGCCGGGAATCGCGAAATATTTGTCCTGAAAGCTGCGCATTGCGGTTTGGTAGCGCTGCATATCGGTGACCACGCTGCGCAATTCCGCCGCGCGGATGAGGGATTGGCCAGTGAGAATCCCGCCGGTGAGCAGGCCGAGGATGACCAGGACGATGCTTAACTCGACGAGGCTGAAGGCGTGACGCATGCGGGTTCCTTTAGTTATTTTAGCTCAGTATAACAGGCAGGGGTTAAGAGAGTGTTAATGTGAATGGATTAAAAAATTAACTATTCGTTAACGGTATTTTGCTAAAATCTGAGATAAATAATACAGATTGGTGCAGTGTGGGATCGCTGCATGGATCGCCCGAAAGCGTAGCGTCCGTGGGGAGGGGACGCGCTTTTGTCACAGAACTGTCATATTTCTGTGCTAGATTGAGCATGGGGTAGTCTTCAGTTGCTAGTCGCTAGTGTGGCATAGCGGAGCGAAGGATACGAGGCCAGTAGGCCGAGACAAATCGCGAAAGCGATTTCGTTGCGAAGCGAGCAGTAGGCGAGCGTGCAA
>DDZS01000049.1:0-249 GCA_002346425.1 Alphaproteobacteria bacterium UBA3002
CCCTATGATATTGATGGTATTGTGTTTAAAGTCAACGCCCTCGATTGGCAGGAACGTCTGGGATTTGTCGCGCGCGCCCCTCGTTGGGCGATTGCCAGAAAATTCCCCGCAGAACAAGTCACGACACTATTAGAAGCGATTGATATACAGGTCGGGCGAACAGGCGCATTGACACCCGTCGCGCGTTTGAACCCCGTATCTGTCGGCGGCGTTGTTGTGAGTAATGCAACACTGCATAATGAAGATGAA
>DDZS01000049.1:499-10198 GCA_002346425.1 Alphaproteobacteria bacterium UBA3002
GCAAAAATTGAACCTGTAAATATTGGAGGAGTTATAGTTTCTAACGCAACACTGCATAATGAAGATGAAATCCACCGTAAAGATATCCGTATAGGCGATACCGTTGTCATTCAACGCGCTGGGGATGTGATCCCCCAAGTAGTGTCGGTCGATATTGCATTGCGCCCTTCTACCGCGGTGCCTTTTCAATTTCCCGAGCGCTGTCCCGTGTGTCATTCGCATGCCATACGCGCCGGGGACGAAGCCGTCCGGCGTTGTACCGGCGGGTTGCAATGCCCAGCACAGGCCGTTGAGAGATTAAAGCATTTTGTGTCGCGTCAGGCTTTGGATATTGATGGTCTGGGCGATAAGCAGGTGGAAGCCTTTTATCACGAAGGATTGATTCGTCAGCCGCAGGATATTTTTACACTGGCACAACGCGATGCCGAATCGCTGACGCCTTTACGTAACCGCGAAGGATGGGGCAGTCAGTCGGTGCGAAAACTCTATGACGCAATTGAAGCGAAACGCGCTATTCCCCTCGATCGCTTGGTTTACGCGTTAGGCATCCGGCATATAGGAATAGAAACCGCGCGCTTGTTAGCTCTGCATTATCACTCCTTCTCTCTTCTACGTAGTCAAATAATGGCTGCTGCCGACCGTACTGACGCTGCTTACAGTGAAGCATTAAGTATTGATGGTATTGGCCCGGCAGCTCTTGATTCTCTCACCGGTTTTTTTACCGAGCCGCATAATCAAGACGTGTTAGACGCATTGATGGAGCAAGTATCTATTCAAGACATGAAGAAGAACACCCAAGGCTCGGATCATCTGTTTTCCGGCAAGACATTAGTGTTTACCGGCACACTGGTGGAAATGACGCGCGATGAAGCAAAAGCTCGTGCGCAGCAACTCGGGGCAAAAGTCAGCGGGTCCGTTTCTGCAAAGACCAATTACGTGATCGCAGGGGCAGACGCCGGAAGTAAATTAAAGAAGGCACGCGACCTTGGTGTTACCGTGTTGACGGAAGAAGAGTGGTTGGAGCAGGCACGATGAAAACAGTAACCGATAATCCCTTCCAACAGGCGCAGACACCGCACCAATGGACGTTTAAGTTGCAAAAACCGCAAACAGCAGCGGTAGAGCTTGCCTATGAAGATTTGGCGTGGTCGCTAGCGACGTTCGAACATAATGATGCAGAATTTCCATGGGTTACGCGCGCTATCTTTGACCATAGTGATTTGCCTGAAGCGCGACAAAGGTTGTGGTTATTGCAACAGCAAGACGCGATGTTGCTTAATCCAGATGAGCTTTTACTCGATGATACCGATTGGGTAAGTCAGGTGCAGGAACAATTTATTCCAATCCATGCGGGCCGTTTCTATATCCATGGTAGTCATATTACTTCGCCGCCGCCGGTACATAGTATTCCCTTATTAGTCGATGCCGGGGCAGCGTTTGGTACGGGCGAACATGCGACCACCCGCGCATGTTTACTAGCGATCGACCAAATGCTGAAACGACGCTCTATCGCCTGTGCGCTGGATGTAGGATGCGGCTCTGCCATATTAGCGATGGCCATCGCCAAAGCGACCCGCCGACGCCATTACGGCATTGAAATTGACCCGATGTCCGTTGCGGTGGCGCAAAGTAATGTGCGCCAAAATCAGCTTGCGAAGGATTGCATCATTCGCGAAGGCAATGGTTGTCAGGCGCCGGATATGCCCGGGCGGTATGATCTGATTGTGGCCAATATTCTGGCTCGACCGTTGATGGAACTCTCCCATCGCTTCCGTCAGCATCTTATGATCGGGGGCGAACTTATCCTATCCGGATTATTGGTCTCTCAGGAAGAGATGGTGTTATGGGCGTATCGTCAACATGGCATAACATTGAAGCATCGCATTCGCTTGGAAGGCTGGTCAGCCTTAGTGTTACAAGGATAGCTTATAAGCCCATGCCTTGACCGCGGTCGCGCCCCATACCCGGGGTTTGTGCAGGCACTAACTCCCCTAATTGTGTCATCGGTACTTCCTGGCCTTGCTGGATCCCCTGTTGCGAAAGATGCTGACCCTCCGTACGGCTTTGCATGACGCTTTGCCCATTTAACTGACGTTCCGTGGCCGCTAATTGCGGGTTTTGCGTCGGCTGTATTCCTTGCTGCGGCGTTGCGGGGGCCATGCCTTGTGCTTTTTGCTGGTCGGGCAACCCCGCATCCATTCCTTCCGCCATTATCGCATTTTCCAGCCCTGTCGATTGGCCAGTGCCTCGCAGCGGGGTTTGTTTCTCAGGCAATAATGCGGTTTCGTTTAAGGCTTGTTGGGGCGTTCTGGCCTCAGCCCCTTGTTGGTCAATTTTTAACTCTGGCGACTTATTTGGATCGACTTCCGGTTTCGATTTATCTGAATTTTTAACTGCGTCATCCGGTGTAAGGTCTTCTGCTTTTATTTTAGGCTCGTTCTGACCGATACTTTGCTCATTCAGCGTATCCATCATTGTTTTCGCCGTCATTCCCTGTTGCGTAATTTGCAACTCGGCTTGCTTGCCCGCCACTTCTAATTCCCGCTGCTCGTCAAGCGCCATCTCAATTTCTTGCGCATGCGGTTTGCGATCATGTAAATCTTCTCTGGCAATATCTCGCTGATAGGATTGCTTTAACGCTTCTGCTTGCTGATCAATAGCATGCGCCCGTTCAACCTCTTGTTCTTTTTCTTCATCGGTTTCGTAACTATCGTCGCTATCCGACTGTTCTTCCATCATTTGCTGATAGTGATAGCGTTCTTCGGCTTCGTCGCGCTCCTTCTCTTCATCCTCACCTTGTTCGCGCTCATCGTCGGTAGGCGCTACACCGCTTAAGGCACGTAACGTAGGGGGATGCGCAATACCCGTTTGCCGTAGGCCGTTCATGGCTTGCAAGGTTTTGACCGCTTGCTCGGTCATGCCATCATAGCTGCCGCTGATACCACTATCCGAAAGCAGGTCGCGCGCAACCAAACGGCGTTGCAATTCCGTGACATATTCGCCCATATCGCCGGGCTGTAGGGTGATATCCGTGGGTAAAAACACCAATGCTCCTTCGTGGCTATCAGTCTACGCGAAAGCGCTGCCGATGCCAAGCGTGAGACTAATTGGCAATCACGCGTAAATGGTCCCGATGCGTCGCTGTTAATTCGCTAAGCTGTAGTCCCAGCATTTGCTTACGAATCTGATGCAGAAGGTCAGTATGAAAATGCTGTAAATTCGTATATCCCGCCTGGCGTGCTTTTTCTTCCAGAATCATATCCGGTGTAATCGCTTGCCGTGTCCCGGCACGTTGCATGCTTTCTGTAATCGACTGTAGCACATCTTGCAGCATGTCTTCGGGTGGGGCTATTTTCGGGGCTAAAGCGGCGATGGTGGTAGCAAACTGCTCCATTACCGCCAAACTATCGTAAGAGAAGGGAAAGCTCCCTGCTCCGCTAAACTCGGTTCTCGTCACTTGCCATACTCCTGTATAAGGATTTTTATTCTTTTATTATTATTCTAAGTTATACCACTCTATGACGAATAAGTAAAATTTTTGTTAAATTAATTTTAGTTTTGATGAGTTAGAGCCAAAAATTCGGCTTACGCATGAGCAGCAGCGCGAGAAAACTCCGCTTGGGCGAGTCCTGCAAGCATTTCCGCCGGCAACATATCCCGATCCGCAACGGTCAGACGATAATTCCGCGCGTCTGCCATGAGGGCGCGCATCAGCAAATTATTGACGCGGTGACCAGGGCGCGTGGTTTTTACATCCGCTTGTAGCGCATATCCACACAAATAATAATCACCGACGGCATCCAACGCTTTGTGGCGAATGAATTCATCCTGATAACGCAAGCCCTCTGGGTTCATAATACCGTTATCGTCTAACACAATCGCATTGTGAAGTGAACCGCCGCGTGCCAATCCATTGGCTTGCAAGGCTTTGACATCTTTCAAGAACCCAAACGTACGGGCGCGACAAAGCGATTGTTTGAAACTCGTCAGATTAAAATCATAGCATCCATGCTGGGTGCCAATTGCCTGATGGGGAAAATCGATAGTGGCGTCCAAACGGAACCCTTTACTACGCGGAGCGATGGTAGCAATACATCCACGATCTTCTACGGTAACTTCACGTACTACTTCGAGGATTGCACGTGGCGAGTCTTGTACTTTGACGCCTGCGCATTCGATTAGAAAGATAAATGGTTCAGAGCTACCATCCATAATCGGGATTTCCGGCCCATCCAGCTCGATCAAACAGTTGGTGATCCCCATCCCCCATAGAGCAGCCATGACATGCTCTACGGTCATCACTTGCACGCCATGCTCATTGCGTAGCACTGTGCACAGGGTAGTTTCTGTGACCAGATCATATTGCGCAGGAACTTGCGCCTGTTCCATCGGGCAATCGGTACGCACAAAAATAATACCATGATCGACCGGCGCCGGATGCAGCACCATATTTACTTGCTCACCGCTATGCAAGGCGACACCCTGACAGGTAACAGCATGGCTTAACGTGGCTTGTAGGGGTGCGTTGGCATAACTCATAGCGATTCCTTTTGATACTTTTTCTTTAGCGTAAGATAAGAATCTTTATGCTGCAGCGCAAATAACAGATTGTTACGAAATATTACATGTGAATGCCTAGCATAGCGGCAGTAACAAAGCATGAAGAAGCAAGGCTGCACGCCATTGCTTCTAATCATTATAATCGTGGAGTACTAATTCGCTTGGCGGCGCAAAAAGGCAGGAATATCCAGATATTCTTCGTCTTCCCGAGCGGCTGATTCTTTCTTCACCGCACGTACACGGCTTTCTTCTTCTACCATTTCAGGTTCATACTGCTCTTCATATTCCACCGCACGTGCCCCAAAGGCCTTCGCCCCGGCACCAGCTATCTTTTTGAAGAAGCTGCGTCCACCGGATTCATCTTCCTCTTCAGGCGCACTCATCGGAATGGCGCGTTGCGTGGGCATTTCAGCGCGTGGAGAAATAAATGCAGGCTGCTCCATGTCTTCGTCCATCATCGGCTGTGGCGCACGCGAAGGTTGCGGCTCTGCGGATAATTTAAATGGGCGGCGACGCATTTCAACTTCGGGCTCAATTTGTTCCCATTCCATCGGTGCTTCATCTCGCTGCATGCCCGCATCCACCGCCGCTTCAGCAAACATTTCAGCCTGTCCTACCGGTTCTTGCACCACCGGCGCAGCAGGTTTACTGCGCTCTGCTACCATGCGTGCCATTTCACTGACCGAGGCATTTCCGGCTTCGCGTACAATTTCAGCCGCACTACGTTCCCGCTTTACATCGCGTTTTGCGCTAGCTTGACTTGCAGCCTGACTGGCAATTGCCGAGGGTTGCTTCGGCGCATAGACCGATTGTGACCGGGTTTGCTGTGCCGGACGTTGCAACGGCATTGTGGGCTGCTCGGCCATTTGGCCTTGCTCAATTCCCGTTGCCACAACGGACACACGCATCATACCTTCCAACGAATCGCTAAAGGTCGAACCGAAAATGATATTTGCTTCCTGATCCACCTCTTCACGGATACGGTTCGCCGCTTCATCGACTTCGAACAGTGTCATATCCGGGCCACCGGTGATGTTGATCAACACGGCGCGAGCGCCACGTAAAGACACATCGTCCAGCAATGGATTCGAAATAGCGGATTCCGCGGCATCCACGGCACGTTTGTCGCCTGAGGCTTCGCCCGTTCCCATCATTGCCTTGCCCATTTCACTCATAACCGCGCGGATATCCGCAAAGTCAAGATTGACAAGGCCGGGTTTGACCATCAGATCGGTGACACCCCGTACCCCGGAATGCAACACTTCATCCGCCATACGAAAGGCTTCGGCAAATGTGGTTTTTTCATTGGCGATGCGGAACAGATTCTGGTTTGGAATAACAATTAATGTATCAACATATTGTTGTAATTCTTCAATCCCGGAATCCGCCAGGCGCATGCGGTGCGTTCCTTCAAACTGGAACGGCTTAGTAACCACGCCGACAGTGAGAATGCCCTGCTCGCGAGCGAGCTGAGCGATGACAGGCGCGGCACCGGTTCCGGTACCGCCACCCATCCCCGCAGTAATAAACACCATATTACTGCCCTGGATATGATCGGCAATATCATCGATTGCTTCTTCCGCAGCAGCACGACCTGTTTGCGGTGAAGCGCCGGCTCCCAGGCCACGAGTAACAGACACTCCCAGTTGAACGGTACGGTCGGTCATCGCAGACTCTAGCGCTTGTGCATCGGTGTTGGCCATGACGAAGTCGACCCCCTCAAGGTTCGCAGCAATCATGTTATTGACAGCATTGCCGCCTGCTCCACCGACGCCAATGACCGTAATCTTGGGCTTTAAAGTATCGGAATGCGCGGGTAGGTGCAGGTTAATCGTCATAGAAACTCCGTTATACAAACACTAGCCAGGTTTCGTGATCGGTGAATCTCACCATATCTATCCTGATGTCCTAGCCATACCACCAGATATGGTGTCTCGCAAATTGCGTCTCTGCTTTATACACAAGACAATATTAATTGACGCAAGAATACGCGCAAATCCTACGCTTTTCAAGCGCAGAACCGCAGAAAAAGGTGAAAGAAAAAAGGTGTTTTACGACGCGATCGCGCAGCCTTTTGCGGTTGGCCGCATGGATTGCAATACTCCGCGGCACTTTTGAGGATCGAAAGGAGAATTTAACGCGCAGGCTTGCATAAAGGCCAGCGCTTTGCTGTCATGATCCATCTCTGGAAAACTCATGCTGGAGACATCCAATTGCGCATCGCGGGGGAGCACACTGCGAATAAATGGGATGGCTGAACCTTTTAAAGTGAGCGCGGTAGTATTTGGCATCTTCAACGAAAGGCGCGCATCTGGTGACGCAGTATACTCTAACGCCGCAGATTCCGGGCAATATTTGTCTATGACAGACCTAATTTTGCTGGCTTGCGTTATTGGTACGACCAAATAGGCCGTTGCATCTTTCGGATGAATTGTTTTATCGAACACGAGGGTCATCGCATCGCTTCGGGTTTCCCGCGCGAAGTCCGTGCAGGATTTTTGTAGCTTTGCTGGTTCCATCGCCAGCGGAACAAAGCTGCGGCGCGGGGCCAGCGCGAATTGCACATCCCCCGCGTCACGCATGGCATATAAACGCTCGGCAATGCGTGGTGCGATATTTAAAGTGCCATATGTTTCGCCTTCGACTTCCTGAAAATCTTTTTTGAAAAATGGGAAGTCCAACGCTTCATTCCATTCTTTCATGATACGGTAAATGTGGGGAGGCACCGCCCCCTCAAAATAAAGGTTTAAAAAGTGAACGCCATTGGCGGAATATTTATCGACCATAACGGCATCCTTTAAGAAGCCCGTTAACTGAGACTCATAAACACTGGCATATCCATCCTTTGCCATGCGCCGTTCCGCAATAATGTCGCTGATGTTGCCGGGTCTGGTGCCTACCATATTTCGTACACCCGGTTCTAAATGCTTTGAGTTTCCTGGTCCTGACCGTTTACGCATAGCGACTCCTTTTCTAAGTCGCTAAAATAGCGGCCCATTTTCGAAGTAGTATGACAGTTTAATGAAAATTAAATATTAGTCTTGAACCAGCTAATGACGCGCTTTAACACGCCACGGCGGTTGTTAGCGCGCTCTAATAACACTTCTTCCCAAGGGGGCTGGCGTAACGCTTGTAGCATGCCGACCGCAGTTGCAAACGCCGGACCGCTCACCGAATCGGCGAGGCCTTCCATCGCGACCGGCTTCGCCTTGCGCACCTGTTTGCCTAGCATTTTGGTGGCCAGATCATACACCCCTAGCATTTGCGAGGAGCCGCCGGTCAGCACGATCTGCTGGCTTTCTGCTGGGCGAATGCCCGCTTCATCAAGTTTCTGGCGGACCATTTCGAAAATTTCTTCCATGCGCGGACGCACGATGCCGGTAATCATACTGCGCGGCACTTGCGTGGTTTCTTCGGTGTCTTCTTCCTCACCATATTGCACGACATCGACTGGCACTTCCGCATCTTTGATCGAGCCGACCGCGTTGGCATGTAAAATCTTTACGCGCTCTGCCTGACTCACGCTGATGGAAAGCCCGCGAGCCAGATCATGCGTCACATGCCGCCCACCGACAGGAATGCAGCCGATATATACCGGTCGCCGGTTGGCAAACACAGCCACACCGGTGGTACCTGCCCCGACATCGATTAGCGTGACGCCCAATTCGCGTTCGTCTTCGGTCAGGCATGCCATCGCAGAGGCGTATGGGGCGGGAATAAAGCCCGCAACATTTAAATGACAGCGCGCGATGCAGCTGGTCAGGTTTTGCAGCGCCAAACTTTCGGCAGTGACGATATGAATTTCTGCGCCTAGCACTTCACCGACCATGCCGCGCGGATCGGACAGGCCTTTGGCTTTATCCAGATAATATTGCACCGGCAACGCCTGCAGAATTTCATGCCCCTCTTCGATAATCGTATCGCAGCCTTCGCGAATCAGATCGAGGATATCGGCATCAGTCACGCCTTCACGCGTAACTTCTAATTCAACGGTGACGTTATGTGAACGCAAATGCGCCCCGTTTACGCTTACTACGACGCTTTCAATCGACTCTTCGGCCATCTGCTCCGCTGTGTGTACGGCAGCAATGATCGAAGATTGGGTTTGTCCGGCATCTTGGATTGCGCCAGAACGAATGCCTTTGGCTAACTGATGGCCTACGCCTAAAATATCCACGCCGCCCGTCTCATTCAGTTCGGCAATAAACACCGTCACTTTATCCGACCCCAGATCGAGCACGGCCATGCTGCCCGGACGTCCTTGAATGGCTTCGTTTCTTAACATTAAATACTCCCTGCGTTAGCAAGGTGCACATGCGGGTTTTTCGGCTCTTTGTCAACTGGTGTGCGCTTCACAAACACCCGATCTGCCAGCCGCATGTCCAGCCGTTCAATCGGTTGATTCAACAACTGGTGATCAACAAGCCATGCATTCAGCTGCCGCATCGCTACCATGGCATGCTGTTCAGGGAGCAATACTTCCATCATCGCATCGTCACTTCGGCGCAACCATAAATTTACGCGACGGCCACCCACCATCTGCGCTGCAACCAATTGGGCTTCCAATTCCGGCAAGTGTGTTTGCAACGCGCATAATTCCGGCATCGCCTTCGGCGCTTCTTCGCCCGTAATCGCAATAAACTGCGACGCATTCAGACCGGTCACCGATTCTTTGCTTAAGCTTGTGCCATCGCAATCCAGCCAGACATTTCCTGACGCGCGCTGCCATACCGCATAAGGGCTTCGCTCCACAATAGTGATCTGCAAGCGGTCCGGCATCACGCGTTGCACGCGTGCGGATTTAACTTCCGGCATGGCTTCGATCGCTTCACGCAGGCTACGCAAATCGTAACTGAACAAGCCGCGTGTTTCTTGCAATCCCGCGGCGGCAATCACCGCTTCAGCTTTCACATGCTCTAAGCCTGAAAATTCCACTTCGCGCAACGTCATGCCGCTGCCCTGCCATTGCAGATCAACCCAGGCATTCAGCGTATGCGCCAGTTGTTCGGTCACTCCGGCACGCCATAAATGCCAGGCAGCAAACCCTGCCCATGCTGGCACCAATACCGCAAGCGCCACCATTACACGCACATAGACGCGCCGCCGCCGTTGCCGCCGCGATTTTTCCAAGGCGATCGC
>DDZS01000068.1 GCA_002346425.1 Alphaproteobacteria bacterium UBA3002
GGGCTGGATACCGGCGATGTCTTACTGCGTGAATCAGTGACTATCCCGGAGAGCATGACGGCAGGCGAATTGCATGAACATATGGCACAACTAGGTGCGGATGCCGTGTTACGTGTGTTAAATGGCTATGCTGGCCTTACCCCTGAACCACAACAGGGCGAAGCCACTTATGCTTCAAAGCTGACGCCAGCGTCTCTGCAGCTCGATTTCTCTCAGAACACAGCGCAACTGCTTAACAAAATTCGTGGCCTAAGCCCTTATCCCGGCGCGCGATTTGAATGGCAGGGCGAAACCTGTAAAGCCTTTGCGGCGCAAGCGACCGACGAGGCGACAGGCCCGCTGGATTTTGCCTGTGCGGATGGGGCGATTCGTATTACCGAATTACAGCGCCCGGGCAAGCGTCGCATGTCGGCGGAAGAGTGTCTTCGCGGGGTACAAATTCCGCATTAGCCCGTGCATTTCGGCCTGAAACGCGCTATAAACGCGGACGATGGAGGAGTAACCGTGGCACAGACCGCAGAGCAAATTGACGATGGCATCGACACCGACCTGTATTTAGCCAGCGTGCAAGACGCGCTGGAGCAGGACGACGTCGACACGGTCAATCAATTGGTCGAAGGCCTGCATGCCGCAGATAAAGCCGATATCATCAATCAACTCTCGCCGCAGGAGCGTGAATTGTTTACGCACATGCTCAGCGCGGAACAATTCGATCACGCGATTCTGCCGGAGTTACACCCAGATGTCGCTGAACAGGTCATGGAAATCCTCGGGCCCGATGTCTGCGCGGAGGCGCTGTCGCAGCTGGAAACCGACGATGCGGTGCAGCTTATTGAAGAGTGGGATGAGGAAGAGCAGCAAGACCTGCTAAGAGCGGTCACTGCGCAACAACGTTCTGAAATTACCGAAAGCCTTTCCTATCCAGAAGATTCTGCGGGCCGTCTAATGACCCGCAAGCTGGTTTGCGTGCCGCATTACTGGACGGTGGGCAACACAATTGACTATTTGCGTGCGCATCAGGATTTGCCGGAAAATTTCTATGTGGTTTACGTTACCGATCCCAAATTCCATCCGGTGGGCCGCATCCCGCTTGGCCGCATTATGCAAAGCAGCCGCGATGTCTTAATCTCCGATTTGTCGACCAGTGAGAATTACACCGTCAATACCGACACCGATCAGGAAGATGTCGCCCACTTGTTTACAAAATATGCGTTAGTGGAAACCGCCGTTGTGAATCAGGAAGGGCGTCTGGTTGGTACAATTACCGTGGATGACGTGGTCCACGTAATTCATGAAGAAGAAGGCGAAGATTACCTGCGCGCCGGGGGTGTTAAAAGTCAGGATATCAGCATCAGTGTCCAGCAAACCGTGAAACAGCGCTTTCCTTGGTTGTTCATCAATTTGCTCACCGCGGTGCTGGCCTCAGTGGTGATTGGCGCCTATGCCGACACGATTGAACAATTTGTGGCGCTAGCCGTACTCATGCCGATTGTGGCTTCCATGGGCGGCAACGCCGGCACGCAATCGGTTACCGTAGCAGTCCGCGCGCTGGCCACACGGCAATTGCGGGGTGGCCGCGCGCTATATGCGATAAAAAAAGAACTGATCATTGGTCTGCTAAACGGCCTGTTACTGGCAATGCTCATGTCGTTTGGAGCATTTCTGCTCTATCAGGACGGTATGCTGGCAGTCATTTTTGGCGCGGCCACCATTCTCACCATGACGATTGCCGGGTTTAGCGGAGCAGCCATCCCCTTGTTACTCCAACGATTAGGTGTCGACCCTGCGGTGTCTTCGGGGGTGTTTGTCACCACCGTGACCGATGTCATCGGGTTCTTAAGCTTTTTAGGATTAGCGGCGTTACTGCTACTGTAAGGCTTAGTCGGAAATCAGACGCAGATTCTTCATCAGGTCTTCGCGAGGGCTTTCACTAGAATTTTCCTCATTCTCGTCAAGCGGCGTATCATCATTAAAGAGCTTATTGGTACGCTTGAACTTCCCATCGACTATGGCACCGTCTTCGATAGACAGGTTTTCATACATAATGGTACCCACGACGCGGGCGGTTGGATGCAGGTTCACGCTGCGGCCTTTTACCAAACCTTCAACGCGACCGTAAATTTGTAGGCTATCGGCGATCAAATCGCCCAGAATGGAACCATTTTCGCGAATAATGGCGGCCCCGCATTTCACGTTCCCGTCGATATGGCCATCAATATCGATGAAGCCGTCGCTGATGATATTGCCGAGGACATGCATGTCTTCGGAGATCACTGAAGGAGCCGCGTTCTTATGAGAAGCGCCCGCTTTGTCAGTTGATTTTTTGTCCTTCTTTCGGAACATAACGACCTGCCTGCAGAAAAGTTTTCGGGTTTAACGTAGCACCCTTGTAATGCACTTCATAGTGCAAATGCGACCCTGTGCTGCGGCCGGTGCTGCCTTGAATGCCAATCACCTGACCTTTTTTCACTTTTTGGCCCGGCTTCACCAGAATGCGCGACATGTGACCATAACGGGTGGACAGGTCCAGCCCGTGATCGATATCGACCATCAGCCCATAGGCGCCTTTACGGCCCGCGCTGGCAACCACGCCGTCGCTTGTGGCCATAATTTCCCGCGTACCCTGCCCGACAAAGTCCATGCCAGTATGACGCGCCGGGCGTTTACGGAACGGATCGACGCGCACGCCATACCCACTGGTGATTTTATACTGCTTCATGGGAGTGTCGATGGGCAAAATATTAACGACTTCATCCAGCACAACCATACGGCGAATATCTTCTAGCAAAGGCGCATATTCACTGGCGACATCTTCTTCCACCGGATTAAACGGACCGCCGCGTGGCGCATCTTTATCCCCAGCTTTGCTCGCTAATTCGTCTTCGGTTTCCGCTTCTAAACGTTTTTGATTTAAGCCGGTCGTTTTAACAATGGTTTCGAGATCATTGATTCGGTTATTCGCCGTTTCGCGGATCACGTTAATAACGGCATCGTGACGGGTTTTAAGATCCGATACTTTCCCTTCAAGATAGGCAATACGCTCAAAAATCGCGCCATGTTTGGAATCGCCCAACTGCTCCATATCAATATTAATGTCTTCGGCTTTCGTGCCGTCTTTATATTGCTTGAGGATGAATTGCGCATAATCGCCCATTTCACCTTCCGCGCCCTGATCCATCATGCTCAGCAAGTCGCGCTTCAGCAGTGAAAACTCACTTTCAATCCGGCGTTTTTCTAAACTTTTACTCGCTAAACGGCGCTCTTTTTCAGCGATTTGCTGTTTGGCGGCCATGTAGTTTCCTGTGGAATAGGAAACCCAAGCAACGGCGCTGATGACAGTCAATACAATGCCCACTTGCTTGGTCACGCTGAATGGTACGTGCCCGGTTTTATGATCGGCGATAATAATGATGCTGCGATGACAAAACATCCGCGCCATCAAGCGGCCAAACCAACTATTCTTCTTCTTTTTCGGCGTCGTAGCGTGTTTGTAACGGTTTTTCATAGTCCAGTATCACTCTGTTTATAAATGGCGTTTACATATCGTCTCTTTATAGCCGCCGCAAGCTAGCAGCAAAAAAACCGTCTGTCTCGTTTTTATGCGGGTATAGTTGAATAACCGGCCCTACCCCTGCGATTTCACTAGCTAATGGTCGATATTCGTCAATCGGATCGACCAGTCGCATATCGGGATGCTCTTTCAAGAATTGGGCCACTTGCTCATGATTTTCTTGAGGGAATAGCGAACAGGTCGCATAGACCAGCAAGCCACCGGGTTTTAGCGTCCGCGCCGCATTGCGTAGGATCGAGGCCTGTAGCGCGCACATTTCATCTAAATCTTCTGCGCCAAAGCGCCATTTCAAATCGGGATTGCGTCGCCAGGTACCCGATCCGCTGCACGGGGCGTCTACTAAAACACGATCGGCCGATGCCAAATGGCGCTTAATAAAGCTATCATTTTCGCTTTCGAGCACATGGGAGATAACATTGTCGACCCCCGCACGGCGCAACCGCTTTTTCATTTGATTCAGACGGTTTTCATTCACATCCCATGCGAGAAGGCGCCCTTTATTCTCCATCTGCGCAGCAAGCGCCAGGGTCTTTCCCCCTGCTCCAGCGCAGAAATCAATGACTTTTTGACCTGGCTCAGCATCAACAAGCGCCGCCACGATCTGCGAGCCTTCATCCTGCATTTCAAACCAGCCATCCCGAAACGCATCGATCGTATAAATGGGCAGCCGCTTTTTCAGCCGAATACCTAAAGGAGAATACCGGGTCGGTGAGCCGTAATATTTATGGCGATCCAGCTCCATAATCAAATCACTGCGATCGCGGCATTTCAATGTGTTTACGCGCAAATCGACGGGTGCTTCCTGATTCAACGCCTCAATCGCAACATCGAATTCTTCGCCTAATAATCCACGCAGCTGTTGCAGCGTCCAATCCGGCAGATTATAGCGCGCCCAATCCGGCATCGTGCTTGGATAAAGCGGTTTATGATCGCAAAATTGCAATAGATGCCATTCCTCTTCGGTCAAGGCAGGCGGATTATGACGTTTGCCATCGCATAAACGCCCCACATCCTCGGCGGAATAATGCTCATCTAGCACCAATGCTGCCAGCACCACATGCCGTGGCGTCACCTGCGCCACGCCCGCCTGCTCCAGCCACCATTGCAGCGCGCCGCCATGACGTAAAATAAAATAGATTAACTGAGAGACAAACCCGCGGTCTTTTGACCCCATATAACGGCGGGATTTATAATAATCGGACAACAGCGCATCGGCCGGCGCGCGTTTCCCTGCCTGCCAGCTTTCGTAGATCGATTCCAGTAATTCCGTCGCTGCGGAAATACGTGCGGCTGCCTGCATAATGCCTCATCCGGTTGTCCGTTAAGCCAAAGGTGTAGCAAGTTTGGAACAAAAGACAAGCCACGCTTGCCAGCTTGCGTATAATCCATTAACTCCGCAGCCATGCCCCTTCCCACACTTGATACGCTGGATGTGAAAAACAAAACCGTTCTCGTGCGGCTGGATTTAAATGTGCCGATGCATGCAGGCCGCGTTACAGATGCGACGCGGATTCGCCGGTCGATTCCCACGCTACAATATCTCATCGAACAGCACTGCAAAGTCGTCATTCTGTCGCATGTAGGCCGCCCGAAAGGGGTGGACCTATCCTTATCCCTCGCGCCACAGGTGGATTTGCTTTCCGAACTCTTATGGGATCGGCCGGTCGGCTTTGCGCCGGATTGTCTTGGTAATACTGCACGATTGGCGGTCGAAAACATGCAATTGGGCGATGTGCTATTGATGGAAAACCTGCGTTTTCACCCAGAAGAAGAGCAAGGCGATGAAACTTTCGCTCAAAAACTCGCTTTGTTGGGAGACGTCTTTGTGAATGATGCTTTCTCCAGCTGTCATCGGGCACATGCATCGATTACCGGCATTAATGCACATCTGCCGTCGGCGGCGGGATTATTGATGCAGGAAGAGATGGAAGCACTTAACGCCGTGCTCACCGCGCCAGAACGCCCATTAACCGCGATGGTTGGCGGCTCGAAAGTGTCGACCAAGCTGGAATTGCTCAGTAATCTGGTGGAAAAAGTCGATAAACTCCTGATTGGCGGCGCGATGGCGCATACCTTCCTTTTGGCGCAGGGGCATTCCGTCGGGCAATCGTTAAGCGAACCGGATATGACCCCCACAGCACAAGTTATATTGGAACAGGCGAAAGCCAAAGGCTGCGAATTGATTCTGCCGGTTGATGCAGTAGTGGCACGTGATTTCCGCAAGCAAGCCCCGTGCGAAATTGTGCCGGTTGATGCGATTCCCCAAGATGCGATGATACTTGATATTGGCCCCAACAGCGTGACCCGGATGGCGGATGCGATGGCCGCCAGTAAGACGGTGGTATGGAATGGGCCCGCAGGTGCATTTGAGGTTTCGCCCTTTGATGCGTCGACCATCATGCTGGCGCGGCAAGTGGCCGCCCTATCGCGTATGGGTACTGTGCATAGTGTGGCCGGAGGGGGCGATACTGTGGCTGCGTTGACACATGCCGGACTGGCCGGCCAGTTCTCATACCTCTCCACGGCAGGCGGCGCGTTTTTAGAATGGCTCGAAGGTAAAGAGTTACCGGGCGTTGCAGCTCTCTATGCCAGCGAAGAAAAACGCACCTGTTCAGCGTAAGACACTTGGCATTTTCCATTCAATTATGGTAAAATAGTGCCTTTATTGCATCGGGCCGCAGGAGACATGCTACATGGATGAGGATATCCAACTTGAAAAAGAGCTGGAAGAGCTAAAGGAAACCCACCGACGAATCGACACCGATTTGCAGGATTTATTTCAAAGTCCCTTTCAAGACCAGCTGCGCATTATGCGCTTAAAACGTGAGAAACTCCGCCTCCGCGATGAAATTTTCCGGATTCAGAACATGCTCTGGCCGGACATGCCCGCTTAGTTGGCACACGTTATTCCGAACTTGTTTCGGATTTTTTTTCAAAATCCTGAAACAAGTTCAGGATGGCACTTTATTTCCATACAGAATCTTTATGCAAAGGAAACGTAGCTTTGGGCCGTATATCATATACAAGCATTAGGAACGAAAAAAAGGAGTTGAGTATGTTAAAACAAATTATCGCGGGCACTGCTGTCATCGCTTTTCTGGCGGCGTGCCAACAACGCAGTGACGGATATCAAGGTATCGGTGGATCGGGTATCACCAAAGGTGACGTCGGTACCGTAGCCGGTGCCGCGCTAGGTGGCTGGGCTGGCCATAACGTGGGCAGCGGATCGGGCCAAACGGTGGCTACCATTGCCGGCACCCTGATCGGCGCTGGCTTAGGCCGCTCATTAGGTGGTTCACTGGATAATGCGGACATTGCCGCACAGAACCAAACCGCACAACGCGCATTGGAAACCGCGCAGCCAGGTCAAAGCCTGCCTTGGAGCAGTTCAAACTCAGGCGTGAGCGGCACCGTAACCCCGTCTAATTACTACCAGGCTTCGAATGGGCAATATTGCCGCGAATATTCGCAAACCATCACGGTGAATGGTCAGGTAGAACGCGGATACGGCACCGCTTGCCGCCAAAACGACGGCACCTGGTCGGTCGTCAACTAATCCACAAACCGCACTGCATCCGGCATTCCGTGTCGGATGCAGTTGCATCCCTCAGCGCTTTTGGCTACAAAACGCTACTATGAGTGAATCCTCTTCCATCCCTACTGGTACCTTAATGCAAGGTAAGCGCGGCCTGATTATGGGCGTCGCGAATGATAAATCCATTGCCTGGGGCATTGCGCAATATGTCGCAGCTCAGGGCGCTGAAGTGGCTTTCACCTATCAGGGGGAAGCGCTTAAGAAGCGGGTGATCCCACTGGCAGAGTCCGTTGGGTCGACCATTATCGAACCTTGCGATGTGACGGATGAAGCGTCTGTCGATGCCTTATTTGACAAGCTGGAAAGTGCCTGGGGCAGCATTGATTTCGTGGTTCACGCCATTGCATTCTCCGATAAAAACGAGCTGAAAGGCCGTTATGTCGATACATCTCGTGAGAATTTCCGCATGTCGATGGATATTTCGGTTTACTCTTTCACGCATATTTGTCGCAAAGCCGCGGCGATCATGCCGAATGGCGGATCATTGCTCACACTCAGCTATCTAGGCGCTGAGCGCGTTATGCCCCACTATAATGTAATGGGCGTGGCCAAAGCAGCCTTAGAAGCTAGCGTCAAATATATCGCGGTTGATCTCGGGCGCGATAATATCCGCGTGAATGCCATTTCCGCAGGGCCTATTAAAACGCTCGCTGCGATGGGTATCGGCGATTTCCACTATATTCTGAAATGGAACGAATTGAACGCGCCCTTAAAACGCAACACCACCACCTCCGACGTGGGCGGCGCGGGCCTGTTTCTGCTTTCCGAGCTTGGCAAAGGCACCACTGGCGAATGTCTGCACGTCGATTCCGGCTACCATGTGGTTGGCATGAAAGCGATCGACGCGCCGGATATTGCGCTTGAGAAGTGACGCATACGTCGACAGTTTATAACCCTGTTCTGCCGCAATTGGTGGAAGACCTGCATCAGCTCCACCATACATTTGAGCCAAAAATGAAAGAAGCTCAGACAATAGCGCTGCAAAATGACGCGGCAATGGACGCCTTTGCGAAATGGGCAAATTATCCCAAGGATACCAGCCGTTTTCAAAGCCTTATCGACGAATTGCTCGAAACCTCGCCCGGTATTACCGAAGCGGAAATCTGTCAGGAATTAATCGCCTATTTTGAACGCGAGAAAGCGAGCCTACCTTACACGCGGAAAGATATAAAAGCCATGCAATTGGAACAGCCGGATGTATTCAGAATGGCGCCGCTGAATATCCTACTCGATGACTCTATCGCATTATGCCGCACGGCCTTGCAACAGGCTGGTGGTCCAGATACCAAACGCGCCTTTAAACTAGCCATCACACCTTTTTTAGCACAGTATGGCAGTCTGAATGACGCCATCAATGAAGCGAAAACCCGCGCGGCAGTATCCTATTCACCCGGAAGTCCGGATGAGACTGCGATATCTCGATTGGTGGAAGCATGCACGCAGGAGATAACCGTACTGCTGACTTCCGACTGGGAACGCCGTATATTACAAGGCACGATGATGCCGGATTCCACCGAACGTTTGTTGGGCAATATGCACCGCGTGATTGCCGCAAAAGGAATAGAAACGCGACTCATAGATACCGAACAAGGCATTAATTATTTAGAACCAGTGCTTGACGTGCTGTCGCAAGCCCGCGCAGTATGCGCGAAACATCAACCACAACGAGGAGCCGCGCGTGCTTAATCGCTTCGGGACATTATTTACGTTCACCACTTGGGGCGAAAGCCATGGCCCAGCCATTGGCTGTGTGGTCGATGGGGTGCCGGCGGGTATTGCGTTGAGCGAGGCGGATATTCAGCCTTGGCTTGATGCCCGCAAACCCGGGCAGTCGCGTCACACCACGCAGCGCCGCGAACCCGATACAGTGGAAATTATGTCGGGCGTATTCGAAGGGGTTACGACGGGACACCCCATAAGCTTAGTTATCACTAATCAAGACCAGAAATCGAAGGATTACGGCGATATCAAAGACAAATTCCGCCCCGGCCATGCGGATTACACCTATATGGAAAAATATGGCATCCGCGATTATCGCGGTGGTGGACGCTCTTCCGCACGTGAAACCGCCATGCGGGTGGCTGCTGGGGCAATTGCTCGCAAGGTCTTAGGGAATATCAACATCCGCGGCGCGCTGATTCAGCTGGGTGACAAACGCATTGACCACGCCAAGTGGGATTGGGAAGCAACCCAGCAAAACCCCTTTTGGTGCCCGGATGCCAGTGTGGTCGAAGAATGGGAACGCTATCTGGATGGCATTCGCAAAGATGGCTCTTCCGTCGGTGCGATCATCGAAGTCGTCGCCCATAACGTGCCCGTAGGGTTGGGCGAGCCAGTCTATGGTAAACTCGACAGCAAACTGGCTGAAGCCATGATGAGCATCAACGCCGTGAAAGGCGTGGAAATCGGTGACGGGTTTAGTGCGGCTGCCTTGCGCGGCGAAGTGAATGCCGATGAAATGCGCGTGAACAGCGATACGCCAGAATTTCTTTCGAACCATGCCGGGGGTATTATGGGCGGCATCTCGACCGGCCAGCCGATTATTGTGCGTTTTGCGGTGAAACCGACCAGCTCAATTCTTACCAGCGTCAACACGATTGATACCCAAGGCAATAATACGGAAATCATGACCAAAGGCCGGCATGACCCTTGCGTCGGCATCCGCGCCGTGCCGGTGGGTGAAGCGATGATGGCCTGCGTGCTAGCCGATATGCTCTTGATGGATCGTGCGCGGCGACGCTTTACGCAGCCTAGTTAGCCAGCGCTGGCACCAATCCTTTGAGACCGCCAAAAATAACCTCGATCGCCATTGAGGCGAGAATCAGACCCATCACGCGCGTTGCGATGTTCATGGCGGTTCGGCTCATGCGTTTGCCGATTTGCGGCGCGAGATGCAAAATCCCCCAGATGGCCAGAGAAATCAGCAGAATAATGATGATCAGACTGCCGGTACCTTCTGGCCCCTCAACCCGATCTGCAAACAAAATCACTGTACTCATCGCCCCCGGTCCGGCGAGCAGTGGCAAGGCCAGCGGCACTACCGCCACGGTATCGCTATCAATCGCTTCTTCGTCTTCTTCTGGTGTGTGACGCGTTCTTCCGACCCGAGCTTGCAACATATTAAAGGCGACGAACATGATTAGAATCCCACCGGCCATACGGAAGGCGTCGATTGAGATGCTGAAAATCTGCAGAATTGTCTGTCCCATTAATAATGTGATGACCATGATCACAAACACCGCGATTGCGGTTTGTCGCGCGATGCGCGCGCGTTTGTCAGCAATATTGGCGGTGAATGTCAAATAAAGCGGTACAGCGCTGATGGGATTCATAATCGCAAATAGCGCGGTAAACATCTGCACGTAATCGTTCCAGCTAACCATTTTAGCCTCCGCTCACTGGGCGGCGAAATGCTTTGACCATTACGATGACAAAGAGCAACCCGCCGATGATCGCGAGAAAACCGCCCCCACCCATGAGGCCAAGCCACATTTTTACCTGCCAGCTGCCATCCCCGGTGTCGCCCACGGCTTTACGTAACACCCCATATCCGCCGGAAGCAGCCAGTCCCGTGATATGCAGTAATTGGCCGAAACCATATAAATACGGCTGCCATTTTGCGAGCCGCCAATGCGCCACCTCTGCATAGCCCATCCATGGCAAAAAGCGATAGGCCATCCCCATCAATGCCAGCGTGACCGCCACGATCGAACCATGATAATGCGCCGGAATCCGTACATTCGGCCCATTAATCGCTAGCCCAAAAATGCCTCCGACCGCAAACAGCAACAGCGACATGCGCAACGCCCCTTTAAGCGCAGGAAGCCCGATCACGACAGGGTGACGCAGCCATTGGATGCTTAGCCATAGCGCCAGCACGATCGAAGCGATGCCCAAGCCAACCGTCATTTGCGCGGTGAAGAAGTCCATCAACTCCTGACTTGCTACCGGATAAACCAGATACGGATAAATCCCAGTCATCGCGACGAGCAAGCCGATAAAAAACAGGGCTTGCAGCCATGGGCGTGATGGAAGGGGGATTTGCAACGCGCGCGCCAACACGCACCAGCCGATCAACAGCGCCTGCATATAGGTGAATTGCAGCAGATGCCCGCCACCCCAAAAAAGATTTTCGTAAAACCCGTGTCCGGTGATGCCATCCAAACCGGCATGCGACGCGGCAAAGGCGGCAAACGCACCCGCCGTAATCACCATACTGCTATAAATACCCCATTGCGTAGCGGGGGCCTGGTTGCTTGGCAATAATGGCAGATACGCCACCAGCGCAATAAGCAGGGAAGCGAAGGCCAGTGCTAATCCAATAAAAAACACCTGATTTTCGATGACCGGCACATAATTGCTTTTGATCACCGACCACTCACCCGACAAGGGCGAGAGCGCCATTAACACCATGCCGATCAACATCGTCCACCAACTGGCCGCTTCAAAATACGGAATGACCTTGCGCTCGGCGGCCAATAACGTCCACAGAGACGCCGACATGGCCAGGAACCAAATCAATACCGATAAATCGACGTGAATAACCAAGGAAACGGAAAATAAATTCCCCACCCAAGGGGCCATTGCCACTAATTGCGGCGTACGCGAAATCACCAGAATAATGGAGAAAATGCCCGATAATGCGAGGGCAAACACCGCCAGCTTCAGCCAACGACGTGGCCAAGGCGTAAGCGATACGGCGCGATGCATCCAGGCAAGGGAGTCCATGCGCCGGGTGTACGGCGAGCGGCGGGAAAAAGCAATCTTGAATGCAGAAGATAAAAGCCGTACATAACGGACATGCCTATTACCCCCGCTTCGGCGCGGCAACCTGCCGTGCGTTTATGGTTACTAACCTGTCTTGGCTTTGTGGCCCTGATGGTCTTTGTCGGCGGGGTGACGCGTCTCACCGAATCCGGCTTATCGATTGTCGAATGGAATGTGATCACCGGCTCGCTCCCCCCCTTGTCCGATGCCGCGTGGGATGAAGAGTTTGCAAAATACCAGACCAGCCCAGAATTTCAGCAGGTGAATAGCCATTTCACCCTAGCCGATTTCAAGCAAATTTTCTGGCTGGAATGGCTGCACCGTTTGCTTGGCCGCATCACCGGCCTCGTATTTTTCCTGCCCCTGCTTTATTTCGCGGCGCGCCGCCAGATTGACCGACCGCTAGCATGGCATATGAGTGTCGCGGTCGTCTTGGTGGCGATGCAAGGTGGTGTCGGCTGGGTCATGGTGGCCAGCGGCTTAGAAAATGCGCCCATGGTTAGTCCGGTCAAGCTTGCGTCGCATTTGTCGCTCGCCCTGATTGTGTTTGCGTGGACGATCTGGGGTTATTGGCAATTGCGGGGTACCGCGCGCCATTTATTGCCCTCCGGATCGCTTTCACTCGCGGCGCGCGTGCTCACGCTCATCGTTGGCATACAAATTTTGTTTGGCGCGTTTGTTGCCGGGTGGGATGCAGGGATGATTTACAATAGCTGGCCATTGATGGACGGCATGTTCATGCCACCGTATATTTATGAAAATGGCGGGGCAGATGCGCTGTCGCATATCCCAAGCGTGCAATGGCAGCACCGAACCTTCGCTTATCTGGTGACCTTTGCCACCCTTTGCTATGCCGCGTTGGCCTGGTCACGTTCAAGCGCTCAAAATCGCAAATATTTACGTATGCTTCTAAGCGTTATCCTTGTGCAAATGCTGCTTGGCATCTTTACTATTATTTATGAAGTACCTATCGCTCTGGCTTCGGCGCATCAATTGATGGCGGTCGTTTTATGGGTGGCCTGCGTCCACCAATGCTACGTCTTTCCCCTGCGCCGGGTCGATGGTTTGCAATTTGACCAAAGTCATGGCATAGTTGCACGCAATACGTCAGTCTAAAAGACATAATAATAAGGACCCATAGCCTAATGATTGATTATGACGCGCAGTTTTCCAGCGCCTTGATGCGCATCCGCAATGAAGGCCGGTATCGGATTTTTAATGATCTGGAACGTAAAGCAGGGGAATTTCCGAAGGCGTTTAATCATCGCACGGGCAAAGAAGTGACGGTGTGGTGCGCCAATGATTATCTTGGCATGGGCCAGCATCCGAGTGTGATCGCGGCTATGACGGAAACAATCCAGCATATGGGCGCTGGCTCTGGCGGCACACGCAATATCTCCGGCACCCATTGCCGCATCACCGAATTAGAGAAAACCATTGCCGAGCTGCATCAAAAAGAAGCTGCACTTGTCTTCACCTCAGGCTATATCGCCAATGAAGCCTCGCTCAGCACGTTGGGATCCATCCTGAAAGATTGCGTTATTTTTTCGGATTCTCTGAATCATGCCTCCATGATCAACGGCATCCGCCACTCGATCGCGGAGAAAAAAATCTTCCGTCATAACGACGTGAAACATCTGGAAAGCCTGCTGGCTGACACGCCGCATTACCGTCCGAAAATCATCGCATTTGAGTCGGTTTACTCGATGGATGGCGATATCGGACCGATCAAAGAAATCTGCAAACTGGCGCGCAAATATAATGCGTTGACCTATCTCGACGAAGTGCATGCGGTTGGCATGTATGGTGAGCATGGCGCCGGGATTGCCGAACAATTGGACCTGATGGATGAGGTGGATATTATCCAAGGCACGTTGGCGAAAGCTTATGGTGTGATGGGGGGTTATATCGCGACCACCAGCACGGTGGTCGACATGATCCGCTCTTACGCGCCGGGATTTATTTTTACCACCTCCCTGCCCCCGGCTCTAGCCGCAGGCGCCAATGCGAGTATACGCCATTTGATGCAGTCGCAGCATGAGCGTAGTCAGCATCAAGCCGCCGCGCATCATCTGAAACAATGCCTGCGCGACGCGGCCATTCCACAAATCGAATGCGACACGCATATTGTTCCTGTCCTCATCGGCGACCCGGTATTGTGCCAAAAAGCGTCCGATATGCTGATGGAACAATTCGATATTTACGTGCAGCCGATCAATTATCCAACCGTGCCCAAAGGGACCGAACGCCTGCGTTTCACGCCGACGCCTTATCATACGGAAGCGATGATACGCCATCTGACCCAAGCCCTGGATCACGTGTTCACTGCTTTAGATATTTCCCGCTGCGCCGAAACAATTCTGGCGCGCAAAGCCGCGTAGCTAAGCGTTACTTATGCACACTGATATCAGTGAAATCGCGAAACAGCGGCATACGGCAAAAGCGTATGATGCAAACAAACCTATCTCTGCAGATATTCTAGCCAAACTGAAAGAGCTATTGCGGTTCAGTCCATCGAGTGTCAATTCGCAGCCCTGGCATTTTATTGTCGCCTCGACACCCGAAGGCAAACAGCGCGTTGCCACCGCCGCTCAAGGCGATTACGGCTATAATCAAAAAAATATTCTCGATGCATCCGCTGTAGTGGTTTTCTGTAGCAAGCTCGACATCGATGAGGCCTATATTCAGCATTTGGTTGCAACGGAAGAAAAGGATGGCCGCTTCGTGCGCGATCCCGAAGCGCAGCGTGCGCGCCAAATTGCAGTACGCCATCAATTCATCAATTTGCATAAGCATGATTTAAGAGACGTGCAGCATTGGATGGACAAGCAGGTCTATTTAAATCTAGGGCAATTTTTACTCGGTGCTGCCGCCCTCGGGCTAGATGCAACCCCGATGGAAGGCATCGATGTCAAAGCGCTCGATAGCGAATTCGATTTACGACAGCGTGGTTATACCAGCTTGGTGGCCGTATGTCTTGGCTACCATCACCCGGAAAATGACTATAATGCACGTCTACCCAAGTCCCGTTTACCCATAGCAGAAATCTTGACCGAAATATAAAGCTCAGCGTTCCTTCGAATCCTATTTGGTGTCTCTACGCCGCTTTGCGGTGCCAATCACCATCTTTGCCTTTTTCATAATCTTGTTTCACCGCATTCCAGGCCACTTTATGCGCGACTTCTTCACGCGAATCATCTCCGCGCCGGTCTTCCGCATCTTTATACTGATCCCACGCGCTGTTAAACGCTTCCTTGTATATGTCTTGCGCATGGTTGGGCAGATGGTCTTTAACCGCATCCGGCAGTTCATTGCGTGATTGATAGGGCATAATCATCCTCCTCTACGCATCAGTGTTAGCATCACACGTTGTTAATTCTCTACTTCGGATATTTATGATTTTCATAAAGATCGCATCAGCATGGCAGGTAACACCCAACTATCTCCCGAGATACACTGGTAACGCGTCTTCCTGCGCTTATCTATATCCCATGCGCCCCATGTTTTATTTAACCAAGATTCGCTTGCTGCAAGCGGCGATCGTAATCGCTGCCTTGGTACCCATCGGCGGTGGGTTAGCCGGCGTCGTTATGGGAGACCCCAGCACCAACCCGTTTGATGATTCCCATCATCGCTATCTTTCCGGACTGCTGTTGGGCATTGGGCTTACCTTCTGGTATTGCGCCAAACATCTCCATCGCTGTCGCCAGCTGTTTCTGCATTTATGCTATATCGTGATGCTCGCAGGCGGGATGCGTCTGCTCGGCGCGATAGTGCTCAACATCTTTACGCTGCCCATCGTGTTGACCTTAGTGATGGAACTTCTCGTCACGCCGCTGCTATGCATCGCCACTGCCCGTTTCATTCCGCGCTCTGCCATGCAAGCCTCCTGAGGCGCTTATGGTAATTGTGTGTCCCGAAAATACATTGCTATGCTATAACCGTTTCTATGCTGTCGTATCAACATAGCTATCACGCAGGAAATCTGGTCGATGCGCATAAACATGCGCGACTGGCAGAGATGCTCGTCGCCCGCCCTGCCGATGCCCCGACCCTCGCCTATTATGAAACCCATGCAGGGCGGGGCTTATACGATTTGTCGAGCAAAGAAGCGAAAAAAACCGGTGAAGCAAAAATGGGCGCCCCCGTCATTGCGGCGCTACCTAAGTCGCATCCGTATCGCCAATGCATCGCACAGACGCAAAAACGCTATGGCCCGCGCTTTTATCCCGGCTCGCCGCTGATCGCCCAGCACTTACTGCACCGCCAGGACACCATTCAGTTATTCGAGCTTCACCCCCAGGAACACGCGGCTCTACGCACAGCCATGCCGCATGATCGCGTGCAGATTGAAAAGGCTGATGGCTATGCGGGCATGCTGTCACTCCCCACTGAGCAAGCCGCGCGCAATGGGTTGCTGTTGATCGACCCCAGCTATGAACTAAAAAACGAATATGCCGACATGGCCCCATGGCTACAGCAACTGCTGCGCCGCTCGCCAAACCTGTCCGTACTATTATGGTATCCTATCCTAAAATCCGGCCTGCACGAGCCCATGCGTAAAGCCCTGATGCAAGCTTTCCCCACATCTCCCTACGAAGAAGTTCCCTTCCCCGCTGATTCCGGCTTGCGCATGCTGGGTAGTGGGTTATGGCAATACACACCATTATCGTCTTTAGAATCACCACAACAGGCCCTCACCTGAAATAACGATTGTTCGTAGGCTCAATCCCATAATAATTAGTCCTACCGCCACCATCAGAATTCGTGCCGGAACATATTTCGCAGCATAGGCAGCAATGGGTGCCGCTATTACGCCACCGATTATCAGCCCGGTTATGATCGGCCACAGCTCCAGCCCTATCGTCAATAGAAAGGTACATGAGATCGTAAAAGTCACAAAAAATTCTGCAAGATTGGTCGAACCAATTGCCATGCGCGGCTGCGTTCCCTGCCCTAATAAGTTAGTGGTAACTAATGGCCCCCATCCCCCGCCACCGATCGCATCTAACAGCCCACCAAAAAATCCGATGACGGGAACATGTTTAGGCTGATGTGGATTGGACATGAATCGGCGAAGCCCTTTACGCAACACAACGGCCCCCATTATCACAAGATAAAACGCAATCGCCAGGCTCAGCCATGTGCTGGCATTGGTCGCAAGAATATACGCGCCAAGAAAACCGCCGAGCATACCGGCTGGCGCCAAGCGCTTGACCAATTTCCAATCTATGTTTTTCAATCGCCAATGCGATAGTCCAGAGGCGCCCGTCGTAAACACTTCCGCAGCATGCACACTAGCACTCGCCGTTGCGGGAGGGATGCCGAAAGAAAGTAAGGTTGAGGTACTAACCAATCCGTAAGCCATGCCGATCGCCCCATCCACAAGCTGCGCGGCAAATCCAACGGCTATAAAAAGAAAAAATTCTGACATGCGTCTGCTTACAACTCGCAGTATCGCAGGTCCGTCTGTAACAGCAACTTAATACTTTAAGTGCGAAACTTAGGACGGCTTACAAAAGTTGCCTAATGCAAAACACTAAAATGGCGGGGTGTAGTGGACGGTTTGCGAACCTGTCCGAACACAAAAGTGCTTATATTACAATTGCCGGTAAAGTCCATGATGGATTTAGCACGGGCTGCTTAACCTAAAATCATTCAGGATATTTTATGACTTTCGATGTTTCGATTGAAGGTGATCTTAAATCGCTGCGCCGTGGCTTGCGCGGCCTAGAAAAGCAGGCTGTGCCAAAGGCAACCGTTCGTACCCTAAATAGGGTAGCAAATAGTGCCAAGTCTGCCAGTGCGCGGCATATCGCCCCGCAGATGGGAAGCAGACAAGCTGGGGTTAAGCGGCGTATCAGAACAGATCGCGCTACTTACAAACAGCTATGGGTGGATTTAATTGCCAAGGCAAAGCCTCTGCCTCTGATCGAGTTTGTGGTTGGTTCGAAAAAGCCGACTCAACAGCCCGGTGGTAAACGCGGCCTTGTGAAAGCAAAGGCATGGGGTAAAACCCGCACCTATCGCGGTGCTTTTATCGCACCACAGAGGAAAGGCTCTAAGAAAACCACGGTCTATATGCGTAAGAGTGGAAAGCGGTTGCCGGTAAAACAGCTATTCGGACCGGGCATCATGCAGCTATTCAAGCAGCGGGAGAATGAACGGATCATGGAGAGGAAAGTAAAAGAGCGACTGCCTAAAGAGTTTATGCAGAATCTTAAGTTTTATATCTCAAAGATGCGGGTTTAATACTCGCCGGTGAGCATGATGGTTAATACGCGGGTGGTCACATCAGGATTGGTTGGGTCTTCTGATCCACATTCCATGCGGTTATCGTAATAATCAATCTTCCAGAAGAAGGAGTGGCCTGCCACTTCCACTTTACCGAAGTCATGCTCACCATGTGGATCATTTTCTTCGGTGAATGTATCGAACTCTGATACGGCGCGGAAGACTTGTATTTGTATTTCATCCGGCAGTGCGCTCACACCGCTGGTGGTCATTACTTTGCCGCCCCAATAAGTTTGGCGTAAGCGGTCATTGAGTGCGGCAATCATGCTGATTTGTGCGGCATGGTTGTCGGTTTCGTTGCTTATTTGTGTGTTTTCCATCGGTTTTACCTCTTTTGGTTAGGGTTAAGCCTTCAAAGGATAACAGCCTGCAAGTGGCAATCAACGGTGTTTTCTGTTGTAAATCAACTGGTTGAGCAAGAATATATAAGCGGGTCCTTCCAACCCGACCCCTTACGGGTACGCAGCGAGCGCGGGAGTTTTCTAGCGCCAAATCCAAGAAGTCGGTTTCGTTTCGTTTTTTGGGTGGGTTCACTAACAATATCAACAACTTACAGAAACTTAAAAACGAAATGGATGAGCTATGAAAGTAGAATTAGTGCCAATTAAAGAGGTTATTCCGTATGCGCGGAATCCTCGCATCAATACACATGCGGTTGAAAAGGTAGCCGCTTCGATCAAGGAGTTTGGCTTCCGCCAGCCAATAGTCACCGATGCAGAAAAAGTGATTGTGGCTGGTCATGTGCGCTTTGAAGCGGCCAAGCAGTTGGGCTTGAAGAAAGTGCCAATCCACATCGCCACTGAATTAACGCCGGAGCAAATTAAGGCGTATCGCATTACCGATAACCGCGTTGGTGAGGAGTCAGAATGGGATAAAGCCCTGCTACAGCTCGAAATCACTGAACTGGATGATGCTGAATTTGATGCCGAGCTACTTGGCTTCAATGCTGAAGAATTGAAGGAGATTAAATCATCGGTAGATGATCTGCTGGATGATGGTTTCAGTGAAGATGGTGAAAATGAGATTGAAGAAGCAGACACGACTGCCCGAATCGCCTCTTACAGCTTCACTATTGAAAGAGAGCAATATCTCGATTGGATTGAAAAACTCAAACAGGAAGTTGGCTTCGAGAAAAAAGAAGTCATCGCTGAATTACAACGCAGGCTCGGATTATGAAACTGGTAAACGTCACAGATATTGAGCCTTCAACGTATAACCCACGGGTGGCTGATCCGAAGCGGTTAGATTTGATTGAGCTATCCTTGCGTAAGTTAGGCTTCTTACTGCCGCTATATGCTACGCCGGATGGGGAGATTATCTCCGGCCACCAGCGTCATCATGTGGCCTGCCGTATGGGAGCAACCAAAGTGCCGGTGTTTACCACTAAGGCGATGGATTTAACCGAGCGTAAAGGCGTGAACGTGGTATTTAACCGCGCTACCAATGACCTTGGCCAGAGTGATACCGTAGCCAAAATTAATGATCAGTTGAAAGCTGCGGATGTGTTGAAGCTGGCAGAGAACGTGCCAGACAAAGAACCGGATAGCGATGCTTTCTATCCTTGCATGGATGTAAAGAATCATGCGATTGAGCCGTTTCTAAAAGCCAACCAACGGCGTTGGAAGAATTATGCACTGAATCTTGCCAAAACACTAAAACGCCGTGGCCTCTCCATGCCAATCGTAGCTACGCGGGATTACCGCGTGGTTAATGGCATTGGCCGCTTGCAGCATTATGCTGAATTAGGCAAAACAGAGATTCCGGTGGTATTTGTATCAGACGAGGAAGGAAAACTGGCAGAAGCCATGCTGAATTACCTTTCGATGGATTTTGATATCCACCATCGTTACGAGGATCTATTACGCCATAATTCTTTCCGGCGGTTGCACCAGATACGCAACAATCTTGGGCGTGGTTTCATCTTTGCGGTGGCCGGTGATGCTACTTCTAAGAGCTTTGATGTAGCGGAAGCGAAAAACCGTGATCGCTGGATTAAAAAACATGGCCGCTGCGTATTAGATTTTGGTGCGGGGCATTTACATGAAACGCGCATCCTTCGTGGATTGGGCATTGCCGTTACACCGTTTGAGCCTTATCGGGTTACGGATGGTAACGATATTAACAAAACGGTCAGCATTGCTTTAACAGAAGAATTCTTAGAGGCGATTGGAACGCAGCAGCTGCGCTACACCTCTATTTTCATTTCTAGCGTGTTGAACAGTGTGCCATTTCGTAAAGACCGAGAGCATATTGCCTGCATTTGCGCGGCTCTGGCGGATGAAAATACTCGGCTTTATGCGGTGGCATCAGCCAATAATCATATCAATATCAAGCAGCTGAATGGCTATCATTCACTCAATGAGAGGCAATCGAAAGGAGTGCTATTTCAGCTTGATTATGAAGATGGAATTACGCTGGGTGATATTGCCACTTCACCCAAGGTTCAAAAATACCATAGCCAGAAAGAATTCTATGAATTGTTCAAGGAATTCTTCGATCTGGTGAAGGTGAATGAGAGCAATAGTAACGTGCAGGTAGTGTGCGCTAAACCAAAGAAAATAAATGCTAAAAGATTAAAAGCAGCTCTCGAATTTGAGTTCGATTTACCTTATCCTGATGGCAGTCGGATGGGATTGGTAAAGCAAGCAAAACAAGCCTTTTCTAACCGGCTAGGAATTAAGCTATGATTATTTTACTCGATCTAAATTACACGTTGGTTGCCAACAGCCGTGAAAAACATAAACCCTTCGCCTTGCAAATACAGCATGAGATTTACCGCGAATGGTTAGCGAGTCTGGTTGCGCCTTATCATACTATCATGATGACAGCGCGGCCGGAGAAGCACAAACAAGCTACGCTGGATAGCTTATACTTCAAGACCGGCTGGATTCCACAGGAAGCGCATTTTAATCGCTATTTCAAACCGCCGCATATTGCAAAGCGGATCATGCTTCAGGAGCTGGTTTTCCCCGCACATGGTGAGAACGGTAAGCAATATCTGGCAATTGAAAGCAACCCGCGAACGCAAGCGATGTATGCCGAGTACGGCATACCCTCAATCAAAGTATGTGAGAATGAAGAATGGAAAACACTACCGACACCTTAGACATTCCCAAGGAATGGACGTTTGAGAACGCCAGTGTCGCCAGTAGTTTTAACCAGCATGTAAGAGAACAGTTGCCATGGTATGATTTGGTGACCGGCGCGGTGACGCATATTGCTCGGCATTACATACCGCAAAATGGGCTGGTGTATGATATCGGCGCATCCACCGGCAACATTGGTAAAGCCCTTGAACCAGCGTTAAAGCAGCGTCATGCGCGGCTGATACCCATTGAGCCGAGTGCAGAGATGTGCGCTAAATATACTGGACCCGGCAAAGAAAATCTTATGCAGGTGGATGCTTGTCATTTTCCTTATGAGCCATTCGATGTGGCCATTTGCCACTTAGTAATGATGTTTATGCCAGTGCATGAAAGACCGGCATTTGTGGCCAGTTTAAGAAAATCACTCAAGCCGGGTGGCGCAATTGTCATTGTCGATAAATGCGAGGCAGCAACCGGCTATCAGGCTACTGTGCTTTGGCGATTAACGCTGGCTGGCAAAGTAGCGGCGGGTGTTTTGCCAGAGCATATTATTGCCAAAGAATTATCACTCGGCGGGGTACAGCGTCCACTTGACCCTTCTATACTCGGAGAAGATGCACAGGAATGGTTTCGGTTTGGAGAATTTGCGGGGTGGATCATCACGTCATGACAGGAAACCTAAATGCAAATTCTTCACAAAGTTGCGGTTATTGCCAAGTTTCTAAACCTGACCGACAGGCGGGTGCAGCAGCTGGCGCGGGATGGGATTATTCCCAAGCCCGAAAAGGGCAAATATGACCTGATACGCTGCGTCCAGAAGTATGTGCATTATCTGCAAGAAAGAGCTTATGGAACAGGTGAAACACCAAGTGACACTTACCGAGAACGAGCGCGGTTAATCAAAGCGCAAGCTGATAAAACTGAAATAGAAGTAGCTACCATGCGTAATCAGCTGGTGCTGCTGGATATCGTGGAAGCTGACTGGATGAAACAGGTTGCGGCCTGCCGGATGAAGCTATTGGCCTTGCCAAGCAAAACCGCCTTTGAAATCGCCGCATTAGAAAATCCCACAGAAATCGAAAGGTTTCTGAAACGAACTATCTATGAGGCGCTAAGTGAACTCGCAGACGACAACGGAGAAATACAGCCAGCTAAAGCAAAACGTAAGAAAGCTGTGGACACCCCCGCCAGAGCTAAACGTAAGCCAGTGGGCAGACCAGCATCGAAAGCTAAGTCCGGAAGCAAGCGCCGAACCCGGAAGGTGGAGGACTGACCGCGCACCCTATCAGCGCGGTATGATGGATGCAGTAAATGAAGTTGGGGTGCGTGAGGTGGTATTCATGACCTCAGCGCAGATTGGAAAAACGGAAATCCTGAATAATATTCTGGGTTATTTCGTACACCAAGACCCTGCGCCCATCCTGTTTATTCAGCCCACGCTGGATATGGCAGAGGCTTGGAGTAAAGACCGGCTTGCGCCGATGATACGCGATACCGATGCACTCACCGGATTATTCCGGGATGCAAAAACGCGCAATAGTGACAATACGCTACTGCATAAGAAATTTACCGGCGGTCACTTAACGATGGCTGGTGCTAATAGCCCATCATCACTGGCAAGTCGCCCGATACGAATTGTGCTGCTGGATGAGGAAGACCGCTATCCAGTATCGGCTGGTAGTGAAGGTGATCCGGGTTCATTGGCTCAAAAGCGTACTACCACTTTTTGGAATCGCCTGCTGGTATCAGCCAGCACGCCCACGGTGGAGGATGAAAGCAAGATTGAAGCGCGGTATCAGCAAAGTGATCAGCGCAAATATTATGTGCCATGCCCTGCTTGCGATGCAACGCAGGTATTGAGCTGGCAGCAAATAAAGTTTGAGAAAGGAAAACCTGAAACCACTTGCTACGAATGCGAAAACTGCAAGGAACGGCTGACGGATGCACAAAAGCCGTGGATGCTTACTCACGGTGAATGGGTGGCAGAAGCAGCGTTTAATGGCTCAATCGGCTTTCATATCTCGGAGCTATACAGTCCGTGGGTGCGCTGGGCTGAAATGGTGGAGAATTTTCTCAAAGCCAAACGCCTGCCGGAAACGCTCAAAGTTTGGGTTAATACCTCGCTCGGTGAAACATGGAAGGAAGCAACCGAAGGCATTGATCCATCCGGCCTACTCAAACGTAAAGAGAACTGGGGAAGAATCGCACCGGAAGAAGTGGTGGTGATTACGGCCGGTGTTGATGTGCAAGATGATCGGCTGGAAGCTGAAGTTATTGGCTGGGGCATTGGTCAGGAAAGCTGGTCGTTGCAATACCATGTGCTGCATGGTGATCCGGCACAGGCAAAGCTATGGGAAGATTTAGATAACGTACTCGGCCAAACGATAAAAACGGTTGATGGTCGCACATTATCGGTGGGGGCTGCTTGTGTAGATACGGGCGGTCACTTCACACAGAAAGTTTATGAATACTGCAAAGCGCGGGAATATCGCCGCATTTACGCGATAAAGGGTGCATCACAGATTGGTAAACCGCTGGTAAGTAAATTCAGCAAAGCAAATAAACTGCGGGTGAAACTGTTCTCTATTGGTACAGATACCGCCAAGCAGATGATTTACTCACGGCTAAAAATACACCAGCCGGGACCCGGCTACTGTCATTTTCCTTCGGATTACCCAGAGGAGTATTTCAAGCAGCTGACGGCCGAGCGTATTCAGACCAAGTTTATCAATGGTCACCCAACACGGATATGGGTGCTGGCTAAAGGCAGACGCAATGAGGCGTTGGATTGCAGGGTATATGGCTTAACTGCCCTTCATATTCTGAATCCGAATTTAGATGCGCTGGCACAAGACCAGGAACGCGAGAAATTGAAACAAAAAGAAGACCAACCGGCCGAACCAAAAGCCAATGAATGGATGGGCTATGAGGATTGGAATTTTAGTTAGGAGATCATGATGGCATTAACATTATCACAAGCACAAACCGCGCTGGATGCGTGGATTGCCGCAGACCTCGCAGTTGCCAAGGGGCAAAGCTACACCATGAATGGCCGTAGCTTGACGATGGCCAACGTGAAGGAAGTACGCGAGCAGATTCTTTATTGGGAACGCCGCGTATCAGCATTTGAACAAACAATTCAACAAAATCAACAAGCAGCATTGGCGGATTTCAGCGATGGTTAATATCTTAGATAAAGCAATTGAAGCGGTATCGCCGGAGGCGGCGGTCCGTAGGCAAACAGCGAGAAAAGTGCTTGAGGTACAACGTGCCTATGAAGCAGCGCAACCTTCTCGCCTTCGTAAGCGTAAAACCGATGCTGGTAGTGGTGATGCCATTATTGAACGTGCTGGCGAATCACTACGCCTTCAAGCACGGCATTTGGATGAGAACCATGACCTTGCCGGTGGTGTGCTGGATTGCCTCGTCAATAATGTTGTTGGCCGTGGAATTACTGTTGAGCCGCAAGTGAAACTCAAAAATGGTGAGTTGGCCAAACCGATTAATGATCAGCTGCTGGAGTTATGGGAAGAATGGATACGCTATCCCGAAGTTACGTGGGAATGTCACTGGAATCATTTGCTGAGGATTGTTGCGCGGCATTGGTTTCGTGATGGTGAAGTGTTGCTTAAGCATGTGGAAGGCTTATCGCGTACCGTTGATCACGGCACCATTGTGCCTTACTCACTGGAATTAATCGAAGCTGACTTTTTGCCCTTCGAGTTAAATGATCAGAAAAAAGGTATTATCCACGGTGTAGAGAAAAACGCATGGCGCAAGCCTCGCGCTTATTACCTGTATAAAGAACATCCGGGCAATCCACATACGCTGGTGCTGAGGCAAGATACCAAACGCATCGATGCTGATAAAGTCATGCACTTGAAAATCACCAAGCGTATCAGCCAAACACGCGGTGTATCCGTATTTGCCAATGTGCTAACGCGGCTGGAGGATATCAAGGATTACGAAGTGTCAGAGCGATTGGCCGCGAAAGTTGCCGCCAGCATCTGCGCCTATATCCGTAAAAGCCTCGATGGTCCAACTAGCGGTGTGCAAGTAGATGATACCGGCAACCGGCTCATGAAAATGCAGCCCGGAATGATTTTCGATAACCTGCTTCCGGGTGAGGAAGTTGGCATGATTGATAGTAACCGCCCCAATACGATGTTGGAGCAATTCCGTAACAGCCAAATGCGAGCTATTGCCGCTGGTACAAGCACCAGCTTTTCTTCGATATCGAAAGATTATAATGGCACTTATTCGGCGCAGCGGCAGGAGTTGGTGGAGCAATCCGTCCATTATGCAGTGTTGCGCGAGTATTTCATTGAGCGTTGCGTTCGGCCGGTATGGGAACGGTTTGTTGATATGGCAATCCTCTCCGGCCAGCTGGAGCTACCCAAAACCAAACTAAATCCGCGCACCTTGAAAAAAGCTGGATTCCAAGGACCAGTGATGCCGTGGATTGATCCGCAAAAAGAAGTAACCGCCGAGGAGAAAGCGGTTGCTGCTGGCTTTAAATCACGCGCTCAGGTTATCCGCGAGCGTGGCGGCAATCCTCAAGACACGTTCGAGCAAATCAAGCTGGAGCGTGAGGAAGAAGATGATGCCGGAATAATTTTCTCCACCAACGTCAATTCAAAAACCACTAACGAAACCAAAGGAGATAGCGATGCCTCAGAAAGCAAAGAAGGAAGCGAAGCCGGAAACGGAAACGCACAGCCGGATGAATCCGGAGATACTGACACGGACGATTGACCTCACCCGCGAATCGATAGTTGATAATGATAGCCGCCTTGTGCGGCTTTCTTTTTCTTCGGAAGAACCTGTCACCCGCCAGAGCTTTTTCAGTGATGCGTGGGTAGAAGTGCTTGGCCATGAAAAGCGTGAAGTGGATATGGAACGGCTCAATAATTCTGCCCCACTTCTTTACAATCATGACCGCCGCAATGCTCAAAGCCGCATTGGTGTAGTGGAACGTGCATGGATTGAGAATGGCCGTGGCTACGCTGAAGTGCGGCTATCCAAGCGCGATGAAATAGAAGGCATTTGGCAAGATGTGCGCGATGGCATTTTGCGTAATGTGTCAGTGGCTTACCGTATCAATGAGCGCAAGCTGCAAGAAGAAAACAAAGATAAACCAGACCTCTACCGCGTGATCAGCTGGACACCGATGGAGATTTCACTGGTCGATATTCCCGCTGATCCCACTGTTGGGGTTGGTCGGAGTGCCGAGGATGATGCTCATACCGAGCGCAGCCTCAAATCCCAACCCCAACTTACTAACCAAAAGGAGAACCAAACTATGCCAGAGAAAGTGGTAAAAACCCCGGAACGTGAAGAAAGCGAACCGGCACAAAACAATTCTGTTGATACCAATCAGGTGCGGACAGAAACCTTGGAGGCTGAAAAAGAGCGTCGCAGTGAAATCCGCGAGCTGTTTACCGGCCATAATGAATTCAGCAAAGAGCGCGATCAATGCCTTGATGATCCAAGCGTGGATATCAACGAAGCGCGTAAAATGCTGTTAGAAGCTATCGGACGTGGTGAAGAACCTGCTGCCAGTAGCCCTCGCATCGAAATGGGTGAAACGGATGCCGAGAAATTCTCTCGTGCTGCTGAAGATGCCATTGCCTTCCGTGCTGGGTTAGCTGATAAGGATGCTGATCCGACTGATTTATGCGGTTATACGCTGATGGAGCTGGCGCGTAAATCGCTTGAATTGCGTGGTGTACGCACCGAACGGCTTGATAAACGTGAGCTAGTCGGCCGTGCTTTCACCCATTCATCCAGTGACTTCCCCAAGCTGCTGGAAAACAATGCGCGTAAAGCCATTCTGCGTGGGTATGAAGAAGCCGAGGAAGTATTCCAACGCTTTACCCGCACCGGCAACCTATCGGATTTCAAACAGCATAGCCGTGTTGGGCTTGGTGTGTTTGAAACGCTGGATGAGGTTAAAGAAGGTGGTGAATACAAGCACGGCACCATTGGTGAGCGTTCGGAGTCTATCCAGCTGGCAACCTATGGCAAGCTGTTCTCCATCACTCGTCAGGCAATCATTAATGATGATCTGACAGCCTTTGTGGAGATTCCGCGTAAAATGGGACGTGCTGCTGCTCGCACCGTGGGTGATCTGGTATTTAATGTGATTACCAGCAACCCAACCATGAGCGATGGTACGGCATTATTCCATTCCAGCCATAAAAACCTTGCTGGCTCTGGTGCTGCGCCAACTGCCACTACGGTGGGGGCTGGCCGCACAGCGATGCGTACTCAGAAAGATGGGGCTGCTACGCTTAATATCCGTCCATCCTTTTTCCTTGTGCCTGCGGCATTGGAAGACACGGCGCGGGTGTTAATGGCATCTGAAACAGATCCATCACAAGCCAATAGCAAGAAACCAAATCCGGTGCGTAATGCAGCGGAAGTGGTGGTGGATGCGCGGCTTGATGAGGATTCCACTACTGCATGGTATCTGCTGGCTGATCCTAGCACTTTTGATACCATCGAGGTGGGCTATTTGGATGGCGTTGCGGCACCATTCCTTGATCAGCAGGATGGCTGGACAGTCGATGGCGTAGAATACAAAGTGCGTATCGATGCAGCGGCAGCACCGTTGGAATTCCGTACTTTGTATAAAAACGCTGGCTCTTAATCGCTGGTAAAACTCAACCTGAAGCGGCCTTAGTGCCGCTTTTTTAATGCCTAAATTAAAGGAGAAAAACTCATGGCTACTAACTTTGTTCAAGAGGGTAAAACCCTCGATTATACGGCATCGGGCGCAGATGTTGCGTCCGGTGAATTTGTGGTGGTTGGCATCCTTGGTGGTGTCGCTAAAACTGCCATTGCTGATGGCAAAACCGGCGCGGTGTGCATCTCTGGTGTATTCAGTGTGGCAAAAGCCAGTGGCGCAGTCACCCAAGGTGCAAAGCTCTATTGGAATAGCTCCAATAGCAACCTAACCACTACGGCTTCCGGCAATACGCTGGTTGGTGTAGCGGCAGCGGCCGCAGCTTCCGGTGATGCTACGGTAAAAATTCTATTAAATGTAGGATTATAAACCGATGGCGTTCATTGAGGACATGCAGGGGCGTGATCTTACGCTCCTGCAAACGCTGGATGGGCGCACAATCACTTACACGCCCGATGGTGGAAGCCCACGCACGGTGGCCGGTATGCTGCAATCTTATTCAGAGATTACCGGCGGTGAGAGCGTGGATGTTATTATCAATAGCCCAATATTATCAGTGCGAGGCATCGATGTGCCAGAGATTGCCGAAGGTGATCAATTCAGCATCGATGGACAAGATTATACGGCAGCAGCCGTGCGCTCTGACAATGAAGGCATTACAGAAATTATGCTGGAGGAATCATGAGCCACGCACGAACGCAAATACGCCAAGCGGTGGTTGCTTTACTTAAAAATAATACTGGTGCTGGAAGCCGCGTCTATGAAGCGCGGGTTTATGCACTGCAAGAGCCAAAATTACCGGCTTTGCTGGTTTATACCAAACAAGAAGTGGTGGGCGATCAATCGATGTCACGGCCGCGCACACAACAGCGTGAATTAATGCTATCGGTAGAAGCCTATGTGAAGGCGGTGGGTTTTCGCTTCAAAGATTGGAGTGATTACAAAGGCGAGAACCAGCCCCTTACTTCGCTGGGTGGCAATGATTACCAGATGGTCAAGCAATATAGCAGCGGTGCGGTGGCTGTGGAGCGCGAGATAACCAAGCCGGTGGCTGGCACTATCAAACTCTATGAAGATAGCGTTTTGCAGGTAAGTGGCTGGAGCGTAGATACCGCTACCGGCATCATCACCACGGCATTATCTGGAACATTGACGGTGGATTTTGAATTTGATGTGCCGGTGCGCTTCGATACCGATGAAATGTCTATCTCTATGGATAGCTTCGATGCTGGCAACTGGAATAGCATTCCGCTGATTGAGGTGCGCGTATGAGAGTTATATCGCCACAATTAGAATCGCATTTTGCCGGTGGTTTAACTACGTTAGCCACATGCTGGAAAATTACCCGCAGCGATGGTACGGAGCTTGGCTTTACCGATCATGACGAGAAAATCACCTATGACAGTGTAGATTATGATTCGATTGCCGGATTTACGCCCACCACGGTGGAGAGCAAATCCAATATGTCAGTTGATAACCTTGATGTGGATGGGCAGACTTACCCAAGCAAAATCACTGAATCAGATATGCTGGCTGGGCTGTATGACTATGCCGAAATTGAGATATTTGCTCTCAATTATGAAGATTTAAGCCAAGGCAAGCTGATTATAAAACGTGGGAGGCTTGGCGAGGTGACCATTAACGGCCAGCTTTTCCAAGCTGAAGTGCGTGGCCTTACGCAGCATCTAAGCCAGACCATTGGTGAGGTGTTTTCGCCTTCCTGCCGCGCCATTCTTGGTGATGGCCGCTGCAAGGTAGCTCTCGCCAGCTTCACTATATCGGCAACCGTTACAGAAGTAACCAGCAACCAAAATTTCAAGGCCAGCACATTGAATCAGGCAGCAGGCTATTTTACCGGCGGCGAAGTGGAATGGACGGGCGGCAATAATGATGGCCGCAAGATGGAGGTAAAAGAATTTGCTGAAACCACTGTTGGGCTTTCTCTGCCAATGGGCAAATCAATTCAGGTGGGTGACACATTCGATATCATTGCTGGCTGCGACAAAACCCGCGAAACTTGCCACAGCAAATTTAACAACATCATTAATTTTCGAGGTGAGCCGGATGTGCCGGGAACGGACAAGCTACTCACTACTGCTGGAACTTTAGATAAGACGGATCGTAATGGCTGATATCACACAAGATGAATTAATCACGCAGGCACGGACATGGCTTGGCACAAAATATCATCATCAAGGGCGGTTGAAAAAATCTAGTCGTGGTGATGGCGGTGCAGATTGTTTAGGGCTGGTGGTTGGCGTAATCCACGAACTTAATATGAAGGATGAGAACGGAAAGCCATTAGCTGAAGCCGATGAATTTAACTACTCGATGTATCCAGAGCAAGGGCGGCTGGTGCGGAGTATTTCCAAGCACTTAAAAGAAGTGCCGATCGATAATATGCAAGTAGCAGATTTACTGCTTTTTCGTACGTTTAAAGACCCGCAGCATGTTGGGCTTCTTACTGAATACCCTAGCGGTGGGGCTGGATTGATTCATTGCAACTCAAGTGCTGGGCGCGTGGTGGAGCAACCACTTACTGATACATGGATACGGATGCTTACGCATGTGTATCGCTTTCCGAACTTATAAACTGGTTTCATAAATGGCTGATATTGTTTTACCTGTTGTTGGCGCAACGGCTGGCTTTGTGCTGGGTGGTCCATCCGGCGCAGTGCTGGGCGCGAACCTCGGCAGTATGGCTGCTAGCACGTTTTTTCCAAAAACGCAGCGGGTGCAATTGCCAACACAGGAAGGACCACGCCTTGCCGATTTAAGAGCGCAAACCTCGACCTATGGCAATATGATTCCCAAAGTGTATGGCACAATGCGTTTGGCAGGCAATGTCATCTGGTCAACCGATATCAAAGAGGTAAAAACCGAAAAGACCACCACACAAAGCAGCTCTGGTGGTGGTAAAGGTGGCGGCGGTGGTGGTAAAACCACGACCAGCCAAACCACTATCTCTTATGAATATTTCGTGACGCTGGCGATTGCTATTTGCGAAGGACCACTGGATGAAGTGATCCGTGTGTGGGCTGATAGCAAAGTGCTGACCGAAGATGTGCTGTCTGCTGCCCAAGGAAAATATAACGTCCATATTGGGGATGAAGCCCAAGGCGTGGATGATATTATGGCGAAATATATCGATGCCACTAAATTACCGGCGCATCGTGGAATGGCCTATGTGGTGATTGAGGATTTTCTACTGGCTGAATATGGCAACCGTATTCCTAATTTTACGTTTGAAGTGCGCCGCGCCATTCGTTTCACGCCTGCGGTGGAGGATTTAGTTAAAGATGTGGTGATGATTCCCGGAGCTGGTGAATTTGTGTATGGCACGGATATTCAATCCAAGCAGGATGGTTATGTTGATGACTTTACCGGCCAGTTTACCCCAACCGGTGACAAGCAATTTATCAATATGCACAATTACGAAGGCAAGGCCGATGTTACCGTAGCAATTGATCAGATGGTGGATATCTTACCGAATCTTGAATGGGTTGCCATTGTCGTTTCGTGGTTTGCCACTAGCACGGATGCCGGTGATTGCACCATCATCCCTAAAGTAGAATTTCAAGGCACAACGCGGGTGTTGCCGCAAGATTGGTCGGTGGCTGGGCTTTCACGCGCTACTGCACAAAAAGTGCTGTTTTTTGATCCTGAAACGCCAACCTATGGCGGTACTCCCTCCGATCATACGGTGGTGCAGCTATGCCAAGAGCTACAGAATCGTGGCTTGAAAGTGATGCTGTATCCCATGCCATTTGTGGACACCATCACACCAGAGCCAAAGCCGTGGCGCGGCCGCATTGCTCCGGCAAATCTTACCGATGCTAATGAATGGTTTACCAAAACTAATGGCTATAATGCGTTTATCACTCATTACGCTAATTTGAGCGTAGGTGGCACGGCACTGAAAGATGTGATTGATGCTATTGTTATTGGCTCGGAGCTAATTGGCATGACCGGCTATACCAACACGGCCGGTAATTATCCGGCAGTCAATCAGCTGGTATCATTAGCGGCTACAGTAAAAACAGCGGTGGGTGCTGGTGTGAAAGTAACCTATGCCGCCGATTGGAGCGAATATCACAGTCTTGGTGGCTGGTTTAACCTCGATCCGCTATGGGCTTCACCTAATATCGATTTTGTGGGAATTGATAGCTATTTTCCTCTTACGCCGGATCTTCCGCAAAGCCAAATTGATGAAGATAAAATCAAAGAATATTGGGAGAAAGGCGAAGGGTGGGATTACTATTACACCGATTCGGTAGCTCGTACTGGCCAAACCAGCTATGGCGGAGATGAAACCTTTGCTTGGAAGAATTTAGAGTATTGGTGGAAAAACACCCACACCAATCCGGATAGTAATACCACTGCATGGACTGCCAAAATGAAGCCGGTGTGGTTTACAGAGTTTGGTTTTCCATCGGTGGATGGTTGCCCCAACCAGCCGAATGTATTTTATGACCCCACTTCCAGTGAGAGCTTTTTCCCTCGCGGCTCTAAAGGGCGTGTAGATTTTCAGGCGCAGCGGCAGGCACTTAATGCTACGTTGGAGTATTTAGAGGATCGCAGCCAAGAAGCTGGTAACAGTGAGTTAGTGCCGCGCCGTTTCATCTGGACGTGGGATGGTCGGCCATTCTCCTTCTGGCCGGATTTAGAAGGCGTGTGGTCTGATAGCATTTTATGGGCTACCGGCCATTGGATCAATGGCAAGCTTGGCAATTCTACGCTCGGTGCGGTGGTGGGTGAGCTATTGCAAGCTGCTGGACTTACCGCCAGTGATTATGATGTGTCACGCCTCACTGATACGCTGGAAGGGTTTATCCTCGACCGGCCGATTAATGTGCGTAATGCGCTGGACTATCTCACCTCTGCATTTTTCTTCGATATTGTAGAGAGTGATGGCCTGCTGAAATGTGTGCCACGCGGCAGCGAGTCGGTAGTATCGATTACTGAAGGCAACCTGATTCCCACTGCTAAAAAAGGGGTGCAGGATATCTTAGAGATTAATTACGCGCAGGAGCTTGAATTGCCCCAGCGTGTAAACGTCACCTATCTGGATCGACCATTTAATTATGACCCTGTAACGCAAACCTCGCAGCGGCAGGTGGTACGGGCGGTGGATCAGGTGAGTATGAATCTGCCAATTGTCATGGGTGCAACCCAAGCCAAGCAAGTGGCTGATATCACGCTTTATGGCACATGGAAGGAGCGCACCAGTTTTACGCTGATGCTTCCACCGGAATATGTGCGTATCGAGCCAACGGATGTATTAACCATCACTGTATCTGGCGTGGCGCATGAAATGCGTGTGCTTAAAACTGATATGGAGGCCAACGGCGTAATGAAAGTGAGCGCGGTGGCTGAAGATATCAGCTCATACGATTTTTATTCGCCTCCGGGTGAAACCAGTAAAACGATTCAGCCGCCGGTGTTAGTGCCAGATACGCTGGTGCGTTTCATTGATGCACCACCATTGCCAACTGACACCGTACAAAATCAAGGATTGCTGCGTGTTGGCGTTGCAGCCGATGGTGCAAACTGGAATGGCGCAGCGGTGTATCGCTCCGATGATGGTGGTGAGGATGGCGGCAACACGTTCAATGTGTTAGCTGGCCTAGATGGTGCAGCCACTTTTGGCGTAATCAGCACAAACCTTGCCGATGGCGTATTTGAAAGCTGGGATGATGCCAACGAAGTTGAAGTGGTGCTTACCTCCGGCAGCTTGGCATCCGTCAATGAACTGGCCGTATTAAATGGCGCAAATGCAGCTTTGATTGGTGATGAGCTGGTGCAATTCCAAAATGCCCAGCTGGTTGGTGAAAGCACCTATAAGCTCACTCGCCTGCTGCGTGGGCGGCAAGGCACAGAATGGGCGATGGATGGCCATGAAAGTGGTGATCACTTCGTTCTAATTAGCCCCGCGCTATATACCACGGCTATTGCAAATAACCTCATTGGCCGAGAATTGTACTACAAGGCGGCAAGTGTAGGAAATACGTTAGCAACTACCGAGGAGGAAGCTTTTACCTACACAGGGCGTAATTTGCGGCCTTATGCGCCGGTTCATATCACTGGTAATCGTGATGGTAGTGATAACCTCACTTTGAATTGGATACGTCGCAGCCGTGTGGATGCAGAATGGCGCGATGGTGTTGATATTCCGCTGGGTGAAGAATCAGAACGCTATGAAGTAGATATCCTCGATGGCTTGGATGTGGTGCGAACACTTGAAGTGACCAGCCCAACCGCCAGCTACAGTGCGGCCGATCAAACGACAGATTTTGGCGCGGCGCAAAGCAGCGTAGATATAAAAATTTATCAATTATCAGCGGTGGTGGGTCGCGGCTACGCAGCTTCAGCCACAATTTAACCAATTTATCAGGAGAGTATTATGTCCTCAACCGGAAGGCTGGGCTTGCCGTATATTGTGACCGGACAGGCTCAAAAAGAAGTCACACATAATGATGGATTAAACCGCCTCGATGCGTTCGTAACGCCAGTGGTGTCAGAAATTACCAATACGCCACCGGTTAGCCCCACGGAGGGTGATGTGGTAATTGTTGGCACTAGCGGCAGTGGCGATTTTTCTGGCAAGGATAACCAGCTGGCGCAATATCTAACTGATGGCTGGGTTTTTTACACACCGTTCAAATGGATGGATGCGGTGGTGGAAGATATCGACAGCCGTATGACCTATAATGGCACAACGTGGGTGGCGTTTAACCTGATTATGAAAGATTCAGGTGAATATCTGCGTGTAGAAAGCTGGCAGGAAGATGTTGATCTAAGCACCGACAGTGAAACCAGCACGGATATTCCTGACCGCGCTTCGGTTCTGGCAGTCAATACTCGCGTAATCACCGCCATCACTGGCACGGTCACCACCTTCGGCGTGGGCGTATCAGGTGACACCTCCCGCTATGGTAACGGCATTGGCAAGGGCGCGGATTCGACCAATATCGGCATGAGCTACCATCCCGTAACTTATTATAGCGATACGCCGGTGTTGCTCACGCCAGATAGCGGTGCATTCTCAACTGGCGTGGTGAGAATCAACGTCCAGTACATCAAACCTCACGGACCATGGAATTGGTAAAGGAGAAAACCATGAAAGAACCACCTGATAATGAGATCAAAAAACTTGTTGAAAAATATGCCCCGTTAGCCCAGCTCGCGGGGCTTTTCTTTATCTGGCAGGAGAATAAGAAAACCAAGCAAAAGATATCGCCGTGGGCGCGGTGGGAACGTTTCCTACTCCCTGCGATGATCGTGATCGCGCTGGGCTTCATCTTCCGCGATATGCCGGAAACAATGGGTGAGATTAAGGATACGCTCATTCTACAGAATGATCGCATTTTGATTATTGAAACCAAGATTGGCGATATCACCACTGATCTAGCCGAGATCAAAAGCAATGTGCGCCGTTACCGAGAGAGTCTAGCGATTTCCACGCAGGATCGTTTTACCGGCATTGAAGCTGAAAGCATGGAGAACCGTATGCGGTTGCATACCGATTCAGCTGATGCCGCGATCATTGACCGTGTGGATCGCACGGAAGAGCGTCTCAAAACCCGCATTGAAAACATTGAAAACAAACGGAGAAAACCATGATGACATTACTTGCATCTTTGTTGGGCTTTGTAAGCTCGGCATTCCCTGATTTATTAAAACTATGGCGTGATGCGGCCGACCGCAAACACGAGCTGGCAATTCTGCAAATGCAGATGGAACAGGCAGCACAAGGCCACCAGCAACGGCTAGAAGAAATCGGAGTCCATGCCGATATTGCGGAGAGCAAAGCACTCTACAAACTGGATAAGCCAATCGGCATTGATTGGGTAGATAGCTTGCGCGGTTCTGTGCGCCCAATTCTTACCTATGCGTTTTTCGCTGCCTATGTGCTTTTCAAATATGCAGAGTTTCAAGCCATACAATCCAGCGGGTTGCCGTGGCTTAATGACGCTAACACATGGCAGCAGGTAGCAGCAGTATGGAAAGCAGAAGATTCCGCGATTTTTGCTGGAATCATGTCTTACTGGTTCGGCTCTCGTGGCATGGAAAAAGCACGGAGGTGGTTTGCGTGATGCGGCATATCACAAAAGAAGGGCTGGAGCTAATCAAGCAATTTGAGGGGTTCGAACCAGAAGTGTATCTGGATGCTGCTGGTTACCCCACCATCGGCTACGGACACCTGATCCGTAAGGAAGAAGGCAATATGTACGCTAATGGCATTACCGAAGCAGCGGCCGAAGCATTGCTGGCAAAAGATGTGTGGTCAGCTGAACGAGCCGTATTGCGTCTTATCAAAGTGCCGCTAACCGATGGACAGTTTGATGCGTTGGTATCCTTCACCTTCAACCTCGGCTCTGGTGCGCTCCAACGCTCCACCCTTCGCCGCAAAGTCAACCGCGAGGAACATAATGCAGTACCGCGTGAATTCCGCAGGTGGGTATGGGCGGGTGGCCGTAAGCTGCGCGGATTAATGCGCCGTAGAAAAGCTGAGGCCGCACTCTATTTAGCTTAAAACCACAGCTTCACACCGGCAACGATAGCGGTTTTACTGGTATCTTCACCTGCTGCTTCTAGCATATTTTTAGTTGAGCCTAAATTTTGCTCCCATTCCACCCCGATATAGGGCGCGAATTTGCGGCTGATTTCATACCGCAGTCGCGCTCCTAGCTCGATGGAGTTAATACCAGAGCCGATATTATATTCCGGCACATCCTGCAATGCTAACTCCGTTTCAAAGCGTGGTTGTAAGATAAGCCGCTGGGTAAGCATCAAATCAAACTCTGCTTCGGCGATGGCTGATATATCACCTTCATCACTAACATAGGAGGTCGCATCAATTTCAAACCAGTATGGTGCTAACCCTTGCACACCGAGTGCGGCAAAGTTGCGGTCATCTTCACCATTGATAAAGTCATGACGAAAACCGGCTTGTACATCCCAAAAAGTAGATACGTTTCGGCTATAAAGTAGCTCGACTTCGGCGGATTCATATTCACCCTTATCGGTATTATATTCTCCCTCACTTTCCAAATAGAGCTTATTGTAATCATAGCCGATCCATGCCTCCGTATCCCATAGCGTTACATCATCACCATCCTGAAAACGCTGCTCTAAGCGATCTGCACGGAATGTATAGAATAGCTCATTATCGTGCATGGGGATTTCACCATATTTTAGCATTGGCTGACCATGTGCATCCCGCCCATAGGTGCTAATCTCCTTGCTAAATTCCACGCCACCGGCTGATTCTTTCATGCCAGAGTGATCCATGCCTTCCATGTCATGCCCCATAGCGGAATGATTCATTTCTTGAGCCGCAACAGAGAACGGCAACAAGGTCAGTAGTATTAAAAGTGTTTTTTTCATGATTTTCTCCCTATACGACCCGCATGACTTGGAACATGCCGCCTTCCATGTGATATAAAAGATGGCAATGAAACGCCCAGTCGCCTTTTTCAATCGGTGTTATTTTTGCCGACAATTTCTCTCCCGGCTTAACCAGTATGGTGTGCTTGTACGGAATTTCATCGTTACTGCCGCCATTTTCCAGCTGCATCCACATGCCGTGCAGGTGAATCGGATGCTCCATCATCGTATGATTGACCAGCCACAAGCGCAGCCGCTCGTTATGCCGGAACATATAGGGTCCATCATGCTCGGTGAATTTCTTGCCATCGAACGAGAACATATAGCGTTCCATATTGGCGGTGATGTTGATGGTCATCTCTCGATCCACCGCATCTTTGTAAGGCTGCGGCTCGTTGGATTTTAAGTCTTTATAGGTAAGCACCTTCCAGCCATCATCCCCAAGCCCAATGCCCGGCTCATGTAGTAGGTTTTTCGGGTTATTAATGACCATCGCTACATTGGACTTTCCCTTTTCAGGCTTGAAGGGTGTTGGTCCTTTTGGTCCCGGCACATTCGGATCACCATGATTCATTTTGCTGTGATCCATGCCCTTCATATCATGCCCCATTTTAGAGTGATCCATACCACCCCCAAAGAATGTTGCATCCATGCCACCCATACCAATGCTATCCAGCGTCCGTACTGGCCGCTTCCGAAGCGCAGGCACTGCCGCAGACAAACCAGCCTCCGGCGCAAGTGTGCCTCGTGCATAACCGCTGCGATCCATTGATTCTGCAAAAATGGTGAAGGCTTTATCAGCGCGTGGTGTCACTAGCACATCATAGGTTTCAGCAACACCGATGCGGAATTCATGGAATTTGACTGGCTTTACCTTTTTGCCATCGACCATCACCACCGTCATATCCAAGCCCGGAATACGCACATCGAAATTGCTCATGGCCGAGCCATTGATGAAGCGCAGGCGTATCGTTTCACCCGGATTAAATATACCCGTCCAATTCATATCAGGCGAGTTGCCGTTCATTAGGTAAGTATAGGTTGAGCCGGTAACATCCGCTAAATCCACCGGTGACATTCGCATTCTGCCCCATGCCATCCAGTCTTTCGTAGCGGGGCTGAAGCCTTTATCAGAAACATCACCAAAGTAATCGAACACGGTACGCTTTTGGAAATTGTAGTAATCTCCATTCAGGTTGATGTTGCGGAAGATGGTTTCAGGGTTTTCAAATGACCAGTCCGACAGCATCACCACATGCTCGCGGTCATAATGGAATGGCTCTGGCGTTTTTGGGTCAATGATGAGTGGTCCGTAAGTGCCGGTCTGCTCCTGAAAGCGCGAATGGCTGTGATACCAATATGTTCCCGCTTGCTCTAAGCGATATTTGTAATGGTAAGTATCGCCCGGAGCGATACCTCGAAAACTTAATCCCGGCACACCATCCATTTCAGGCGGGAGAATGATTCCATGCCAGTGAATGGAGCTATCAGCATCTAGCCCGTTGGTAACATTAAGATTCACAAAGTCACCCTCGCGCATACGGATGAGTGGTCCCGGCACGGTGCCGTTAATGCCAGTGGATGTAGCCTTGCGCCCATCAATCGTGATGGGTGAATAGCCAATATTCAGATCATAACGGCTTTTTGCTTGAGTCTCCCTCACACCAAGCGCAGCAGTTTTCGCCCATGCTGGCAACGGCAAGGCTGCATTAAATCCCGCCACGAATAGTCCCGCGCCAGCCATTTGAATAAAACGACGGCGGTTCACATCCAGCGGCTGTAATGCACTGGTGGTTTTAATTTCTTTATCCATTACATAGCCCCCTTGGTTAGCATCCAAATAGCCATGCCGACCATCATCACGTTTTCAGTGAAGGATATGAAGCCAAGCGGCACGGAGCTATCGCCGCCCACGCAGGCGCATTTGAGGTCGCGCTTGTCGATCCATACTGCTTTGAACACAGAGATGCCGCCAACTGTACCAATGAACAGTGCAGCGGGTGCTGCCAGCCATGTGAGCGCACCAGCAATCATCAAAATGCCTGCGCCGGTTTCCACAAACGGGTAAATGTAGGCGTAGCGCACCCATTTCTGTGCTAGCAGGTCATACCCTAAAAACTGGTTGGTGAAGGAAAACAGATCACGCAGCTTCATGATTCCCAACACACACATGCTAAAGGCGATGAATAGCTCGATTAACTTAATCAGCGCGAAGCCGCCAGTAATGGCATAGGTAGTTGCAATCGCCATCAGAAATGTGGTGGCGAAGATAGCAATGATCGGCTGGTACGTCGTGCCTTCCTGTTTCAGTGTGGTTTTGCCAAAATGCTCTACTAAATCGTCATGGCCGCCAATACGTTTACCATCAATAAAAGTTTGCGGCGTGGTTTTGACATCATGCTTTTCTTTGAACGCATCAGTTTCTTCCCGTGTGGTGAGGTGGTGATCTTCCACCTCGTAGCCTTCGCGTTTCAATAATGCTTTTGATTTAATACCGTATGGGCAAATATGCTCATCAGTCACCATGCGGTAAAGTTCTGCTGTTTTTGTCATTATAATTCTCCTTCAAATTTTGGCACGGGACGCTCTGCGGCGGCTGCTTCGGTAGTCGCTTTGCCGTTTTTCTTAATGTCATCAATCAGCCACTTCATTTCCTTAATCTCACGGCGTTGGGCTTTGATGATTTCGTTAGCTAATTCTTTTACGCGCATATCATCAATGCCAGCACGTTCACTGGTTAGCACGGCAATCGAGTGATGCGGGATCATGGCTTTCATCCATGATTGATCCTGCACGGTGGTTTGTGAGCGCACCAGAAATACACCGATTGCAAACACGGCGATTGCGCCGATAAAGATAGCGGTGTTTTTACCTTTATCCTGATACATGCCAAGCATGAATAGCAGCATCACCACTGCCATTGCCCCACCCATATACAGAGCCATATAGGTGCGTGTTTCACTGAAAAACACATGATCCAGCGCGTAAGAATTAAGATACATCAAGCCAAACATCACTACGGTAGAGGTGGTAATCATGGCTAAAAAGCGTTTGTAGTTATTCATCGTTTTCTCCTTAAATGTTTCATTCATCTATTAAAAAAATAAATGATCTATTTGAAATTAGTAAAATATTTCCACCGCGATAAAGGCAAAGAAAAACCCAATTGCCCATATTGCAACAGATGCCCAATATATCCAGCCGCTGACTTTACGAAGCCTGCCACACGCTACTGCTTGCTTGGCATCAATCGGACATGGTGCGTTTCTGGCCTTCCAGCGCATAAACCCTGCGAACAAGATCATTGCGCCAGATAACCCGAACGTCCACGCTTTGTATTTCGATAGCGCGATCAGCCACGGTGCGGTGGATACCAGACCGGCAAGTGCGGCACCGGCTCCCAGCGTTACGAATAACACTGGGAGGGCGCAGCACACCAATGTGCCAGCTGAGGTAAACAGGCTAAGTGTTGATAGCCATGTTTGATTGGATGGATTACTCATCGCATCCTCTCTCGATGGCGCGAACATTATAGCCAGAATCGGTAATCAGTTCGGTCAATGTGGCATCGTCAATAGTCTGACCCGGCTTCATGGCAACAACGACACTGCCATTATCCAGATCAACTTTGATACCCTCTACATCGTCGCGTTTTCCGAATATCTTTTCTAAAGCGCGAGCGCAGAAATCACACACCAGCCCATTCACTTTGACATTGATGGTATCGGCGCATTCAGCATTCAGAGGCTTTGCCTCACTAGCCGGTGCCACATCATGGTTGGAATGATCCATCTTGCTATGGTCATGCGACGTAGCAGATTCATTTGCTGCAAACACAGGTGCAGCAGTGAGTAAGGTTACAATAGTAAGTGTTGATAATAATGTTTTCATGATAATTTTCCTTTAAGCTTGATTAAAAACGGATGACCCAGTTAAACAGCACATCGCCTTTGTCACTGACACCTGCCTCGGCGAGATATTCGCCTTTGAACAAGCGCACCAGTGGCGTGAATGTCACTTCGTCATCCTGTGATGGATTGTGATCGACTTGCAGCATCAACCATGTGTGAAGATCGCCATAATCGCCAATATAAGGGGCAACACCGATGCGAGCTTTTTGGTTAAAAAACTCATCGATATTGCCAGCATTGACATAGCGATTTTCATATGAGGTGAACCAGCGGCGGGTTTCCCAATCGGCAGCAATGCCAATCGTACCAGCAGCAGAGTTTTCACCATCAAGTGATTGATAGTCGCTATAGGCTAATCCAAGCCCACCTTTAAGATAGAGGTTGGCTTGTTCGCTAGGTTTATTCCAGCGTTTCACTAAGTAGTTGAGCTGTGCGCCGTGGAACTGCCAATCCTCATCCCTGAAATATTCCCCCTTATAACCGATGGAATATTTTGCGGTGGGCGAGTAATGCAAATGCAACGAGCTGGAATCCATATCGTTCATTTGCATCACCGTCACCCCGCCGGGATAAGACACTGGCCGCGCTTCGGCTGTGTTTGCCACCATCAGTGCCATTAAGCACAATGCTGGCGCGTATGATAATTTCATAAGAAATCTCCAATTAAGTTAAATGCAGACGTGCCAAAAAAACTAAAATGGTCACGCGCAAAACACCCAGTAGAGCAGTTACACTACGGGCGTGAAAAACTTAGGAGATACGTTTGGGAGGGTAGTCGATACCGTAAGGGTGCAGCGACTTCATAAAATCGCTGGCCGGTAAAGCAGCCTTATTAGTGCCAATCAATTGATTGGTAGATAGTTGATTAGGCAAAGCAGCGGTGGTGGTTACTGTGCAATGGCCGCAGCCGCATTTATCACAATCCACCATTTGGTTATCGTCAGATGATGGTTCGGATTCAGCATCCGCTTTATCCATGCCGTGGCATGGCATATCATTGGAAGCCTCATCCATCTGCATTGCCTGCTCCTGCATATCAGGGCAGTTGCAAGCCGCAAGCGCGACTGATGCCGTGGTTTGCATAGCAAACATGGCAATCACCAACATGATACAGATTTTCTTAAATTGCTTCATAGGCTAATAGTTTACCATTTTATGCGAAAATGTCATCAAATATCTCATATATCACCATTTTTCTGCTGCCTTTAGAATCGCTTCGCGAGTAAAAAGATTACGGGATTTCCGCATACTGAATTTGTTCCATAATAGATAAAGCGTGTGCTGTGGTGGTTTTTCAGGCTGATGTAATTGCACCAGTTTACCAGAGGCTAAATCATCGGCGACTAGATATTTTGGCAAAACGCTATAACCCGTACCTTCACAAAGCAGGCCGTGAATGATACTCAGGTCTTCCACCGTGATTATCGGACGATTCACGCTATCCTCATTAAAAACTTCCAGATAATATTGGTGGATATAATTGAATGCCTCCTCATACACCAGCAGCGGTATCTGCGATAAGGTTTGAGGAATAACAGGCTCGCCATTGAGCTTATCAGCCCATGCGGGTGAGGCAACCAGCACCAGATCATCATTATATAATACGCGGTAACCGATATCCTTTTTATCACTCAAATACTCAGTCACTGCTAAATCCAAACTATTATTGCAAATGAGCTTGAACATCTTTTGCGGTGTATTCACTTGCAGCACGGTTTTGATGTCATGGGTGGCGAGTGACGCGAATACAGGAATCATCTTCGCATTGATAAATTCTTTCGGCCCAGCAATATGAATTGTTCCCGCCACATCATCGGTAACGGTGCGGGATTGGTTAAAGATCACTTCGATAGAATCCACATGATACGATAATGAGCTGGCTAACTCATCGGCAACAATGGTGGGTTTCACCCCGCGACCATTGCGCTCAAACAGTTTTTTATTTAGCTGCTGCTCCAGCGCGGCTATTTGCTTGGAAATAGCGGGTTGGCTCAATCCAAGCTGATTGCTTGCCTTGTTATATGAGCCACAACGATACACAGCAACAAAGGTTCTGATAAAGGTAAAGTAACTCATCCACCACCCTGCATCTCATCGCAATCTGAAAGCTGGGCATGTTCAAATTCCAGTGTTGAATGCCCAACATCAAATTGCTCTGAGAGCATGGCTTTAAGGGCGGTTTTGACTTTCTCTATATGCGCCGGTTCATCATCGTTTGGCACTACATGCGCTTCGAGCGCATTGTGATGTTCATCTAACTGCCAGACATGAACATGATGGACGTTGGAAACGCCATTGATCGCTTCCATTGCTGTAATTACTTCCTGTATGGATAAATGCTCTGGCGTTCCTTCCATAAGTAAATGAATGGTTTTAGGTATCATGGTAAATCCCTGCCACAGCACATAGCCTGCGATGATAAGGGTGAGTAATGTATCCACCCAATACCAGCCATAAAGCAGGATTAGCGTACCGGCGATAATCACGCCCACCGAGGCCAACGCGTCTGATACATTGTGCAAAAACGCCGCTTTGATATTCATGCTGTTTTTGGACATGGTATAGGTCAGCACCGCCGTGACCACATCAACGGCCAGCGCAATGCCTGCTACGATCACCACCGTCCAGCCTTCAATTGCTTCCGGCTCGGCAAAACGCCATAACGCTTCGTAAATCAGATACAGGCCGATGATGACCAGAGTGGTCAGGTTAATGAGTGCGGCTATGACCTCAGCGCGTTTATAACCAAAGGTTTTATGCGCATCGGCGGGTTTGCGGCCAATCTTCCGTGCAAATAGGGCGATGCCAAGCGATGCGGCATCACTCAAATTATGCAGCGCATCGGCAATCAGCGACAAGCTGCCTGATAGCACCCCGCCAATCACCTGCGCGGCGGTCAGCAGGACATTCACACCAACGGCAGCGATCAGCTTACCATCTCCCATATTTTCTGTGCCGTGATCGTGTGAATGTCCCATGATGTTACTCCTTATTGGCTATTACCCATCCATTTGTTGTGCCATTTGTTATTGTGCATATCGCCCATGCCCATATCTTTGTGCATTTGCTGCATTTCTTTCATATGTTCCTGCATGGCAGGGCAATCATCATAATTGCCGTTACAATCCTTGTGCATCTGATCCATCATATTGCCCATATTCTGGTGCATCTGACGCATCGATTTCATGTAATTTTGCATAGACATGTCGCTGTTATTGCCATTCATCATCTGCATACACATCGGACAGCACATCATCATCGGCGCATTGCCGCTATTTTGCATTTGCTTACCCATTGAGCCGCTTTGCCCATTGTTGGTTTGGGCATAGACCGCCAATGGTATGGCAAGCAATGCGAGGGCTAAAAAGCTGGTTATTTTCTTCATGGTATTCTCCTTGGTTTGTTTAGTTGGTTGGTTGTTGAAGGGGTGACGTTTTAGCTTCACCGAGCGTGCTGAATAAAAGCAGCGCCACACCGATAAAGATAAAACTGTCGGACAGGTTAAAGGCAGGCCAGTGGTAGCCAGAGGCATGGAAATCCAGATAATCAAACACGGCGGAAAACCGTATCCTATCTATAATATTGCCAATGGCTCCGCCGATAATCAGCCCCAGCGCTAAAGCGGTGGAGCGATGTTCGACCTTCCTTAACCATACGAATAGCCATGCTACGATGAGCATGGCGGCAGCTGAAAGAATCCACTGGCCGTTTGGGATATCTTGCAGCATGCCAAAGCTGATGCCGGGATTCCACACCGTCACCAGATTAAAAAATGGGGTCACCACCACTGGCGCTTTTACGCTTGCGATAGTGGCAAATAACACTTGCTGGGTGAGCTGTATCAGCAGCAGAGCAATCACGGCGGTAACCATTCCGAATCGTGTCATGTTACCCCCGCAATTTCACATTACTCATTACAAACCGGCTCTTTGGCAGGGCTGGCAATTTTCTTTTATCAATCTTCATATCCTGATCAGGTACACTATAATCAATGTTTGTTAGTAGAAACCGACAAGACACTTTCATAAGCTCTATCGTTATCCATTCGCCTGGACAGCGGTGGTTTGAGTGATAATCGCCACCTCCATGCGGAATGAAATTAAAGGGACTACCATCCCAGCCCTTAAACCGCTCCGGCTGGAATTCCTCAGGCATATTCCATGTTCGTGAATCCCGATTAGTGCCGTAAATATCCAGTAATACTCTCTTTCCCCGTGAGAATTTGTAATTATTCCATTCAAAATCCTTCCTTACACGAGCCATTACAGCAGGGAAAAATGGATAAAATCTCCGGACTTCCTGTATAAAAAATTCTAAACTTTCGTCGTCGTCCTGAAGCTTTTGATGCCATGAAGGAAACCGGTGTAGTGCATGAGCAGAAAGCGTTATAAAAACGGATATCGCTACAACCGGTCGCAATATATTGAGCAGTTCTACAGCAGCAATATTCGGGCTTAATAATTCATTGTCCAAATCTCGCCATGTAGCAATAATGTTAATTAGGCTATCCTCTGGTGAAGTTTGATGCCCTGCACGAACCTGCTTAACGACATCTTCAATCCACTGCTCGGATCGTTTGCGGCAAAAGCGCGACCACCAATGTCTTGGCCCGACAGACCCTGCATATTCAAACATTCCCTTAAGTTGTGCCGTGCGTTGATTGACCTCCGACTCAGGCAGCGAAATACCAACCCACTTACAGACAGCGCGAGTCAAAATCTTCTGCACTTCATCGTAAAGTACAATTTTGTCCATTTGCGCCCATTTAATAGTATGAGCATGCCACTCATCGGCTACCAGCGTCTTTAAATGCTTGATCCGCTCTGGATTCATTAGTGACATAAACATTTCTTTGCGGTGGCGATGCGCTTCTCCGTCCAGCCCTTGAACACCGCCTTGACCAAAGAGGGTTTTTTTGATTCTGCCCGGTGCAGCTTTCTTCCGGGTGAACAGTTCCTGCTGATAGAATAGCTCTGCCATCTCTGGCCCGGTCATGCATATTGTTGGGCGTAATAGCAAACGGGTTTGAAAGAGATCAGTCCCATATTGATGGCATCTTTTTGAGATGAAATTGTAAGGGTCTAAAAGTATGGCTAATGTACTATCAAAATTCTTATCACGTGGTATGGACGTCATGACTGCCTCGCTTCTTTTAGCTCTTTGATGGCCGAGCGATAGATGCGCCATGCGCTGCGTAAAAACAATGTGGCGATGACAAAGGCGATCAGAATATCCGGCCAGTGGCTTTGAGTAAATGCCACCGCAGCGGCTGCGGACATCACCAGCACATTGCCGATGGCATCATTGCGGCT
>DDZS01000014.1:0-2096 GCA_002346425.1 Alphaproteobacteria bacterium UBA3002
TCGGGTCGTAGAGCTTTACCTCGTCCCGCAATGCCACGGCTTGAATATCGCCGAGGTCGACGCGGAACGTGTTGAGCCAATGCGCGTAAGGCGAATTGGCGAAGGCTTCTTCGATGTGCAGGGTTTGCCGATACTCGCCCTCGGGGGTGAGGATATGCACCACGCCGCCGAGATACAGCGCTTTGGGGTCGCTCTGCGTAGCAACCACAGGAAGCGTATCGCGCGCTTCCGACCCGGTGGCATAAATCAGGCCGTCTTCGGCGAGAATCATATCATGGTGAAACAAGCCGGGGATTTCCCACATCAGCTTCGAGTTTTTATCAATTCGCGCGATGCGCTGGGCACGCAGATTGTTCAGCTCGCGCAGTGATTGCGAGAAAATCACGCTGCCATCGGGCATCAGCATCGCATCGTCAATGCCGTAAAACTGATCTTCCAGCGCTTTATGCAGTGGCGGATGCAGGTCGAGCACGGCTTGGTTTGCAGTGCTTTTTTCGACATTCCAGCGATGCAGAATTTCGCCCGCCGCATTGACCAGCACGATCGCCGGGTCGACCAGATAATGCGAACCGATCAGTAACGCGCCGGGAAAGGCGTGGCCTTCCTCACGAGTCTCGACATGAATATGCGCATCAAGCGGCTCGCGAATATCGGTTTGCACCTGCATTTTGGCCAGCAGGATACGCATCGGTTCATCGAGCCAACCTTGTTCACTCGCCAGCATGCCCATCAAAAAGATAAACCCGCCGAGAAATAGCAGGATGATGGCCGAGGCGAGGCGCTGCATCATGCGATTAGCGCTTACGCAATTTCAAAGGTGGCTTCCACCTCAACGGCAACGCCGAAGGGCAGGCCGCCGACGCCCACGGCAGCACGCGCATGCTTACCCGCATCGCCCAGCAGTTCGACCATCAGGTCGGATACGCCATTCGCTACTTTCGGGTGATCGGTAAATTCCGGGGTGGCATTCACAAAGACGCCAAGGCGCACCAGTTTTTTAATCTGCGACAAATCGCCACCCAATTCGCGCTTCACCTGCGCCAGAATGTTCAGTCCGCACAGTTCGGCGCATTTCTGACCATCTTCGATTGAGACATCGGCGCCCAGTTTGCCAATGAAATGGAACTGGCCATCGCGCGCGGGCAACTGGCCAGAGACGATTAACTGATTACCACAGCGCGCAACCGGAATGTAATTCGCCGCAGGCAGCGACGCTTCGGGAAGGGTTAAACCTTTTTCCTGTAATTTCGTTTCGATCGTCATAGCGCCTCCTAAATAGTGTTTACGAATTTTCGTTACCCGATCTGACAGGGATTGCAATGCTTATTCTAAAAACCGCCCCTTGTCTGATGATTGCATCGCCTTATCTCTTTTAAAGGCGCTGTTTTAACCGTTTGGCGGCTAAAACCTGTGATATATTTCATTCAATAGATAGCATTTTAGCTATTTTATTTTCCGCAGCCTATTGAAAAATAACGTTTTATAAATCGCCCGCTCTTCACGTTTTGTTAAGATTATGCGAGTATTGTAACTAAACTGTCATAAAATTATCCTATGATGAGGATACGGTTTGAGATGAAAACATTAGAACAAAGGGAGAATGATATGTTGAAAACCATTTTGGAGAACAAGTCAGGGTTTGCATGGTGCCTGATGCTAACCTTCGCAGTGATGCTGGTGCCGGATATGGCGGCAGCAACCGGCGGCGGTGGCGGTGGCGGCGGTAGCACGATCGCGAAAGTATTATGTAACGTCGTAAGCTGGTTTAACGGACCGGTTGGTAAAGGGATTGCCACTCTGGCCATCATCGTGATCGGTGTTGGTGCATTGATGGGTAAAGTATCCTGGGGTATGGCGATCATCGTGGGTGTCGGCGTGGCCGTGATCTTCGGTGCGGATACCGTGGTAGACGAGCTTGCATCTGGTGGTGCGGAAGGTGACGTCGCAGGTTGCGATGGCGCTGGCGACATCTAATCCAACAACGTTGCTACGGCAATGAACAACAAAGAGCGTCGCCCGAAAGGGCGGCGCTTTTTTATGTCTTTGACGTAAGCCAAAGACGTGGCCTCTCGAGGAGGCGAGCGTGCAACCCTAGC
>DDZS01000014.1:2398-2935 GCA_002346425.1 Alphaproteobacteria bacterium UBA3002
GAGCGTGCAACCCTAGCCAGCGCGAAAGCGAGGGCGAAAAGCCCCACCAGCGAAGGCGCAGCCAAAGCGGAAGACTGCGAGTTTTACCATGCAAATAGGCGAAAAATTTGCTATAATTATAAATAAAAATTAGGGAGTACGGCGTGCCACGCTATCAGATGGACAACTCGCAGCTGGAAAAGCTGCGCGATATTACCGATGATGTTATCGAATCGGACTTTGTCCCCTATGCCTCGCTGTATGATCCGCAAACCATCGTCACCAAAAATGGCGAACTGGTACAGGTGATCAAAATCACCGGCTTTACTTACGAAATTCTGCAAAATCAAAAAGTCGACCTGCGCGAAGTCTTGCGGCAGGCGATGACGAAAACGCTCGGCAACGGGCGGTATGCGGTATGGATGACGACGATGCGCCGCAAGAAAGACGTCTCGCTGGACAGTGTCCATCAAGATGGATTCTCGCAAGAGCTGAACGACGCGTGGACCCGCCGCAACGGCTGGGACAGCATGTTTGTGAATGAGCTCTATATCAGCG
>DDZS01000055.1:0-197 GCA_002346425.1 Alphaproteobacteria bacterium UBA3002
ACGGCCACGCCCAACGGTTGGAGCACCTCTTGAATCGTATCGGCGATTTGCGCGGTCATGACTTCCTGCGTCTGTAGACGCTTGGCGAAAATATCGAGTAGGCGCGCCAGTTTGGAGATGCCGACCACACGCTTATCCGGCAGATAGGCGATATGCGCTTTCCCGATGATCGGCGCCATGTGATGCTCGCAATGCGA
>DDZS01000055.1:493-10893 GCA_002346425.1 Alphaproteobacteria bacterium UBA3002
CATGTGATGCTCGCAATGCGATTCAAACCGCATGTTTTTCAACAGCACCATTTCGTCGTAATCTTCGACTTCTTCAAAGGTTTTGGCCAGCACCTTACGCGGGTCTTCGTCATAACCCTGAAACCATTCCTTATAGGCGTCCACTACGCGTTTCGGCGTGTCGAGCAGTCCTTCACGCTCCGGGTTATCGCCAGCCCAGCGCAATAAGATGCGCACAGCCTGCATTGCTTCCTCTTTCGAAGGACGGTCTGCCATAAGGGGTCTCCTGCATTAACGTTTGTGCAGGACATAGGACGAAATCGGGAAAAGTACAAGTTAGGAAAGCTGTATGCCGCCGGATTCGCGCTGTGTCGCGCGGGTCGCGGCCAGGCCGCTCGCGATATTCTGGTACACATCCTGATCCGCCGCGCGGTCCGCATCGCTGCGTAACGCTTTACCATGCAAAGCTCCGGCTTCCATCGCCGCGATTAATTGATCGGTTCCGGTCAGCGGGATATTTTGTCCATTCCATTCACTAGGTGTCGCCGCGGGAGCAGGATCTGTCATCGCGCGCTGTTGCACTTGTGCCAGTTGCTGCGTAGCTGCGCGCTCCGCCTCGATGGTCTGCGGCATGGCTATGCCAAGTTGACCGCCAAGCTCATTGGCCATTTGCACATTGGTGATCTCTTTCCCATTCATGCGGGCGCCTATCAGGTCCGCCGGAAAGGCTTTCATGCCCTGCATATTGCAATTGCCGATTTCACAGCCCTCAAATGAAGCCCCATAGGCAATGGCGCCCTCAAAATTCGCATTGCCCAGCGCTGAGTAAGAAAAGTCCGTCCCCACCACAGACGCGTTACGCGCACTAAAATCCGGCGCAAAGGAAGCGGACCGGATCGTTGCGCCATCCATCCGGCACCCATCCAGATGCATGCTGAGTGCACGGGCATTATTGGCATTCAGGCCAGACATATCGGTCGCGGGTTTGGCGTTGATCTCCGTATACCGCGAGTCCGCAATATTCATGTCTTTCGCGATGCAATTATCCAATTGCATATGCATATTGCACGTTGGGTTCGCCGGATGCCCGTCAATGCTTAACCCCGACACATTCATATCCTTAAATGCGACCTCCGCCCCTTCCTCATAAAAGCCGCTGAAGGTCATGTTTTGAGCTTTGGTTAACGCATTCGCGTCACACAGGTTAAAAATGATATCGTTACAGACTGACGCGGGCTTAAAGGTACAGCCGGTTAGATTAGCACCTGCCACATTCAGTTTTGCGCCTTCGCCCACGCGCGCATCGCTATGAATCATGTCGACGCCTGCCGCATCAAATTCCATACCACTGCAGTTGGTATTCGAGAAATTGAGTAATTCAGAGCCATTCACACCGCGCATCTGCGCTTCACGCACCACATCGCTCAGCTTAAATTCGCTGGAGCGACCACGCATATCCGACATAATCACATCCATTGGCGAGCGGTCGGCAATGGTTTCGCCATCCCCATACGGAGTCATGGCGCGACTCAGCCAATTAACGCTATCAATAAACCTGCTGGTGATTCCCATTAACGCCCTATTTCCCTACTCATAGAACCACTCTAACATAGAGATTCTTAATTAATCGTTAATATGCGGCAGTTTTTTGCCACTTTTAAACTAAATCTAAGAAAATTTTTGCTAAAACTTTAAGGAAATATTTTTCTAAAAAATTTAATTTTCCTAAAAATATTAACTTTTTGTTTACTAATATCGCCTAGCTTATCCACAGGGGCATAAAGATCCCATAAACGTAACAGGAGTACGGCAAGGTGTCAGCAACGCAGTCTTTCGCGGAAAATATCATTCCGCCCTATCCGATCGGGCGCGATATATGGGAAATGCCGAAATCGGCGGAGTTTCCTGCATTTCAGGAAACCGCATTGTCGTCCGTTTCCTATCAAAGAGACACCCATACTCGCGATATCGTAGATGTTACGCGCGGATTCGAGCCCGCCTCCGAAGAACAAACGATTCAGGTCTATAGCGATATGACCGACCTGGCGAGCGAACTGATCGCCTTGCAAGGCGAAGTGATGGATCAGATTAAGGAAATGCAGCAAAATGGCTCCTACACCGAACTTGGTGCGGCAATGGGATCGCTCGGCGCGATCGATCACGCCCTAAAAGAAGTCATGAATGCCAAAGGCGATCCCGTAGCCGCGCGCCGTGCCACTGATGTAGCCCGCCTCGCCAAATCCTATGCCGAAACCAACATAGGGACCGGTAGACAAGATATCACCCGCGCCGAAGCCGATATGCAGGCCGAGATGGGCGTCGAGGTCTACGAGAAACATCTGGAAGTCTTCGAACAACGCAGCATGCAAATGCAACGGCAGTTGGATAGCCGCTCGCAAGCGCTTGGCATCGACACGCTCGGTTTCGATGGCATGCGAAATAAATACGCCCACCTTATGCAAAACGGTGGCACACTGTCTGAACGCCTTAAAGGTAGCGTAGGTGTCGCAGCAGCCCAAAGCGCGCAAGCGGCAACGAATTCATTCGTATCTTCGCTGGATTTAGCGGAAGCTTATGAGAATGGCTCACCAGAACAAATTAAAGCTGCAGAAACCGCAGTGCGTAATGATGCAAAAATTGAGGCTCAGGCTCATATCACTTATGCCGAAAATGCAGAAAAAAGGGTGGAAGAGGCACGTGCGCGCGCTATCGCCGAGGGACGGGACCCTGACGAAGCAGAACAGCAAATCCGACGGGAAAATGCAGCCCTAATAGAAGAAGCTGCTAAAATTCATGCCGAAGAAGCTAAGAGAGAAGCACTGGAACGCGGATTAAGCGAGGAACGCGCCAACACACTCGCGGCGGCTGTTGGGGATAATTATAGAGCAACTGCACATTTAACCGACGGTGTAGAGCATTTACAGTCGTTACAAGAGAAACGTGCGAAAAGCACGGATCCGAAAGAGCAGGCTCAATTAGATAGCCAAATTGCTGCACAGCAGACAGTCGTTCAGCAACAACAGGCTACAGCCGCAGAAAGCGACCAAGAAATAGTTCAGACTGCTAATACCGTTTATACTGAACAGGCAGTGGAAGATGGCAAACCTAACCCAGAAAAAGCTGGTGAGGCTGCAGGGAAAGCTACAGCACTTAAAGTAGAAGAACGAAACAAAGTGTTGAACAGCAGACAACAAAAAGAAGTGTTAGGCGCAAGCCAAAATATTTCAAACTCTATAGGATTAGGCTTAGACTCGGCGAATACAAATAATCCCGCTGCTACTATTGCTCAAGATCCAGCATTCAATGAAATTATAAGACAACAGGTAGCTGGAGTAATTCCCCAAACTAATAAGCCTGAACTTTCAGAAGAGCAAACCGCTCCCGAGGAGCAGAAAAAATTAGCTCAAACAACGACGAAAGACATAAAGTCAAAAGCTGCATGTATAGATATATAATCTAATCTTCATAGAATTGTCACACTCCTGTCACAGCAAACTGTTATTCATCACTTAACAGCACGGAGGCACTTGTGACAGATAATTCAGCGTTAGCACCTATAGAAATTGATGGAAAAATAACAGATACTTCGCATCTCGGCTTCAGAATGAATAATTATGAAGAACGTTTATTTAGACGAGCTTTGTCAGCTTTTGACGCAACGTTTTACAATAATCCTAAAGTGGTAGAAGAAATGTATAAAGGACTGGAAGTCTCCCCTCTGGCCGATACAGAAGGTGCCTATGCACGGGCAGGCGCTGCTATGACAACGCTTTTTGAACCCAGTAAAGCGAACCCTTTACCAGAATTCGTTCAAACGGATGAAGATAGCATCAATTACTCGCAACGCTTATTTTTTATGAGAGAATTGAGTCAGCAATATGCGGCACGCGCCATATTAAAAGCGCAAGACCAAGAAAAATATGACCAGCTATCATTGATTGAGCAATTTAAACAGGCACAAGACATATTAGTTAAAATTAGCGCGCTGGCAAAAAAAGAGAACAGAACGCCAGAAGAACAGGCTAAAGTGGATACTTTCTCAGGCGCGTATCAGCAATACCAACAATATTTACCGATGGCATTATCGCTTAGATTATTTAGTCAGGATCCTACGAACCAACAAGAAATCTCAAATGAAATGGCTTACCATCTTGCGTATTCAATCACCGTTTCGGACTATGATCCAAAGGGCAAACTTGGCGATAACGCATTTATGGAAGAAATTCGCAATGATCCAGAATTTACTGCTGCTATTGATACTATCAAACAAGTAGCCAGTACGCTGGATCGCGATGAGATCATCAATATCGTGCAATCAGGCTTCAGCAATAAAATTGAAGAGCCTTTTACAGTTGGTGAAAATACCCAAGGTATAGATCCTACATTACAAGTTAGCGAGCGTTGGGCACTAGCCGCTGCCGCAGTTGCAGAAGCGAATCAAAACCTAAACACACTGTTCCCTGACCAAAATTTAACTGCGACTACTGTAATCCCCTTCCCTAACCCTCCGCAAAAACAAGCCGCATTAGAGAACAATCCGCTTTTAAGTCCCGCTGCAGCAGCCACACGTCGTTAACCATACATCTAAGTGCCGCTAAACCACTCGCATTTGGAATAAAACTGCGCTATCCTAGGGACGAAATTCTAGGATAGCGCATGAAACCGGTTAAGCATCATACCCGCCATAAACGCGTCGACGCGGCGCCGTCGGAGCTGTTTGCGGCGTTGGATTTGGGCACAAATAATTGCCGGCTGCTGATTGCCAAGCCGGTGTTTCAGCAGACCTGCCAGCATAAAACCCTGAAAGTCATCGATAGTTATTCGCGCATCGTCCGCCTTGGTGAGGGGATGAGCGAGTCGGGCGAACTTTCGACCGAGGCGATGGAGCGGACGCTGAAGGCCCTGCGATCCTGCCAGAATAAATTGAAACGCTATCAGCTCGCCAAAAGCCGTTTTGTGGCGACCGAAGCCTGCCGCCGCGCGATCAATGGCGAGGCGTTCATGCAGCAGATCGAAGACGAGATGGGGCTGCATATCGATATTATTTCCAATGAAGAAGAAGCGCGGCTGGCTTTTCTCGGCTGTTCATCGCTGTTACAGCGCGACACGCGCTTCGCCCTCGCTTTCGATATCGGTGGCGGGTCGACGGAATTTATGTGGGTGAAAATTGATGGCGAAAAACCGGTCGATTCGCATAAGCGCCATCTGATTCAGGATTGGCTGTCCCTGCCCTATGGCGTGATGAATATTTCGGAACAATTTGGCGGCGCGTCTTATACGGAGATGTATTTCGAAGAGATCGTCGATAAGATTTGTGGGCTACTTGAGCCGATGAATGAAGCGAATCAAATCAGTAAGAAAATGTGGCGTGAACCGGTGCAATTGCTAAGCACCTCCGGGACGGTCACAACCCTAGCGGCGATCCACCTTGACCTGCCAAAGTATGATCGTGCGCGGGTAGATGGGCTGAAACTCTCGATCGCCGATATTCGCAAAGCCACGCAGAAGCTCATGCAGATGAGCCCTTCGCAACGCGCGATGCATCCCTGTATCGGCTCCGCGCGAACGGATTACATTCTGTCCGGCTGCGCGATTTTCGAAGCCATTGTCCGCACTTTCCCGATCGACACGATCACTATCGCCGATCGCGGGGTGCGCGAAGGCATTATCGTTTCCCTCATGCGCGAGCAACACGGCGGCTGATGGCGCAAGGCGGTAGCAGAGACCTGACGGTGCGCGTCAAAACCGCGCGTGGCCGGAAGAAATCATCGACCAAGTGGCTGCAACGCCAGTTGAACGACCCCTATGTGCAGCAAGCCAAACGCGATGGCTATCGCTCACGCGCGGCGTATAAACTGTTAGAGCTGAACGATAAATTCAATTTTCTGAAACCCGGACAAAGCGTGGTCGATCTCGGCGCGGCTCCCGGTGGCTGGTCCCAAGTGGCGCTGCAGTATAAAGCCCGACAGGTAATTGGAATTGATCTGCTGGAAATCCCGCCCGTACCCGGCGCGCATTTCATTCAAAAAGACTTCAATGATGCGGATGCTCCCGAAGTGATCTGCGAGCTTCTGCAAGGCTATGCCGATATTGTGATGTCGGATATGGCCGCCAATACCACCGGCCATCCGCCGACCGACCACATTCGCATTATTCAACTTTGCGAACTCGCCTATGATTTCGCGAAAGAAATCCTCGCCCCCGGCGGCACGTTCTTGTGTAAAGTGCTAAAAGGTGGCACGGAGAATGATTTGCTGGTCGACATGAAGAAAAATTTCAAAACTGTCAAACACGCAAAACCTCAAGCCTCTCGCAAAGACTCGGCGGAAAGCTACGTGATTGCGACGGGGTTTCGGGGTTAAACGACGAAACTTCATGTAACTGTCACACCTCATCTTCATGTTTAGGGGTAAGCAGAAATCATGAAAACTCAGCAATGCCTGGACCCATTAACCGATGCGCGTTTTAACTTGTTCGCAGAGCCGGATCGGCACTTCTTAGCAAGCTTCTTAGAACGCCATCCACGGGTTGGTGACAATTTTTCACGCTTTTTGAATGTCCCCCCGCCTATGCGGCCCGATGTCGCTAAATCCGATTTATGGCATACGCCTCGGGCAGGCTGGGTAAAGCGCGCGATACCAAATCCGGAAGATATTGATAGCCATGCTGTAAATCTGAAATTTATGAGTCAGGCCGCGCTGATTTCCAGCTTTGCAACGGAGCATTATGACGATGATTTTATCCGTCATGTTTCCGCTATGGCGAGATTACATGATTTTTGCGAAGCCATCGCTACCGATTTTACGCCCCATGATAAAATCACTCCACAGGATAAAGACCGTATAGAATCACTGGCGCTGCAGGTGCTGTTTGAAGATGCGCGCTTTGCCCATGGTAAGGCTTTGATACAAGAATATATCGATCAGCAGACACCGGCATCGCATATCTTGCATGATCTTGATAAACTCCACGCTGTCTTCATGGCGTATGGGTATGAACAAGCGCATCCAGAAAAATCGGGTATTTATAATGAATTCAAAACCTATGCGGCAACGCAGCTAAAAACGCCGCTTGGCCACGCGATTGATGATGGTCTCGCTCAGGATGCAGCGACATGTATCAGTGAGATTTTAGGATTAGCGGAACAATTAAAGTCGCGGTTTATCCGCAATCGCATGGCAGATGTCACAGAACTAAAAGCGCAGGCCGGCGGTTTTGCCGAACTGTTCGCCTCGCAAGCTGATCAGCCTGCACGGTAATTTGGCGCTTCTTGCGTGATGGTGATGTCGTGCGCGTGGCTTTCTCTTAGGCCCGCATTGGTAATGCGCACCATTTGGCACCCATGCTGCATGGAAGCAATATTGGCATGGCCAGTATAGCCCATGGAGGCTTTCAAGCCGCCGACCAGTTGATGTATCACGCCGGAAGCGGACCCTTTGAAGGGCACCCTGCCCTCTACGCCTTCGGGAACCAGCTTTAAGGCATCTGCCACTTCGGACTGGAAGTAACGATCTGCCGAGCCGCGGGCCATGGCGCCGACCGAACCCATACCGCGATAGGATTTATAAGAACGGCCTTGGTATAACACCACCTCACCCGGTGATTCTTCGGTGCCAGCCAATAGTGAACCAACCATGATCGTATCTGCACCCACCGCGATGGCTTTGGCGATATCGCCAGAATATTTCACGCCGCCATCGGCAATCAAAGGCACGCCAAATTTTTTACACATCTCCGCGGCATCTAGAATGGCCGTGAGCTGTGGCACGCCAACGCCTGCCACGACGCGCGTGGTACAGATCGATCCGGGACCGATCCCCACTTTCACCGCGTCTACCCCCGCTTCGATCAAGGCCTTCGCTCCTTCGGAAGTCGCGACATTGCCACCAATAACTTGCGTATGCGGAAAGGCTTTTTTTACCGCTGCAACCGCTTTCAACACACCAGCTGAATGGCCATGCGCGGTATCGACCACCAACACGTCCACTTCCGCACCCACTAGTGCTTCGGCGCGTTTCATGCCATCGTCACCCACACCAACCGCGGCCGCCACACGTAAACGCCCGCGCGAATCTTTCGCGGCCAAGGGGAATTGTTGGGCTTTTTCGATATCTTTAACCGTGATCAGTCCAATGCAGTGATAGGCATCATCCACTACCAGCAATTTTTCGATGCGATGTTGGTGCAACAGTTTTTTCGCGTCTTCTTTCTCGATTCCCTCTTGCACCGTAATCAAGTTATTGGCTGTCATCAGCTCTTTCACTTGCTGTTTCGGGTCGGACGCGAAACGCACATCGCGATTGGTGAGGATTCCAACAAGCTTTCCACTACGCTCGGTTACCGGAATGCCGGAAATATGATGTTGGTCCATCAGCGCATAGGCTTCCGCCAGCGTCGCTTCCGGCTCAATCGTCACGGGGTTGACCACCATGCCGGATTCGAATTTTTTGACAGTTTTAACTTGCGCCGCTTGCTCTTCCGCCGACATGTTTTTGTGGATGCAGCCGATGCCGCCATGCTGCGCCATCACGATTGCCAGCGCCGATTCGGTGACCGTATCCATCGCAGAAGATATCAGCGGAATACCGAGCGTAATCTCACGGGTGAGCCGCGTCGTCGTATCCGCCATATGGGGTAGGATTTCCGAGGCCGCGGGTTTCAGCAGGACATCATCAAATGTCAGCGCTTCTTGAACTCCAGTCATGGGCAACTCCTTTGCGGGGTGATAGCAGGGGTTTTGGGCTTTGTCTACGCTCAATCACGGTGGGGCGGGCAGCGGGTGAGGTCTGGTGATCCGTAGAGCGTATAAGATGCGCTCATAGCTTCTTCCCTCCATCCCTCGGGCGCCGTTGCATAGGATGGCAATAAAATAAGCTCCGCCTGATATTTGGCAGCAAGGCGTTCAGCCTGCACGGGATGGCGATGCAAGCGCAGAGCATCAGCAATCACAGATGCAGGATAGGCGGTTTCCGCCCGGCTATCGACAAAAACAGGAATACGCGCATGCGTCAGATAGATGATGTCGCCGCCGACATCGTAGTGATTCAATAGAGGGTGGCAGGCATGACGATCTATGGCAGCGATGATCGGTTCTAATTCAGCATAGCGAGCAGGTCGCTCGTTGGCGTGCAAGAATCCGCCGCCGATGACCGGCAGCAGAGGAATAAGCCAGAGCAACCGGGGGATAGGTTTATGACTTAACCACTGCTCCACGCGATGCAGCTCCTCCCGTAACAAAGAGGGATAGCGCGTTTGCCATTGCTCGATCAGCGGCGTAATTTGTTTTGCGCTGGTTGGGAAATTTAGCAGCAGGGCCAGTGGCAAATATCGCCATGAAACACACGCCGCTATCGCCCAGAAAACAAACAACAGATGCTCGGCCAGCGAAATTGCGTGCCAGCGATAAAGGTATAACGCGGCCATGAGCAATAGCGGAACTACCATCCAGCGTGTTTCCGGGGAAGCAAAGGGGCTGGCCCACTCGCTGATCATCTGTTGTGAGTTGCCCTGCAGTGTGAGCAAGATCGCCGTGATAACCTGCCAGCCGTACGGGTTAAGGCACAGGCCAAGACTATACGAAACTGTCATGGCCGTTATCGCCGTTACGGCTGGCCAATCGTGACGAATGAGCGCCGCGCCGCCATAGGCCGCAAAAAGCGTAAAGGCGACCGGGAAACTACCATGCAGGTTGACCCATGCAGCACCGATGCATGCACTTAGCATGCATGTGCCCCATAGGGAGCGGCGCGGTGATTGTATCAACCAGAGTAGTATGAGCCCCAGCACCCCGGCCACCACGCCCGGACGGGCATAGACTGCATTGAGTAACACAGGCAAAATCGGTATCATCCACAGGCACACGGCAAAGAAACGGCTGCGCGTGGTAATGGCCATCGCTCCTGCCAACGCGACGCCTAGCGCATAAAGAAGAACGCTAAACGCACAGACGGCGTAGAGACCGCCTGCCTGTTCAATAAGAGTGGCAAGGGCATCCCAGCCCCAAGCCAGATTCATCCATGGATAGTCTTGCGCGGTATAACTGAATGGGTCGGTCGTGGGTACATGCCCGCGCGTGAGAATATCGTGACCGGCGGCCAAATGCCAACCGGTATCGCCATCGCGAATAATTGCGTAAGGCTGCGTCACCAGCGTAAGGCTGACCAGTGTGAGGAAAAAAAGCGCACAAAAAAAGCGCGTTTGGAATACCGTTTTCGGGGTGGTTTCCAAACGCGCTTCCTTAGACTAGAGTGGTTCAGCTACCGGTCAGGGCCGGTGTCTCATCTGAGCCTTCGCTGTTTTCATTTGCCGCACGGGCTTCCAGCTGATGCTGCTCGATCTCGGTATCACGCTCTTTTGCAATTTGCTTGATACGGTTGATCGCGGCACCCGTTCCTGCCGGAATCAGGCGACCCACGATGACG
>DDZS01000046.1:0-376 GCA_002346425.1 Alphaproteobacteria bacterium UBA3002
GGCACCGGCCACGGCGTCGGCAGCTTCCTCTGCGTGCATGAAGGCCCGCAACGCATCGGCAAACGTGGGGGCGATGTGCCTCTAGAGCCCGGCATGATCCTGTCGAACGAACCGGGTTATTACAAAAATGGTGACTACGGCATCCGCATCGAAAATCTGGTCTTGGTGGTGGAAGCGGCGGATGGCTACCTGGAATTCGAAACCCTGACCTTAGTGCCCATGGACATGACCCTCGTCGATCCGGCCATGCTCACCCCGCACGAAACCGCCTGGCTAAACACCTACCACGCCCGCGTCGCCGCGAACCGTAACGATTAACTCGGCAATCAAAGACCGGAGAGGGACGATAAAACGCAGACAGTACGTCTGCGCCTGC
>DDZS01000046.1:749-1595 GCA_002346425.1 Alphaproteobacteria bacterium UBA3002
CTGGAGCGAAGCGGAAGACAGAAAATCTCCTAAAAAAAAGCGCTTCTCCCATCACAGGAAAAGCGCCAATACGCAACATGCCGATAGATCATGACAAATGAAACGCCATCAGCAGCAGCACGCCGTTGATGACCGGCACCATGGCGGCGATCGGCCACCAGTAGCGCCACGGAAAGCTCCAGCCTTTCGCCTCGCATTCCTCGAAGCACTCTTCGGCGGCTTTCGTCGCGAGGGTCAATAAGCCCCCCATGGCCGCCGCTGAGACCGCCCACGACATGTAGACATCCATCCACCGCATTTGCATGACGGTGAAGAAGGTCGCGACGATCGGGAAGCAGATATAGCCGTTGACGGCGTAGATCTGGATGCTTCGTTCGCGAAGCCCGCAAGCTGCGTCCCACAACACGGGACAGAAGGTTGCCAGCAACGCCGCGATGACATGCAACGCGATTGCGGTCGTGAGAACGCCGTCCACACTGCGCGGCATTGAGTACATAAATGCCAATGCTGTACAAAACATCATCGCGACATAGCAGAACAGCATCGCAAGCCCGATCGAGCGTTTAACGTCCAGAGTCATGTCGACTCTCCTTTTGTTTCGATACAAATCATCAGCACGCCATCCAAAGGAAGGCGCACAAGCTAAACAAGGGTTTAGCAGAATAACCTTCAGTATAGCCTCAAAAGATGACGGTTGTGTGACGGTGTGGGTTGGTCTGTCACCCCGGCGCAGGCCGGGACTCAGCGAATAGAACGGCTGGATACCAGCCCTTGGATTGCCAGATCACGCCCGGCAATGACGATAGAGGGGGGACGAAGAATCGCGGACAGCACGTCCGCGCCTGC
>DDZS01000046.1:1941-3578 GCA_002346425.1 Alphaproteobacteria bacterium UBA3002
CGTTTGCCAGTAGGCAAACCGGAGCGCAAGTCTGGAGCGAAGCGGAAGACAGTAAAAAACTACCCCCGCTGTTCGCCCTGGCGGACCTTATAGACGAAACATTGTTTCTGATTCTTCACCAGCGTTTCGCAGGCTTTGCGGGCTTGGGATTCGGAGAGATTGGCGAAACGCGCGCGGTGAATGCTGCCTTCGCCGCCCGCCAGATCGCCGACGGAGATTTTGGAATTTTCTAAATACGGCTTGGCGATTTTCGCCGCCCCGGCGACCGCCGTCATTGCTTTTTTCGGATCGTCAAACGCGCCGACTTGAATGCCCCAATCTTCTTTCAATTGCTGACTGCCAGAGAGTTTGGCGAACTGCGCGTCGAGCGTTTGCATCGCGGGCTTCAGCTCTTTCGCTGGCTCGGGCGCGGCGGGGTCGATCAGGCGAATCGTGTTGACTTCGCTATGCTTGGGATCGACTTCGGCCACCACGCGTTTTTCCGGCGTATTCTCGCCGCGCGCGGTCGCGGAAATCTTTTCCACCTCGCGGTTTTTCATCGCCAGCGTGATCGCTTTTTCTTCTGGCTCCAACGTTTCGGCAATCTCTTCGGCCTTGTCGATCACGCTGTCATCCGGCGTTTCAGGCCGGAAAGCCGGCACCGGTGCCTGCGCAAAAATGCGCGGCTTATCGTCGCGCCCGTTGAGCACGGTAAAGGTTTTGTCTAACAGCGAAATCATATGATTGTCACGAATCGCGCCGGTCTGCCCGCCCATGACGACCGCCACAAGATGATACCCATCGCGATTGACCGAGGTCGCCAGATTGAAGCCCGACATATTGATAAACCCGGTCTTAATCCCGTCCACGCCCTGATAGCGCCCCATCACCCGGTTATGCCCGGTATAGGTGCGCCCGCCCCACTGAAAACTCGTGGTTTTGAAATGGTGGTAAAAGCCCGGAAAGTCACGACGCAGCGCGATCGACAGCGTCGCCATGTCGCGCGCGGAGGTATATTGCTCGCGGTCTGGCAAGCCATGCGGGTTGCGGAACTGTGTTTTGCGCATGCCCAATTGCCGCGCTTTATTGGTCATATTCAGCGCGAAATTCCATTCCGATCCGCCCAGATGCTCCGCAATCACCACCGCCACATCATTCGCTGAACGCACCACCAGCGCGTTAATCGCATCGCGCACTTTAATCGTCTGCCCGGTGCGCAGCGAGATATTCGTCTGCGGTTGCGAGGCAGCGCGTTTCGACACTTTCATCGGCGTATCCATGGTGATTTTACCCTGCTGCATCCGCTCAAACAGCATGTAAAGCGTCATCATTTTGGTCAAGGACGCGGGGTAGCGTTTGGCATCGGCATTGCGCGAATAAAAAATTTCGCCGGTATCCGCATCCATCACCAGCGCGGCGTATTTTCCCGACTTGGTATCGATCGACGCAAAGGCCGACGGCGCCACCAATAACAGGACGCAGAAAACCACACACATCTGACGGAATGCTCTCACGTTACCGTTTATAGCAAAGGAACAATAGCCGCGCAACGCATCGAACGGTGTTGGGGAAGATTTTTCTGTCTTTCGCTTCGCTGCAGACTTGGCCTCCGGTTTGCCTACTGGCAAACGCTCCGGCTGCGCCTCTCGGCGGCTCAT
>DDZS01000046.1:3888-6144 GCA_002346425.1 Alphaproteobacteria bacterium UBA3002
CGCCTCTCGGCGGCTCATGGCTGGGTCGGCCTACTGGCCTCCCTCCATCATAACGCACCGACTGTCACCCCGTGCCTGTCACGGGGTCTGGAGCCACAACACACACTGGCAGAACCGGACCCCGTCATGCGACGGGGTGACAGGCTATCGATACGAAGAAGCGCGAACAGCACGTTCGCGCCTGCCATCGAACTAGAAAAAGAGACATACAGATGTCTCTTTTTCGCGCTTCGATCCAGCGAGAGCGGCAGCAAAGCCGTTTCAGCAGAAACGGCGGAGCCATTAGCCTGCGCAACGCGCAGGCGGAAACTAACTCCACATCGCATTTTAATGCGGGCGCTTTCATCCTTATTCTATGTCCAGCCTCGCCAATGCTTATGAACAACTCGCGCTGCAAGCCTCGCTACATTATGTCAGCGACACGATGCCCGGCATTAGCCGCAAGCGCAAAGGTACCGGCTTCGCCTATTTCGCACCGGACGGCACGCATATCGGCTGCCAGACGACGATTGGCCGCATCAAGCGCCTGGCCATTCCGCCGGCCTATGAAAAAGTATGGATTTGCCCGCTCGATAACGGACATCTGCAAGCCACCGGGCGCGACGAACGTCAGCGCAAGCAATACCGCTATCACCCGGAATGGGACGTTGTGCGCGATCAAACCAAATTCGCTAATCTGACCATTTTTTCCAAAGCCCTGCCCAGTTTACGCGAACGCGTGGAGCAGGATATCCGCGCGCGGGATGCCGCCTCGCGCCGCGCGGTGATGGCGGCGATGGTGATGATTCTCGATGAAACCGCCGCGCGTGTCGGCAACCGGCTGTATGCCAAGGAACACGGGACCTATGGCCTGACGACCTTGCGCAAAAAACATGTCGAAGTCGACACGAAACATGCGGTGTTTGACTTTCCCGGCAAGAATAGCACGCGCTGGCATCTCGACCTTACCGACAAGCGGTTGCTGCGCGTGGTGCGTGCCTGCGAAGATATTCCCGGCTATCATTTATTTCAGTATCGCGATGCGGAGGGCGAAAAACATAGCGTCGATTCGGCAGAGTTAAATGCCTATCTGCAAGATGTCAGCGGCCAGCCGATTACCGCCAAAATGTTTCGCACCTGGGCGGCCTGCACCTTGCTCTATGAAGCGCTGCAAGACACGCCCTTGCCGGAGAGTGAGCGGCAAACCAAAATTGCCTTTAACGCGGCGATCAAACGCGTCGCGCAGACTTTGGGCCATACGCCCGCCGTGTGCAAAAAATCCTATATCGCCCCGGAGATTGAGACGGACTGGCGCGCAGGCACCCTGCCCCCCCTGCGCCGCGTCGCGCGCGACGGCTTAGATTTCACCGAAAGCGCCTTCTTACGCTGGTGGGAAAATCGCGGCTAAGCACTTAAAAGGGCCGCCCCGCCCTGAGCGGGCGAGGCGATAGCGTGAGAACCGATCACGAATACCAGTTCCGCCGGGCCATCAGCTCGATAAACCCGAAGATTCCGTAGCGTACGACAATCCAAAAGATCGCCAGCGCCACGAGGGTTACAACCCCTTCATACACAATAGGCAAGATTTCTCCTCCATGTGTTTCACAGCCGAAGCTGAACGATTTAAACAGGTTTAAATCCAAAAACGCCGCGACTATAGCCGCTTCATATGACGATTTCATGACGAGTTGTGTTATGTCTTTCGCTGCGCTCCAGACGTGGCCTACCACTCTGCCATGGTGGTTTTTCCGGCGGCCAGGAAGGTGACTTCCGGGCCGGTAAAGCCCATCGCGTGGTAGAATTGGCGCGCATTGGCATTGTCTCTCAGCGCGGTTAGCGACACCCAATGCCGGTCATTCGCCAGCGCATTTTCAGCCAGCGCGCGCAACAATTGACGCGCTACGCCTTTGCGTCGATGCGCCGCGTCCACCACCAGATCAGCCAGATGCAAGCCCGGCGTCGCCGAGGCCAGGTCATAACCGGGATAGGCCAAGGCAAAGCCGATCACCTGTCCCGCAGATTCCGCTACCGGCACCACCGGGCGCACCCCCGCCTGTCCGGCCAGCAATTGCGACCACGTCGCCGCGTTGCAATAGGTCTTCTCCCCCTCATACGCCGCCAATGCCAGCGCCAAGCGCTGCAGCGCCGCTACGTCCGATAGTGTCGCGTGGCGAATGGTAATGCTCATGCAAAATGGATAACCGGTAGTGTGGGCATTGGCAATTATTCTGTCTTGCGGCTTCGCCTTCAGACGTGGCCTCCGGTTTGCCTCCTGCA
>DDZS01000046.1:6478-6757 GCA_002346425.1 Alphaproteobacteria bacterium UBA3002
CTGCCGCTTCGCGGGCTCATGGCTGTGTCGGTCTACTGACCTCCCTCCATCGTACTGCACCGTCATTGCGAGCGAAGCGAAGCAATCTAGGGTGGTTAGAGCGAGACGCTCTGGATTGCCGCGTCGCTAGTGCTCCTCGCAATGAAGGATACACACGTCACCCCGGCGAAGGCCGGGGTCCAGCGGACAGGACAGCTGGATACCGGCCTGCGTCGGTATGACAGCTACATACTATCAATACGAAGAAGCGCGAACAGCACGTTCGCGCCTGCCAAGAGC
>DDZS01000046.1:7110-9322 GCA_002346425.1 Alphaproteobacteria bacterium UBA3002
ACCGGAGGCCACTAGCGTTGGCAAGCCAACGCGTAAAATCGCATCTCCTAATCCCCGAAATAATAGCGCAGGCCGAGTTCGGCGCTGTGCGCTTCGAGGTCGCTTTCGAAGCCTTCGCTGCCCAGCAATTCACCCGCATTCAGATAGCGGTAGCCGAGGTTGAAGGCGATGCGCGGCGCAGGCGAATAAGCAACGCCGGCCATGCCCTGATAGGCGAGATCGCCATCCGCCTCACCGCTGGTTTGCTGCACATAGCCAAGGCCAGCGCCCAGATAGGGAATAAAGGATTCGTAACCCGGCACCGGCAGGTCAACATATTGATTGGCCATAAAGCGCCAATATTGCACATCCGCTTCGGGGTTACCCGGCTGCGTGTCGACCACTTCGCCATTGATGACGAGTTGCTGTTCCGATCCGTCAGCATCGCTGCGCCCATAGCCGAGTTCGATCTCGCTGCGCAGATAGTCGCTCCATTGATAGCCCGCGACCAACCCTCCGGCGAAGCCCGGATTGAACTCCGTCAGCTCGGTCACGCGTTGCGTCGTGTTGGCGCGCGTGGCTTCCGCATCGTCAAGCTGCACGAATTGCATATTGAGGCCGACATACCAATTCGGGCGCACATCGCGCATCGCCCGTGACGCTTCATAGGTGTCAGACACGGCATAATAATTCTGCGGCACCGGCTGGCGCGGATTGATCGGCTGCGGCCGCGGCGCTGCGGGATAGACTTGTCCCGGCGCAACTTGTTGGAGCGGCGGCGGGCTACCCACGACCATGCCCACCGGCGCGGTCTGCGGCTGCACGGGCGGCAGCTGGCGAATTTCGTGATAGGCCGGTTGCTGATACTGCGGTTGTTGGTATTGCTGCGGCTGCGGCTGATACGGTTGCTGATACTGCGGCTGCGGTTGCTGTATATAATACTGCGGCGGCGGATAACTGCCATAGCCTTGCGGATAGGGATTGGCGTATTGCTGCGCCGCGGCCCCGCTGGCACATACCAGCACCGCGCATGAGACACCGCCTATTCCCCGCCATTGCATGCGCGTGAGATTACTCCGAGTCACACCAACCCGCCTCGCTTTTTTCTGGGGGTGTGGAGAAGTGGGTTTTATCGCCTTCCATATCGAAAATTTACCTCGATTGCTACACATTGAACAGGCAAGCAAAAAAACACATTACGAACACGATACGAAGGAGACACCCACATGATTTCAGCTCAAGAACGCGACAAAGTGTGGGACTTAATCGAGCCGCTCGGCACCTGTATGATGGCGACCTGGAATGGCGATTTCGCGCATGCGCGGCCCATGCACCATGTCGGTGATTTTTCCGAAGGCACATTGCTCTACTTCACGCGTTTGGGTAGCGACAAAGTCGTTGAGCTGAATCAACATCATGATGTCTGCCTCGCCTATGCCTGCCCCAAAGACCAAACTTACGTCTCACTGAGCGGTGTCGCCGAAACCTTTCGCGATCAGGCGCTGATCGATGAATATTGGAATAGTTTCGTTGGCGCTTGGTTCCCTGAAGGCAAAGACGATGCCAGCGTCGGTCTGATCCGCGTGCATGTTAGCAAAGCGGAATATTGGGATTCGACCTCGAATAAAATGGTGCAACTGTTTGAGATTGCCAAAGCCAATCTGACCGACACCCTTCCCGATATGGGCGAAAACAAAAAACTCGGCTAGTCCGGGCGGCGCGGTTAACGCGCGATAACAGCTGCGACACACGCGGCGTAACCGAGAGTGATAACAGGAGAGTGATCATGGATGACGCACGTATTATGCTGGTCTTATTCAGCCTTTTAGCCATCACCGCAATTCCTTTTGCGATGGCCGAGCCGCTAAGCCCCGAAAAAAATGTTAACGCGTATAACCGCGCTACTGGCGCCCCCTTATCCGAACCCACAACCGGCACCACCGAAACCGGCGATGCCGATGATTCCGTCCTCAACGAATTAAGTAGCCCGAACCGCGCGGAGTCGATTCCTTCGATGGATAATGAATATCGGGACCCCATTCGCCAGAGCGGTGACCGCGATGTGATTGTCGACACCCCAAGCGGCAGCATCACCGGCACCGAATCTTCGGGCATCACCACCGATTAACGGTTAGTTGCATTCATCTCCCAGCTTTCGCCCCGCAGCCCGCGCTGCGGGGTGAGGTTTTTTTCGCCATCGCTGACGCGTTGGCTAGTGGTTGCACGCTCGCCT
>DDZS01000054.1 GCA_002346425.1 Alphaproteobacteria bacterium UBA3002
TCAATGACCTTGAATTCCAGCGCATCGATTATTCGGTGTAAAAACACATCTTCCTCGCCCACGCGATGCATCACGCCGCAATTCAAAAAATAATGCTCCGGCAGGAAGGGGCAATCAAACTCAAAGGAGGCCCGCACACGCGCGCCTTTCGCCACCGGCTGTGCATCGGCAAGCCAGGCTTTATTATTGATGCCGCTTAAATGAATCCCGCGCTTGGATTTGATTAGCATGCCAAACTGGCAATGCGCGGTTGCTTCGTCGAAGAGTACATCATAGGTAAAACGGTAGCGTTTGCCGGTTTCCAATACGCTAACCGGCTCGCCCGTTAAGGTCTGCAATTGCGGTCGCTGGATGCGCCCACCGCAGGCTGGGTATTCCATGCGGCTGGCATGGCTGGTATCGGCCACGTCATCCGTTGTCGCGTTACAGGCGCGCAGTGCCGTGCTAATGCCTTGTTTTAGCGCTTCGCGTATCGTGCATTGTTCCGCTGCTGGCGCATAGAGTAAGTGCTGATAGGCGGTAATCACATCTTTCGGGGCGCCCTCGCAAAGTTTTTCCCCCGCGTCGAGCAGGATCGCATGATCGCAGAGTTCAATGACGCTTTGCGGCGAATGCGAAACGAACAAAATCGTCATGCCCCGCGCCTGCATCTGTTTGATTCGGTCAAAACATTTGCGCTGAAAGGCTTCGTCGCCCACGGCCAGCGCCTCATCGATCACTAAAATATCCGGCTCTGACGCGATGGCGACGGAAAAGGCCAATCGCACATACATCCCGCTGGAATAGGTTTTAACGGGCTGGCCAATTTGCTCTGGCGTAAGGCCAGAAAAACTGACGATCGCGTCGTAGCGCGCGGCCATTTCGGCTTCGCTAAACCCCAGAATCGCGCCATTTAAATAGATGTTTTCTTTGCCCGAAAATTCGGGGTTAAAACCCGAACCAAGTTCAAGCAATGCCGCAATCCGCCCTTCGACCTGCATCGTGCCGCCGGTGGCGGCCAGTGTGCCGCAAATGATTTGCAGCAAGGTCGATTTACCCGAACCGTTACGTCCAACAATGCCCACCGTCTGACCATGTCCTACGTTCAGCGATACGCGATGCAGCGCCTCAAATGGGCGATAATATTTCCGCCGGTCCGAGCCAAAGAGCATTTGCTTCAAACGGTCCTGCGGCTTGGCAAAAATACGGTAGGTTTTGCTGATCTGATCTAATGAGATAACCGGCTGCATAGAAGCGGTGTAACGGTTTTTGGCGCTACCGCAACGCTTATTGTGCCGCAGCTTGCCGTTTCTCAGCGCGTAAGCGGCGCAATACGGCGAGCTCTTCGGTCACATCCCGCGCTTTTTGCGGCAGCATTCCGGCCAATACTGGCGCGACTTTACGCTCTGACATTTTATCGATCACCGCGAGCAGAATCGGCATATCCAATTCATTGAAAATATCGGCCGCGTTTTTCGGTTTCATATTCTCGTAAATTTTTACGAGGCCCATAATTTCGCTTTCCTGCTTGGTATCATATTGCTTCAGCAGTGCCTCAAGTTCTTCTTCCATGCCCTTGAGTTCGGCAATTTTATCATTGATACGCAGCTCAGTTGCTTCAAGCAGTTTTTCTTTTAAATCAAGTTCGCGATTTTGCTTTTCCAATTCTTCGCGGCGCTCGGCCAGACTTTGCAGAATATCCAATTCAATATTGGAGAATTGACGCTCGCGCGCCATTTTAAATTTCTCTTCTAAAATACGGTTTTTTAAATCTTCTTCTGCTTGAGGCGACAAGGCAGCCGGCGTCGCGGCTTGGTCGCCTTCTTTCGGCGCTTCGCCTTCTTTCGCGGTTACCTCTTCCGTGGTTTCAGCAGGCGTAACCTCAGCTGTTTCAGATGCTTCTGCCGTATCTGTGGTGTCTTCTTCCGCATAAGCGGCTTCGTAGCGCAGGCGTAATTCAGTGCCCCCAACATAGACATCTTTTAATTTCACGCCCATTAGCAGCACCGCCATCATCATCGTGATCGGCAGCACGCGAATATAAGGCGCGCGTGGACGGTTTTTCGCATCCTCACGCCGTGTGCGCATTGCCTGACGTTTTCCAGCGATGGACGTCGGCTTCTTGGCGGGTACGGGCGTTTTACTCATCGATTACCTGTTTTAAGCGCATCGAATAACTCCTGCTCGGCCTTGGAACGCAAGCGCGCACCGGGCTTGGCTTGGCCTTCACCTACATCCTCACCACTGTCGCGGCGGCCCGAGACTTTTTTGAGCACCGAATCGAGCGAAGGTTTGCTCCGGCTGCGGCGCGAATCGGCAGCTTCACGCGGACTGATCGAATCGATTTCGACATCCTCGTCCTGCATCGCCGCCCGGCGTGGATTAGCCGCTGCCCCACGTTGCGGCGCCGCTGAGGCGCGTGACGGTGGCTGGCTTTTACGGTTGATGGATTCATTGGGAGCGGCAATCCCTAAATCAGACTCCATGCGGCTGGCGACCTTACTGCCGCGGTCGATCATCATTTCCAGATCGTCAGCCAGATAACTCGCTTTGTCGATTTTCATTTGGATATTATCGGTAATATTACGCGTCGCCTGATGGATTTCCGCAATGGATGCGGTAGCCACACGGGTCGATTCGTCGAACTGACGGATAATTTGCGCTAATTCGCTGCGTGAGTCCTGCAGCACGCGAATGCGCTTATTTAATTTCCAGCAATAGACCGTTGTAATTAATAGCAGCGCGGCCATCAGCCCATCGAGAAATAAAGTAAGAACCAAATCCGCCATGCTATACCAACTTGTCCGTTACGGCTTTCATTTGCTTGACCTCTTCCAACAGGGACACGGCAATCCGATCGCCCACTCGGCCTAGCTTACAGCTTGATACTTGCACATTTCCACACTTTAACGCAATCGGATCGTCCGGTTTCGCATCGAGCATGATGGTTTTACCAACTTCCAAATCGATAATTTCTTTCAGTGTCAAAGTGCGCTCTTCCAACACTGCATCGACTTTGACAAAGGTTTGCAGCACCTCTTTACCAAAATGGCGTTCCCAGACCGAATCCTGCCCGAATTTTTCGCCCATAAACATTTGTAGCAGCAGATCACGAATCGGCTCTAAGGTATTGTGTGGGAAGAGTAATTCAATCATCCCCCCGCGCTCGTCCATATCGACCCGCAAACGAACTAGAAGCGCGGCACTATTAGGGCGCGCGATACCCGCAAAACGTGGGTTAGTTTCAAGGCGATCGAATTGGAAGCTAACCGGGCTGAGCGGATCGAAGGCTGAACTCATATCCGCCAGAATGATTTCAACCATCCGTTTCACAATATCCTGCTCTATGGTGGTATAGGGACGCCCATCCACGCGAATCGGTCGTGTGGAGCGACGGCCGCCCAGCAGGATATCGACTGTCGAATAAATCTGCGAGGAATCGACGCACACAATGCCGAAATTCTCCCATTCGACAGCGCGGAACACGCCTAGCAACGCAGGGAGTGGCACCGAATTAAGATAATCTTCAAAGCGCAACGACGTCATCGAATCGATGCTGACATCGACGTTATCCGAAGTGAAATTCCGTAAAGAAGAGGATAGCATCCGCACCATGCGATCAAACACGATCTCCAGCATCGGCAGCTTTTCATACGCCATCATCGACTTGTCTAAGATCGCACGGATCCCAACGTTGTCTTCTTCATTATCGTCACTGCTATCGAAACCGAGCAGCAGGTCAATCTCGTCTTGGTTTAGAACCCGGTCTTCGCCGCCATCATTATTTGACGCATTGGTAGCAGAGGCCGCATCGCCCTGCTCTGCCCCATCATCGGCAAGCATTGCTTCCCATTCGGCGGCCACATCCTTATCGCCCTCGGTAGCTGAATCGTCCAGCCCCCAATCGGCAGCGTTCGCCATTTCATCGCCGCCTGCTTCTACTTGCTCTTCTGCCATGCCGACCTCTGTTAACTTTCGTGTATTATTGCACGATTATTTCACTGAATAAAACATCTTCCACGACGCCCGGTTCCAATACCGTATTCAACCGTTCCAACACCTCTTTGCGTAGGCGGTATACACCGGCGGAACCACTTAAATCTGACGGGCGCAACTCGCGCGTATAGGTATTGATCACATCTTTGATGCGCGGTTTGTTTGCCTCCACCTGCGCGACGGCGGTGGGGCCCTTCAGCTGCAGAGTGACGGTCATTTTCAAAAAGCTTGGAGACCGACCCGTGGTGGACAGGTTATTGAGAAACTCTTCCATCTCATAATATACCGGTGACGCGGCCACACCTTCAGCGCCCGCTTCACCTTCGCCATGCGCGTCGCCATGTTCGGCGGTTTCTTTGTCGTCTTTTTTGCCAAGCAAGCTATCCAGCGCGCCACTGAAAAATGCGCCCGCGCCGCCGCCGATCAACAGCAGCAACACAACAATAATAATGATAAGTTTCTTTTTTCCGCCGACTTTTGCTTCGCCGTCTTCGCCATCGCCTTCGGTTTGCGACGCTTCTTCTTCTGCCACGCTGATCCCCCTGCTTGTTTTTTTGTTCTTTTCTAAGCTATACCATAGGCACTCCAGCAGCACCAGCGCTTTTTGGCAATGTGGGCAAAATTTACCGATATAGCTCACATCACCATAAAGAGGCGATATGGACTTTTTGCGCACCCATAAATCACCCATCAATAAAACTGGCACGATCTGTGCTTAGTATCTGGCAACCGAGATTTAAAACACGGAGCGACACGATGGACAACAGTATATACATAGCACTTTCCCGCCAGCAAACACTGTTTCGGGATATGGAAGCCACGGCGAATAATATCGCCAACGCTAACACCCCGGGCTATCAGGCAGAGAAAATAATGTTCACCGATTACCTATCGAATGATGGGAATCGCCGCAAAATTGCATTTGCTCAGGATATTTCAAGCTACCGCGATACCTCAACCGGCCCGATGAAAGCAACCGGCGCGGCATTTGACGTGGCCATCATGGGACCAGGCATGATTCCGATCGAAACCGCAGGCGGTCAACGCTACACCCGTTCCGGGAATTTTCAGCTATCGAATGATGGTACACTGGTAACGGCCACTGGCCAGCCCGTATTAGGACCGGATGGCCAACGCATTGCCTTAGAGCCGACCGATAAAGACGTGAAAATCGGTGAAAATGGCCTGATTACTGTGCGCGGTATCGGCGGCGAAATTGAAGAACGCGGGCAAATCGGCCTGGTCGAATTCGCAGACCCGCAAGCCATGACCCAAATCGGCGATCAGATGTTCGAAACGGCGCAACTACCGCAAGAGCCAGTCGAAAGCCGCATGCTGCAAGGCACGCTGGAAATGTCGAATGTCTCGCCGGTGAAAGAATTAGTGCGGGTGACCGAATTGTCGCGCAGCACCAGCAGCACCGCCAAATTTATCGAGGTGATGTACGACTTGCAACGCAAGACCGCCAGCACCTATGCGCAACCGTCACAATAATACAAAGTATAACAGGGAGTAACCAGCTATGAGAGCCTTACATATCGCCGCTACCGGGATGCAGGCCCAACAAACCAACGTGGATGTGACCTCGCACAACCTCGCCAACCAAACCACCACCGGTTACAAGGCGCAGCGTCCGGAATTCCACGATCTGATTTATCAGGATTTACGTCGCGTGGGTTCGAACTCGTCGGATGTTGGCACAGTTGTACCAACCGGCGTACAGCTTGGCCTCGGGGTACGTACCGCTGCGATTTACCGCGACACCAATCAGGGGACGGTAGAACAAACTTCCGGCGCACTGGATCTGGCAATTCAAGGTCAGGGGTATTTTCAGGTGCAATTACCGGATGGTGACATTGCCTATACCCGTGATGGCGCGTTCAAACTCAGCCCGGATGGCGAACTGGTCACGGCCGATGGCTTCATCGTCGAGCCGGCGATTGCCGTGCCCGACAATGCGATCGACATTAGCATCAACGCCTCTGGCGAAGTCGAAGTATTGCTCGACGGTCAGGTGGAACCGGCCAATCTGGGTCAGCTGGAAGTCGTGACCTTCATCAACCCGCCGGGTCTGGAAGCGATTGGCGATAACATGTTCATGGAAACCCCGGCTTCGGGCGATCCGATCGTGGGCATCGCCGGAGAAGAGGGCGTAGGCACCATTCTGCAAGGCTATCTGGAGAATTCCAACGTGAACCCGGTCACCGAGATTACGAATCTGATCGTGGCGCAGCGAGCTTATGAAATGAACTCTAAAGTGATCACCGCGGCAGACGAAATGCTGCAAGCACTGAATCAGTCGGCGTAAAGGAGGTAACGGATGACACATACAGCAGCCCTTCGTTTTACCACTAAACCAGCGCAACTCGTTTTCCTGATGCTGGCAATGGTCGCGTGTTTCATTGCGCCGGCACAAGCGGAAGAAACTTACCACCTGCAGCTGGCCGATGTGAAGCAGTTGATCACCGAGCAACTGATCGATAAAGGGGCCGGAGAGCAGATCGAACTGGATGTTTCAGGCCGCACGCAACCCGTTTTGTTTCGCAGCTCAAAACCGCTGGAAGCAGCATTGGATATGGTCGATTTCGATGCCCGCAGCATGACATGGAATGCGAATATGAGCCTGTATGACGGCGATAAAGTCGCTAAAGTGCTGGAACTGTCGGGCCGTTATGCCCCGCAAATTGAGATTCCCGTGCTGAAGCGCCGCTTGCATAGTAGCGAAATGATTGCCGAAGATGATATTGAATGGGTCGGCTATCCGGAACATCGTCTGCGTAAAGACACCGTGTTGGACGCGAAAACCCTGATCGGCAAATCACCACGCCGGGTCATTTCCGAGCATCGCCCGATTCGCGCCGACGATATTGAAGAGCCAAAAGTTGTCGACAAAGGCGATCTCGTCCGCGTGGCGTATCAAACGCCCTATATGGAAATTCGCACAGTAGGTGAAGCGCTCGAAGAAGCGGCCCTAGGTCAGCGAATCCGTATCCGTAACAGTGAAAGCGGCATCGTGATTCAGGCGGTCGTCACCGGCACTGGCAGCGCGGAAGTGAAAGAACTGTTACAAATCAGTGATGCACGCTAAAGAATAATAATAAGGAGACAGACGCTATGAATACGAGAACTCTTGCTTTGATCAGCACCGCCCTGCTCGGCCTTTCGGCCTGTAAAAGCACGGTGGAACGGATCGAAAATATCGGCGAACAACCGCCGCTGAATACGGTGGAAAACCCGCATGTGAAACCGCAATACCGCCCGCTGACCTGGCCGATGCCGGAACCGGAACCCGATGCAAGGCAATATGCGAATTCGCTATGGCAGCCGGGCGCGCGCTCTTTCTTCCGCGACCAACGCGCTAGCCGTGTCGGGGATATTTTACGCGTCATGGTGGAAGTGAATGATAAAGCCGAAGTCGACAACGAAACCTCGCGTGACCGTGATGCCAGTGAAAATTCTAGCGTAACCGAATTGTTTGGCGGTTTAGCCGGTAAAATTGTACCGGGTAACCGCGGCACGCCGCTCACCGATATCTCAGGCTCTCAAAACAGTGAAGGCACGGGTGAGATTCAACGTGAGGAAAAAATTAACACCTCCGTTTCTGCGATCGTCACGCAAGTTTTGCCTAACGGCAATCTGGTGATCGACGGTAGTCAGGAAATCCGCGTGAATTATGAAATTCGTGAATTATCGGTCGCTGGCGTGGTGCGCCCGGAAGATATTGGCTCGGATAATACCATCGATGCGAATCAAATTGCCGAGGCACGTATCAGTTATGGTGGTCGCGGCCAGTTGAGCGATGTCCAGCAACCGCGCTGGGGCTATCAGGTCATCGACGCCATCAGCCCATTCTAATCTAAGACCTCACCCCGGGACGGCGATACGCAAGCCCCGGGGTGAGGTTAAAAGATTAATATTTCCGGTTTTTATTGAAATAGACCCCGTCGCCCACATTCGGGTCTTTAATCACGCGCGGGCCATTCCATGGAAGCGGCTCATTGGCAGATGGCGGAGTCAGCGAGCCTTCCGGCACAGTGTCTGCACTGCCTTTGACCACCGGCTCATCGCCTGAGAATTGGAACATCACCTGACGCATGCCACCTTCAGTCACGCTAACGGTTTTGGTTTGCGTTTGCCCTTTATGCATCGCCTGCACTTTGTATTCACCGGGGGCCAGTTTCGCGAAGAAGAACGGGCCATCGGTCACGCCTTGCAGGGCCGTTTGCCCATCGCGCATGAAGGCGACTTTCACATTGCTGAGATAGTGGCCGGTGCTTAGCGCGGCTTTCACTTCCACATTATACTCTGATTTTTTTGACTGAAATTCAGCACGTTCTTCCGCGCCGATGCCGCCGGAAATATAACTACCTGTTGGGGCAGCGTTGGCGATAAATGGCATTAGGCATGCGGTGACCATCAACATTTTCTTCATAATTTAACTCCTTAGACTGGTTACTGGGCAAAATATGAAGTAAGCGCACGTAAAGATTCCATATGACAATCAAAAGGAATGCCTTCCAGCTCTCCGTTTTTCCCCTGATCGCCATAATAGACACAGGTGGCGCCAATGGCCGCGCCACATTCCAGATCGACCACCGTATCACCCACAAACCAGACCACCGGGTCAGGCTTCGCAGAATACTGCGTCAGCGCCAGACGCGCCGGATGCGGGTGCGGCTTGTCTTTTTCCGCGTCCCCCGCCCCGATGATCGCATCGAAATAAGGGTTCCAACCAAGCGCTTCGATTTCGCGGCGCAGGGCTGGCCCACGTTTATTGCTCACCGCCGCCACAAATAGCCCCGCTTGCCGTAGCTGCTTTAGCATAGCCTCTGCTTCCGGTA
>DDZS01000007.1 GCA_002346425.1 Alphaproteobacteria bacterium UBA3002
CGCTCATTAGCGGCTCGGTGGCGGCAAAGATATTCGAAGCGCTCTTTCGGTATTGGCATGGGATTGACGGGTATCTTTATGCGATTCAATACTCCACGTGGTATCATGTCTTACGATTATCCATGGCATTTACCGTGGCAATTGCCTGCGTCTGGTTTTCATCTCAGCGCGCGGCGCGACTGATTACTAAACCGCTAAGCGTGTTGGTTGAACATACGAATGATTTCGCCTCGACCGGAAATTACGGTGTCCGGTTAAAAGCCTATTATCAGGATGAGATTGGCCAACTGGTCGATAGTTTCAACCGCATGATGGACCAGATTCAACGCAATACTATTTCGATTCGTCAGGAAAAAGAAACGGTCATGGAGTTGAATCACCAATTGGTCACGGCGCATGCCGATGCTGATGCCGCACGGCATATGGCAGAGCGTTCAAATATTCTGAAAACGGCTTTTTTATCGAATATGAGCCACGAGTTGCGGACACCGATGAACTCTATCCTTGGGTTTTCGCGGCGGTGCTTGCGGAAATTAGATGTCCTGACCAAAGAACAGTTACAAGAAAATCTAAAGCTGATTCACGAGAGCGGTGAACGGTTGCTATTACTGCTCAACGATCTTCTTGATATCAGCAAATTGGAATCGGGAAAGATGCTGTTTACAATGCGTCCGGAAGATCTTCAACAATCGCTGGCGCAAGCGATGCGTGAACTGCAATCGCAGGCCCATGATAAGCGCATTACGATAACACATGTCCCGGTCCAAGTGTCGACGCTGGTGCAATGCGACAATCAGCGCATGACGCAGGTTATTATTAATTTACTGTCCAATGCCATCCGCTTTACGCCGCATGGTCGCAGCATCACGCTTTCGTATCATACCTATCACCTGGCCAAAAATCCTCCCATCATGCAAAAAGCTTTGATGTTCCGCATTGAGGATGAGGGACCAGGCATACCACCTGGCGAATTAGAGCTGATCTTCGATAAATTTCGTCAAAGTAGCAAAACCCGCTTGGGGGGTGGCGGAACGGGGCTAGGGTTAGCCATTTGCCGTGAAATTATCCGCGCGCATCATGGCACCATCCGTGCCGAACATCATCCAGAAGGCGGAGCCATATTCTGGTTTGCCATTCCTTATATCCAAACGCATTCAACGGTGGAGACAGAAATATTATGAGCCCGCGATACAAAGAAGCGATTATGATCGTCGATGATGAAACTAACAATGTGCGTCTCTTGGAAGACGATTTGCGCGATGCAGGATATACGGATTTTTTCACGGCTCGCAATGGCGCCGAGGCTTGGGATATTTTGCTGCAACATCATGCTTCCATCGCCTGTATATTGCTCGATCGCATGATGCCGGGCATGGATGGGATGGAAGTGTTAGGGCGCATCCGAAGCCATCCCGATATTCGGTATATCCCGGTGATTATGCAGACCGCCGCTGCGGCGCGAGACCAGATCCTGGAAGGCATCGCCGCCGGGGTGTATTATTATTTAACTAAGCCCTATGATCAGGATACCCTGATTACGGTAGTTTCTGCCGCCTTGCGCGACTATGCACTTACGCGCGAACTGCGCGCTGATGCCGTGCATTTTCGCAAAAAACTGCATGTGGTGAAAGAAGGGCGTTTCGCCATTCGTACCCTTGAGGATGTCTCTTATTTAAGCACATTTCTGGCCGGACTTTATCCCGAGCCGGAACGGGTCATTCTCGGACTTTCTGAAATATTCTTAAACGCCATCGAACATGGCAATTTGTGTGTGGGGTATAAGAATAAAGGAGAGCTGTTGCAACATGGCGTATGGCATGAGGAAATTGAGCGGCGTCTCAACGATCCTAACTATGCGGACCGCGAAGTGGCAGTACATTACAAACAAGAATGCGATCATATTTTTCTGCGGGTCACGGATGCCGGCTCCGGATTCGATTGGAGGCCTTATATGAGCATTGAGCCGGAGCGTGCGATGCAACCCCATGGTCGGGGCATTGTGATGGCACGTATGTTTTCCTTTGATCACCTAGAGTTTCATGGGTGCGGTAATAGCGTGGATTGTCTCGTCTACCTCGATCCAGCCGCGCGCAAACGCGCCCCTAAACATACTAGACTATGAGCAGCGTTATTACCCCTTCTGATGCAGACATGATGCAGGAGATCCGCCTACGGATAACAGAAAGCGTCCTAGCGGATCCGCATCTATCGATTTTTTTTGCTGACGCGCCATCCGCCTGTGTGACACCGATGTTTACGATGATCGCGCAGCTTGCTATCGGCGAGCCGCTTCCATTGTCTAAGGATGCGCTTGGCTTGATTCATCGTCATGCGGCGCGTCAGGGATTATGCGCCATGCATGTGCAACGACTGGCATCCCACATGGTGGAGGCGATGCAGCATAGCGGCTGCGACATCAAAGATTGCACCGCTGCGCAGGCGCGTGTGATGGCGCTCGCGCCAGGTCTTTTAGGATTTTAAAATGGGAGGAAACCGCGATAATGCGATAGCCAAATGGCAGGCCTTTAACCTGTTGCCATATGCGGCATATATGAAAGATCGTTACGGGCTATTTCGCTTTTGTAATGCGGCATTTGTAAAACTATCGGGCATCCGGCAGGCTGAATATTTGCTCCATCATAGCGCGCATACGATGATTTGGTCCCAGGATGAGGCATTGCTTTGGAACGAGGATGCCGCTTTCTTTTTCGCCGAGCAGGAAGCGAAGGCGGTAGCAGAGGAAATGTCATGCCCACCTTTATTACATGCACTCCCTCCACATGCCGAATTAGGTCCCCGCTGGCTGGAAGCAGAGATTGTCTATGTCGCAGATAATGATGGCTATACGCTAACGTTACTGCGTGACGTCACCCACACGCAATTAGCACAGCATCGCGGGGAGATGGCGAATCGCCGGGCTGAGCTATCGGCTCAGGAATTGATGGCGCATCTTGAGCAAGCCAATAATCTGCGCGCGCAAGCTGAAATGGCCAGCCGGATGAAATCAGAATTTCTAGCTACGATGAGCCATGAAATTCGCACCCCAATGAATGCGATTCTAGGCCTCTCAAGCATGCTGCTCGATTCGTCGCTCGAAGCGGAGCAATGCGATCATGTGCAATTGATACGCCGCTCCACCGAATCGCTTCTGCACATTATTAATGACATCCTCGACCTCTCGAAAATTGAATCGGGGCATATTGAACTCGAGATGAGTGCGTTTAATATCCGTCAACTGATCGAAGAAATCGGCGATGTATTGGCAGATCGGTTACGTCAGACATCGCTTGAACTTATTCTGGATATTGACCCCGCTTTACCTATCATATTGCGGAGCGACCCAAGCCGTTTACGCCAAATCCTTCTTAATTTGGTCAGCAACGCGTTGAAATTTACGCAGCAGGGCTTTGTGCTGTTAAAAGTGAGCGTCGATAATGAGCAGCTCTGCTGTCGCATTCAAGATACCGGCCCCGGCATTCCCGCGCATGAACAATCGCTTATTTTTCTGCCCTTTCATCAGGCCGCCTTTACACGGCAACGCGCGATTCAAGGCACGGGGCTTGGCTTGCCGATTACCCAGCGATTGGTTGAGGCGATGGGTGGCGAAATTACGGTGCAAAGCGAATCTGGCAAAGGGGCGTGTTTTACCGTTCACTTACCGTATGAGACCATTTCATGTGATGTCGAACCCGTGTTATATCATGGCCATGTCGCCGTTATCGATATGTCGGAAATAAGCCGTCAGGCATATTCCGTCCACTTACACCATTCTGGGTATCAGGTGAGTGCATTTCCAAATCTGGATCAATGGATGCAAGCGGGTGCGCCCGGCAAGGTGATGCTTCTCAATAAACATGCGCAGCAAACACTTCCCGCCAACCATACCACCTATATTCACCTACCGCTGGTCCAGCTGATCCACCCTTCAGAGCCTTTGCCGGAATCAACGTCTCAGCATCGCTTTTTGCATAAGCCAGTACATGCATCGATTTTGCATGAAGCAATAGAAACCGCTTTATGCCCCGCCAGAAAAGATGAAAACAGCTTCGCCGTTCCTGTGACGCGACCACCGCGCTTTAACGCGCATATTTTATTGGTGGAAGATAATAACGTGAATCAGCTAGTCGCTAGCGCGATGCTAAAAAAATATGGCTGCGTGGTGGATCTTGCTGCCGATGGGCTGGAAGCGATTCAGCAAGCAGCAATGCGCTCCTATGACTTAATTTTTATGGATATTCAAATGCCGGAACTGGATGGGCTTGATGCTACGCGTGAAATCCGCGCACGCGAGCGTAACGCTGCCCCACGGCAGATTATTATTGCGATGACCGCCAATGCGATGCATGGCGACCGTGAAACCTGTCTGGAAGCGGGGATGGACGATTACATAGCCAAACCTTTGGAAGAAGCACGCTTAGTGCATGTGTTACAGCATTGGCTGAAAGAATCAGAAAATACGTGAAAGGCTATAGATATTTTATGCCGTCTTTATCACATTAGAATCGTTATAATGATATTAACGATTGCTAATATTTAAAGATAGGGCAATATTGCTCTTGCAGAAGGAAGCTATGCCCCAGGATCGTAACGCTATTATACAAACGACTATCAAACATATCGCTACAGACGGTGTGTATTTCCGTATTGAGCATATCGCCCAGTCTGCGGGCGTTACGGAAGCAGCACTCTATCATTATTTTCCTGAACAGCAATTATTGGTCGATTGTGTCTATCTTGCGATCAAGGAAGAAGTGGCGGATTACGTGATGCCAGCAGTGGAGGAGACGCATGATGTCTTTTCCATGCTGGAAGAAGGTTGGAATCGCTATTTTGATTGGGGCTGTGAGCATGAATCTCAAATCACAGCGTGGTATCGCCTCTATCATTCCACGCTCCTATCTGAAGAAGCACGCAGCGATGGCGAACATATGTTCGAATGCATGCATCAACGCATTGAATACGCTGTAAGCCAAGGGAAGCTTGGTGATTTACCCTGCGATTATATTTGCAAAATTATCCGCGAACATGTGCATTTGGCAATTTTCCATGCGGTAGCCTTGCCAAGCCAAGAGGCGCGTGACGCGCATAAAGAACTGGGCTTCCGTCTATTGTGGCAAGGGCTCTCAGAAATCTTCGAAACCCACGACCGCAAACGCGCTTAGTGCTCTACTCTCTTTGCACGATGGGATGGACTTAGTCGTTTCTCCAATTTGCTGAGTATCACATAAAATACTGGCGTGAAAATCAGACCAAAGAAGGTCACACCTAGCATCCCCGCAAAGACCGCGATACCAATTGCTTGCCGCATTTCAGCACCCGCGCCGGTACTAAGCGCCAGTGGCAATACACCCATGATAAAGGCAAATGACGTCATTAAAATCGGCCGTAACCGCAGACGCGCGGCTTCAATCGCCGCTTCAATTTCGGTGCGCCCGTGATGTTCCAGTTCCCGCGCGAATTCGACAATCAAAATGGCGTTTTTACAGGCAAGGCCTGCTAAGACAAACAAACTGATCTGCGTGAAAATATTGTTATCGCCGCCACTGATCGCCACCCCGATGATCGCCGACAAAATACTCATCGGTACGATGAGAATGACCGCCAGCGGTAGCGTCAGGCTTTCATATTGAGCGGCCAATACCAGAAAGACAAAAAAGATACAGAGCGGGAAAATATAGATCGCGGTGTTGCCTGCCAGAATCTCCTGATAGGTCAGCTCGGTCCACTCAAATTCAATCCCCTGCGGCAGCATCCGTTCAAGAATATCGACGATGGCATCCTGCGCTTGGCCGGAAGAATACCCGGGTGCCGGGCTACCGTTAATGTCTGCAGAACGGAAGGCGTTGTACCGCATCGCCGTTTGCGGACCAAAGGTTTCATTCACTTCCATTACGGCCCCCAAAGGCACGGCTTCACCAGCCACATTGCGCGTCTGTAATCGCAAAATATCTTGCGGGGTGGAGCGGAAGCTTTTATCCGCCTGCGCCACCACCTGATAGGTGCGGCCAAATTGGTTGAAGTCATTCACGTAAATCGAACCCAGATAAATCTGCATGGTACGGAAAATTTCATCCACCGGTACGCCAAGTTGCTGTGCCTTGGTCCGATCCAGATCGGCAAAAAGTTGTGGCACATTGATGTTATAGTTTGAATACACACTGGTCAGCGCCGGATTCTGGCGTGCCTCGCCGAGCACCTGCTGCAGCACGCTATCCAATTCCTGATAACCAAAATCTGCGCGATCCTGCACTTGCAGCTTGAAGCCGCCCGTCGTACTCAAGCCACGCACCGGCGGCGGTGGGAAAATCGCGATCATCGCTTCGTCAATGGCGTTATATTTCGCCTGCAAACTTCCGGCGATAGCGCCAGCGGAGAGATGATCCGCATCGCGGTCTTCAAAATCGGCGAGCGTTACGAACACGATCCCCGCGCTAGATGAATTCACAAAACCATTAATAGACAGACCCGGGAATTGCACCGCATTGGTTACCCCCTCTTCTTTCATCGCAATCTCGCCCATCTTGCGCATGACTTCTTCTGTCCGTTCCAGCGTGGCACCGGCGGGAAGTTGCGCGAAACTGATCAGATATTGTTTATCCTGCGCGGGCACGAAACCTTTCGGCACTTGCGTAAAACTATAGGCAGTGATGCCGATCAAAATAATAAACACCATCATCATCATGCCGCGGCGGCGACTGGTATAACCCACCGAGCGCGAATAGCGATCCTGATTGACGTTGAAGAAGCGATTGAACCAACGGAAAAAGCGCCCAAAAATAGCATCCATGATACGGGTTAAGCGATCTGGCGGCGCTTCGCGGGAACGCAGCAACAATGCCGACATCGCCGGGCTTAGGGTCAGCGAATTGAGTGTCGAAATAAACGTCGCGATAACGATGGTCAGTGCGAATTGTTTATAAAACATGCCGGTTAGGCCGCTAATAAACGCAATCGGGATAAATACCCCGGCAATGACCATGGAAGTTGCGATAATCGGTCCGGTGACTTCGCGCATTGCCTGCAGCGTCGCCTCGCGCGGGGTCTTGCCTTCTTCGATATTACGCTCCACATTTTCGACGACGACGATAGCGTCGTCCACCACAATGCCGACCGCAAGAATCAACCCGAAAAGCGATAGCACGTTGATCGAAAAATCGAGCGGTAACATGATAGCAAAGGTCCCGACGATCGATACCGGCACTGCCAGTAACGGAATAATCGAGGCACGCCAGGTTTGCAAAAACACCACGACCACAATAATCACCAGTATCACCGCCTCGATTAGAGTATGGATGACCGCATCAATCGAGTGGCTCACAAATACCGTCGGGTCATAGACAATCGTATAGTCCAGGTCTTCCGGGAAATTCTTTTTTAGCTCTGCCATCATCGCGCGGACATTTTGCGACAACTCCAATGCGTTCGCGTCCGGCGTTTGGAAAATCGGAATCGCCACGGCTGGTTCGTTATTTAACATCGAACGCAGCGAATAGCTTTGCGCGTCGAGCTGTGCCCGGGCAACGTCTTTAAGCCGCGTGATCACGCCATTCGCGTCGCGTTTAATGATAATATTTTCGAATTCTTCCGGCGTGGTCAGACGTCCTTGCGCATTGACGGGAAGTTCCATCTCGGTACCCGAATCATAAGGCGGGCCACCGATCACCCCGGCAGACACTTGAATATTCTGACGGCGTATGGCCTCGACCACTTCCGTCGCAGTCATGCCACGCTCCGCAATCCGGTCCGGATTGAGCCAGATGCGCATCGCGTAATCGCCCGATCCGAATAGCCGCACTTCGCCGACGCCCTGAATCTTTGCTAGCTGGTCTTTAATGTTTAGCGTAGCGTAGTTACGCAAATAAAGCATGTCATAGCGTTCATTTGGCGAAGTTAGGTGAACAACCATGGTTAGGTCAGGAGAACTTTTCGCGACGGTAACACCTAGCTGGCGCGTCACTTCAGGTAGCCGTGGCAACGCCTGCGACACCCGGTTTTGTACCAATTGTTGTGCCAAGTCCGGGTCGGTGCCCACCGCAAAAGTGACGCTTAAGGACAAGCGTCCATCGGTCGTAGCCAGCGAATTCATATAGAGCAGATTTTCCACGCCACTGATTTGCTCTTCCAATGGGGTGGCAACCGTTTCAGCGATTGTCGCAGGGTTGGCCCCCGGGAAATTCGCCGTAACTTGCACCGAGGGCGGCACCACTTCCGGATATTCCGAAATCGGCAATTGGGTCATCGCGATCGCTCCAAGAAGGAAGATTACGAAAGATAATACGCCAGCGAAAATCGGGCGGTCGATAAAGCTCGTCGATAGGTTCATTTGTGTTTAATCTTGTAAAGTTGTAGGCGCGTTGGCTGCCGCTTGTTGTGCATTTTTGGGGGTGACCGGCATACCGGGGCGTAAGCGAACGATGCCTTCGGAGATCACCGTATCACCGGTTTCCAGACCAGAAATTACGATGCGTTTGCCGCCGACGCTATCGCCAATCTTCACTTCACGATAGGCGGTTTTGCCATCATCAATCACATACACGAATTTACGATCCTGATCGGTGCCGATTGCGCGTTCAGTCAATAAGACATGCGGCCGGTTTCCGGCGCTGCCCATCATCACACTCACCGACATACCCGGCAACAGAATGCTATCTTCATTATCAAAAATTGCCCGCGCGCGGATGGTGCCCGACGCGGCATCAATGCGGTTGTCAAAACTGTCGACCGTACCGGTATATTCCAGACCCTCAGTTGGGTTCAGTTTCACATCGATTGCACTGCCGGGTTGCTTCTTCATGTGATGCACGGTTTTCAAATAAGTTTGCTCATCCACTTCGAAATCGACATAGACGCGATCTTCCGCCACCACTGACGTTAAGAGCGGCGCATTCGGGCCGGAGCGCACGAGATTACCCACGGTAATTTCCGCGCGGCTGACTTTCCCGGAGATGGGGGAGCGCACATAAGCATAGTTCAAATTGATCGTGGCATTCTCTACCATCGCTTCCGCAGCTTTCACCGCGGCATTGGCGGTTTGCTGTGCATTCACGCGATTATCATACAGACTTTTAGAAATGTCAGAGCTTTTGACCAATTGGCGTGCGCGATCAAATTCTTTATTGGCCAGCATCTGGTCGGTCTTCGCTTTGCGCAGATTGGCTTCTGCCTCAGCCAGCGCCGCTTGATACGGCCGCGGATCGATCACCATTAAGATATCCCCCGCATCGACATGCTGTCCGTCTTCGAATAACACTTCGGTAATGCGTCCATCGGCTTGTGGGCGGACTTCGGCCTGATCAACCGCGACCACATGGCCGGAAAACTGCTTCCAGATCTGCACGGTTTCGGGGCGAATCACCACGGTTTCAACGGGCATTGCCTGAGCTTGCTGATCACCAGTCGGCGCCGCATCTCCCGGCGAGTCGAACATTAAAATGCCGGCGCCGATAACGGCGATAATGGCGAGGACAATAACAAATGCCGGCATGCGGCGACGTGAAAATGATGTCTTAGGCATAGGTTTTATTTGACTGATCAGTCAACTCCTTCTCTTCGCGTTTCAGACCAAGCACTCCATAAATGGCGGCCTGCAACTGAGGTTTTAAATCGGTTAAATCATTGCGGATTCGGGCCATCATTAACTGGCCGATAATAATGGCGCATAACTGGCCACTTGCCGCCTTAATATCGGTATCCGCAGCCAATCGGCCTTCTTCCACCAAATCGCGTAGCGCAGCTTCGTAATATTTCGCTTTTTGGCTAATAATGTCGTTAATTTGCGCGCCAATGCTATCTTCCTGCGCGGCTAATTCCGTTCCCACTAACGCAAAGGGACAACCGCCGACATGGCCAAGCTGCTGATACTTCTCTTCTTGCTGTACCACGATATGGTCAATTAGGCCTTCCAGCCGCTCCATTGGTGGGCGCGTGCATGAAAACAACGTATCGTAAAACTGAATCGTTTCCTGCATGCCGCTATCCATGCTGGCCATCGCCAAATGCGCTTTTGAAGGGAAATAATGGTAAAAACTCCCTTTATTCACCCCGGCTTGCGTGCAGATTTCCTCTACGCTAACCGCATTATAACTGTTGCGCCAGATCAAATCGCTCGCCGCGTCGATGAGTTTTTGCTTTGTATCGCTAGTACGTGCCATGTTTACCTAACCATAGCATTAAATTAATTTGACTGATTAGTCAACAATAATATTGCGATGCAACAAAACCCTAGGGCTTTTGGGCGTTTTCAGTTTCAGGGATATCCTTCGTATCGGCTATTGGCTCCATGGCTTCTTTGGGCGTATCGGTGGCTTCTCGTCCCCCGCCCACGGCGCGATATAGTGTGATGCGCGCCGCGATGTCTTCTGCCTGCTGACGAATCAGATTCTGCTGCGCATTATACAACTCTCGCCTCGCATCCAATACGGCCAGATAATTATCGACACCTTCTTCGTAGCGTAGCTCGCTAAGATTCGTGGCGCGCAACGTGGCTTCCACTAAGCTGCGTTGCGTCTGTATTTGTTCATCATAGGTGCTCACCGCTGCGAGCGCATCGGAGACTTCGCGGAAGGCCCTCTCGATTTGCTGCTCATAATTAACCACTGCCTGATTCTTACGCACCTTTGCTACGTCCAAACTGCCGGAAAGTTCACCGCCGGTGAAAATCGGTTGCGAGATATTCGGACCATAGGACCAATAGCGGGTGTCATCGTCAAACAGGCCGTCCAATTCCGGCGAAATGAAGCCTATTGCCGCGGTTAAAGAGATGCGCGGGAAAAAGGCCGCTCGCGCAGCGCCGACCGACGCATTCGCTGCATTGAATTGATGCTCCGCCTGTTGAATATCTGGGCGCGATAACAACAGTGTCGAAGGCAGCCCAATCGGAATGCGAGGCACCAGAATATCAAACGCATTCATATCATAGATGGTATCAAACGGTGGCATGGCCTCGGGCGTCCCGAGAAGGAGCCGCAGCTGGTTGATATTTTGCGCGATGGAGCGTTGCAGAATCACCCGGTCCACCCGTGCTTGTTCGTAGAGGATCTGCGCTTGCCGTGCTTCCAACTCATTCGCAATTCCGTTATCGACACGCAGTTGGATTAGATCCAACGCATCACTCTGCGCCTGTACGGTGGAATCGGCGAGCCGCAACAACACCTGGTTGCTTTTCAACGTGATATAGGCCTGCGCGATATCGGAGATGAGCGTGAGGCGAATCGTATCATAAGCGGCTTTCGTCGCCAGATACTGATTCCATGCCGAGGCGGACAGGTTGCGTAAGCGGCCAAATAAATCGAGTTCGTAAGCCGTCACACCCAGCGCGGCTTGATAAGTGTCCGAGGGTCCACCGCCTTGACTAAATCCGGTGCCACCCGTGGTGGTGCCACCAAAACTGCCCGCACCCGGATAATCTTCCCGGCGATACGACCCGTCAGCAGTGATATCCGGGAAAAGCGCGCCTTCTTCGATATCATACAGCGCGCGCGCTTCCTCAATTGAGAGTGCCGCTTGCGCCAGATTGCGGTTGGCGCTCAAGCCCTGACGAATCAAGGTTTGCAAGGTAGGATCGCGGTAATAGGTCTGCCACGCAAATTGGGACAGCGGCGGCGGCGTATCCTTTAAATCGCCCTCCTGCAGCAGCGCGGCATCATAAGGCGGACTATTCGGAAAACGCTTCGGCGCGATGAATTCCGGTAATTGTAAATCCGGCGCTAAGTCACAGGCGCTGACCAGACTGACGCAACATAATAGCCATAATTTACGCATGCGACTCTCCTTCATGCTGGTCCGGGTCGTTGGTGGGGCGATGTGATTTGACTTCTTCCTTTTTCAAAATGCGGTAGGTCCAAAGAAAGAAAAATGGGGCATAAAAGATCACGAAAATAGTCAGCATGATCAGACCGCCAAACACACCCGCACCAATGGCGTTTTGCGCGCCTGAGCCGGGGCCGGATGCCAGAATTAACGGCAAGACGCCCAGTGCAAATGTCAGTGAGGTCATCAAAATCGGCCGCAAACGTTGTTGCGCGGCGATCATAACGGAGTCATAAGCGCGCATACCGCTTTCAAAATTCGTTTTAGCAAATTCGACAATCAGAATCGCGTTTTTCGCCGCAAGCCCGATAGTGATCAGCAGCCCCACCTGAAAATACACATCATTGTTCAAGTCGCTGCCCAAGGTCGCTGCGACCGCGGCACCGAATACGCCGAGCGGGACAATCAGAATAATCGCAAGCGGCACCGACCAGCTTTCATACAATGCAGCAAGCGCTAGGAACACGGCGATCATAGCCATGGCATAGAGAATGGGCGCTTTAGCCCCGGCATCGACTTCTTCATAGGACAGCCCGGTCCATTCGACATCAATGCCATCGGGCAATTGATCTGCCAGTTCTAGTATTTTTTCCAGCGCTTCACCCGAGCTGACACCCGGCGCAGCCTGCCCCTGAATCGTCCGCGACGATTGACCGTTAAAACGCGTCAGCGATGGGGAACCATATTCCCATTCGCCTTGGGCCAGTTCCGTCATCGGCACCATCCCTCCCGAAGCATTGCGCACATACCACAAGTCCATATCATCTGGCTGCATACGATAAGGCGCATCGGCCTGCACATAGACGCGCTTAATGCGCTCTTCCTCGATAAAGTCATTGACGTAGCGCCCGCCCCAAGCAACGCTCAGCGTATTGTTGAGGGTCGAAATTGGCACGCCGAGGGCGCGCGCTTTCATCAGGTCCAGATCAAGCTGATATTGTGGGTTGTCTTGCAATCCGTTCGGACGCACCCCGGTCAAGGTGGGGTTTTGAGCGGCGAGGCCGAGCATCTGACCTTCGGCGGCTAGCAGCGCCTGATGGCCCAGACCCGCACGATCGACCAACTGAAATTCAAAGCCCGTCGCATTGCCTAACTCGCTGACCGGCGGCGGCACAATCATGTAAACTTTCGCATCCAGAAATTGTGAGAAGGTCCCCATGGCGCGTTTTTGAATTTCGAACACACTATTATCCGACCCGCGATGCTCCCAGTCTTTCATATTTAAAAAAGCGATACCGACATTCTGCGCTTGGCCGACGAAACTAAAACCGGCGGCGGTAAACATGCTTTCCACCATCTGTTCGTCTTCATCTTCTTTCAGGAAATAGTCCTCGACTTTCCTGATCGTCTCTAATGTCGTATCAAGCGTTCCGCTTACAGGGGTTTCGATCAGTGCAAACATGCGGCCCTGATCTTCATCCGGCAAGAAAGCCGTCGGGATGCGCCAGAAGAGAAATGCCGTCAGCAACACAATACCGAGGAACACCCCGCCCATCCACCATTTATACTCGATGATACGCGCCAGAAAATTCGTATAACGCTCCTGCATCGCTTTAAAATTGCGATTAAACCAGCCAAAGAAGCCTTTGCTGCGCAGCTCTTTGCCGCCTTTGAGAATGGTGCCGCCCAAAGCAGGCGACAAGGTCAGCGCGACCAAGAGCGATAATGCCATCGCTACGGCAATGGTTATGGCGAACTGCTTATAGATTACACCCACGGAGCCATCAAAGAGCGACATCGGCAGAAATACCGCCCAGAGGACCACTGTCGTCCCCACCAGCGCGGCAGAGATTTCGCGCATGGCATTAAAAGCCGCTTCTTTGGGATCTAACTCCGGGTCTTCTTCAAGCTGCCGCTCAATATTTTCCACAACTACGATCGCGTCATCGACCAGCATCCCGATCGCCAGCACTAGTGCGAAAAGCGTCAATACATTGATGGAAAACCCTACCGCATACATCGCCCCGAACGTGCCAAACAAAACGACGGGAATGGCAATCGCCGGAATAAAGGTCGCGCGGGCGGATTGCAGGAAAATATAGATCACCGCGACCACCAATAGAATCGCGATAATGAGTGTTTCGATCACGTTATAGATTGAGGTTTCGATGAAAGGCGACACATCGATCGGATAGCCAATCTCTACCCCTTCAGGGATGATCGAATCGAAGTCTTTAATACGGTCTTTCACCGCCTGAATGGTTTTCAGCGCATTGGCATCTGTTGAGAGTTCAATCGCGATACCGGAAGCAGGGTAACGGTTTAAACGACCAATAATCCGGTAAAACTCGGAGCCAATTTCAACGCGAGCGACATCCCCTACCGTTACATTGCCGCCACCGGGCAATACTTTCAGCAGGATGGAGCGAAATTCTTCGGGCGTTTGCAGTAAGGATTGCGCTTTGATTGTCGCATTCAGCTGCGCGCCGTCAACTGCCGGTGTCCCTCCAAGTTCGCCCGCGGTAAGTTGTATATTCTGCTCTTGCACGGCGGCGATCACATCATCCACCGTCAGCTCAAACTCATTAAGTCGGGAGGGGTTTAGCCAGATACGCATGGCGTGCTCCGGCCCAAAGGTACGCACGCGCCCCACCCCACTGATCCGGCTCAGTGGCTCTTCAAAATTGGATGCGAGAAAGTCCGAAATGTCCTCGCGCGTCATATCGCTGTCTTTGGCGTAAAAGGCGACAATCAATGCATAACTATTTCCTGACTTACGCACTGTAACGCCTTGTTCGCGCACTTGCTGCGGCAACAAGGCTTCCGCGCTCGACACCTGATTCTGGGTTTGCACCTGCGCAATATCGGGGTCAGTCCCTGGCTCAAACGTCAAATTGATGTCCGCTTCGCCAGAGGATGAACTGGTTGATTGGATATAACGCAAATTATCAATACCAGTGAGATTCTGCTCGATAATCTGGGTCACCGTGTTTTCTAACGCTTCGGCGGATGCACCCGGATAACTTGCTTGAATCGATACGCTCGGCGCGGCGATGGTGGGGTATTGCGCAATCGGCAATTCGAAAATTGAAAGCGCGCCGAGTAACGTAATCGCGATCGCAATGACCCAGGCAAATACTGGCCGTTCAATAAAGAATGCAGGCAACATTATTCGCTACCTTTTTCCGCATCATCGGCATCGGAGGCTTTGGGAGAATCTTTCTTCTCGTCATCTTTCATCACTTCCACCGGCGCGCCATCTTGTAAATTCATCGTGCCGCGGATGATCACTTTTTCGCCCGGCTTCAACCCTTCCGTGACCACCCATTGCTGATCGACCGATTGGCCTGTGGTGATAGAGCGTTTTTGCGCTTTGTTGTCTTCGCCCATGACCCAGACGAATTTTTCACCCGAGGGCGCGATAGTGGCCGCGCGTTGCGGAATCGTGATTGCTTTGCTCTCGCCAATTTTCCCGATACTAGCCTGCACAAACATGCCGGGCAATAACGTGACTTCGGGATTCGGAAAGACCGCGCGCAAACGAATCGAACCGGTTTCGACATCCACCGCTTGTTCGGTCGCATCGATATAGCCTTCATGATCATACAGACTTTGATCATCGCGTTTATAGAGCGAAACCGGATAACGCGTTTCGCCTTCGCCGCGATTGGCAATAATCTGGTCTTTAAGCTCGCGGCTATCGCTGCCCGGCTGTGACAGGTCGACATAGACCGGATCGAGCTGCCGGATGGTTGCCATCGCTTCCGCCTGTTGCTGCTGCACTAACGCGCCTTCGGTCACATCGGTCGGGCCGATAAAGCCACTGATCGGTGCCAATACCTTGGTATATTCCACATTGATACGCGCAGTGTCACGGGTCGCCTCTGCACTGGCGAGTGAGGCTTTCGCCTGCAGCAACCCGGCCTGTGCGTCATCATATTCCTGTTCGCTGACGGCATTTGCTTTAATCAATTTTTGATAGCGCGATGCCAATGCCTGCACCCGCGCGAGTTCCGCCCGTGCATTCTGCACACTGGCTTCCGCCATCTTTAAATCCGCTTCGTAACGGTCCGGCTCGATCTGAAATAATTGCTGGCCCTTTTCAACATAGCTGCCTTCGGTGAACATGCGTGATGCAATAATGCCGCTGACTTGCGGCCGAATTTCCGCAATGCGGTATGCAAGCACCCGGCCGGGAATTTTCTCGCTCATCGCCAGCGTTTCTTCCTTCACTTCCATCACTTGCACTTTAGTAGCTGGCGGCTGCCCCCCTGCCGCTCCTGGTGCGCCTGATGCTCCCGGCGCGCCATCCTGCGGCGCCTCTTCACCACCGCTAAACGCAAAATAGATCAGCACAAGGATGGCCACTGCGATGATCGCTGGCATAATCCAGGCTTTCTTGGAACGTTTGGTCTGGTAATTCATCGTCAGCATCCTTCAAGGTCGGGAGAATATGGTTTTAAGGGGCGCAACATGTCGACCATTTGCACCGCTACGGTTTCAATATGGTGCGCGTCGTCAGCATTCCATTCATGCGCATCCATGTGACGCAGCAGAGACGCGCGGCCCGATAGCAGGCTGACCACTTGCCCGATGAGCATATGCGCCTGTATTTGAATAGAGGGTGCATCTGGCTCGACATCGCTGATAATGGCCAGCAACCGACCGATGACCTGATGATGCGGTTGAATCAGGCGGTCATAGATAATATTGAAGCCATCGCTTGGGCGCAGCTGCTCTTTAAATATAACCACCGACCAGCATTGCATGCGCCCCGACTGCGTAAACAGTTGCACCAGGCGACACAGCACCGCCTTTAAATGTGTGCGCGCTTGTTTAGCACTTAATTTTTTCTGTAGCGCCGCTTCCGCAGAATTAAACACCTCGTCCAATGCGCCCTTCACTTCGGATACAATATACTCAATCGCGGCGTGATAGAGCCCTTCCTTGCTTTCGAAATAATAAGGGATAGCGGACACATTAACTTCCGCCGCATCGGCCAGCATGCGCGTGCTGGTGCTGGCATAGCCATGCTCTCCGAATAGCCAGATCGCGGTTTCCAACAAACGCTGGCGCGTGTCTTTTGCCAGTGTTTCTTTATTTTCATCACTTAATACGGAAGGCGCCATAATGATGCGATAGCATAAGAACGGGATTTAATCAATCGATTGAATTATTACTTATAGGCAATCTTCAATATGTGGTCCTAAAAAGCGACAGTTGGCGTAAATAGGCCATAAGGAATTGCTGAGGGGCCCATAAATATTGCACCCATACGGGTAGATATGGTGGCTAAGTGAATTATTTGAACCTTAACTAATATTTTTTATTTTCAAGCCGTGGAAAATATCCTATAAGGGAGTTACCAGAGATCGACCCAGGTGCGTTACGTAAGCAAGGAGATCCGCGGTTCGTAAACCTCCGTTGCGTCCCGTTTCGTTGTAGAAGCGGAAACAAAAACGGAAATTTGTGGATAGCGTTATGCTTACTATTGTAACCCCCGCGTTCTTATTGGACGCACAAAATTATGAGGTCGACCATGGAATCTCCACTGTTCGTTAGCGTTGCTCGTCAACCTGAATTTGCTACTTCATTTGCTGACGCGGAAGCCTTTCGCTTCGGCGTAGAAGATGTTTTTGCCCCCCAAAAATTACATTTTACCCTGCAAGACTCGCACCTGCATTTCGGTCTGCGTGACGAATTAGTCCGCGCAATGGCACCAGCCATTCCAATGAGTGTGTTGAACACGCATGTGATGGCGCAAACCGCGCGTCGTTTCGTCCGCGCTTTCCCGGGCGATGTAATGTATGCGGTGAAATGTAACCCGGATCCGATTTTCCTGCGCGCGATGTATGCGCAGGGCGTTCGCCGTTTCGACGTGGCCTCGCTGTATGAAATCAATCTGATTCATACGCTGTTCCCGGGCGCGCCGCTCTATTTCATGCATCCGATCAAAGCACCGGAAGCCATCACCCAGGCCTATGACCAATATGGTGTGCGCCGTTTCGTGCTCGACACGATGGATGAATTGGAAAAAATCCTGCGTGCAACCGACGATGCCAACGATCTGGAATTATATGTGCGCATCGCTGTACCCAAAGGCAATGTTGCGACCGATTTCTCAACCAAATTCGGCGCACGTCCAGAACATGCCGAGGCTTTGCTGCGCCGTACCGCGCAACATGCCGCGCATCTGGGTGTCAGCTTCCATGTTGGCACGCAGTGCACCGATGTTTCCGTCTATGCCAATGCCATCGCTTACGCAGCGGGTGTCATTAAAGCGGCTGAGGTCGATGTTAAAACGCTGGATATCGGCGGCGGGTTCCCAACCACGCTGGATGAGCAAAACCCGCCATTGCCGGTTGAAACCTATATGCAAGTGATCCGCGAAGCATTGCAGGCACATGATTGCGAGAAATTCGAGATTCTGTGCGAAGCTGGTCGTGGACTGGTAGCGGATGCGGGCTCACTCGTGGTGCGTGTCGAGGGCCGCAAAGGCGATTTGCTCTATATCAATGACGGCACCTATGGTGGATTGTTCGAAGCGGGAGGCGCAATTGGGTTGCCCTATCCCGCACGCCTGATTCGTCGCGAAGCCAACCGCCTCGGCACCGAGACGCTTGAGCCGTTCCGTCTTGCAGGCCCCACCTGCGATTCGGTCGATATGATGCGCGGGCCATATATGTTACCCACCGATGTGCAAGCCGGAGATTGGATTGCACTCGATAAGCTCGGCGCCTACGGCGAAGTGTCCCGCACCAACTTTAACGGCTTTGGCGCGGTACATAAGGCGGTGATCGCCTAAGTTATGAGTACGCTGGCGCTGTGCATCCTGCTGTATCTGGCACTTTCCATCGGGATTGGTCTTTATGCAGCACGACGGGTGCACAGCTCCACCGACTTTGTACTCGCCGGACGTTCGCTTCCTATTTACGTGACGATTGCGACTGTCTTCGCAACCTGGTTCGGGTCGGAAGCGGTGCTTGGTATCCCTGCCACCTTTATCGATGAAGGCTTAGGCGGTGTCGTCGCTGACCCCTTCGGCGCAGGTTTATGCTTGGTATTCGTCGGCATGTTTTTCGCCGCGCGCCTTTACCGCATGCAGTTGATGACGATTGGCGACTTCTATCGTCAGCGCTATGGCCGGACGGTGGAGCTTTTGGTTTCGATGGCGATATGCATCAGCTATCTCGGCTGGGTGGCCGCACAAGTCGTCGCATTGGGATTGGTCATCGATCTCGTGACCGGCGGTATGATTGGCACCGAATGGGGCATGGTCATCGGCATCGGTGCAGTAATGCTCTACACATTATTCGGCGGGATGGTCTCCGTTGCGATCATGGATTTTATCCAGATGTTATTGATCCTTTGCGGCCTCGTCGCTGTGGCGTTCATCGTATCGGGACAAGTCGACGGTGGGGCAACTGCCGTGATCCAACATGCCAGCGATGCCAACAAATTTGACTTCTGGCCCGAATTGAGTTTGGAAGCGATTCTCGCCTTTATCGGCGGCTTTATCACCCTCGCGCTCGGTTCGATACCGCAACAGGATGTCTTCCAGCGCGTGATGTCTGCCAAGGACGAGAAAACCGCCGTACGCGGTACGGTGATCGGCGGCAGTTTCTATATCATTTTTTGCTTCATACCCGTGTTCATCACATACGCCGCCATCATGGTCGACCCGTCACTATTAGCGCAACATATGGTCGATGGTGGCGACACGCAGCGTATTTTGCCTGAATATATTCTGGCCGAAGTACCGCTCGTGATTCAGATTCTATTTTTCGGCGCGCTGCTTTCAGCGATCATGTCGACCGCATCGGGTACGTTACTTGCGCCATCGGCGATCATTGCGGAAAATATTCTGAAAGACCCGCTGAATCTTAGCGACCGCGGTTTACTGCTGACCTTGCGTCTGTGCGTTTTCGCTTTTGGCCTGATCGTGCTTGCCTACGGATATCTCAGCTCTACCGCAGGGCTGACCATTTTTGAAATGGTTGAAAATGCCTATCTTGTGACCTTATGCGGGGCATTTGTCCCCTTAGTATTCGGTGTATACTGGTCACGCGCGACCAATCAGGGCGCGTTGCTTTCGATCATTCTTGGCGTCACCAGCTGGGCATCCTTCGAAGCGATTAACTTGGGACTTACTGCTAAGGAGCTTCCCCTGCTCATCGTGCCGCCACAACTGATCGGTTTGATCATGGCAATTATTGGGATGATTATTGGTAGTTTATTATCGAACCGCACGCAACGCGTGACGGCTTAAGCGCAATATTCCTCGATTAATTGCTTCATTTCATCGATACTGAAATTCTTATCATGCAATTCGATCATACCAGCCGCTAAGCTAGCCTGACGCAAGGCTGTATTCACTTCTGAAGCCATCCCAACAATGGGGCAAGTAACCCCTGCTTGTTTAAGAGCCGGACATAATTCCGTCCCCATTTGATCGGGTAAACGTTCATCCAGCAACACCAATGCATAGGTATCGCCCGTCACTGCGGCAAGCGCCTGGCTACCATTGGCCACCACTTTGGGCTTATGGCCAAGCGAAGACAGCATAATATTCATATAAGATGCATTCCCCGGATGGTCTTCGACAATGAGGATTGCAACACCTTGCGGTGATGTAAGCTGCGTCATACGGCTCGCTTTCGTTGCGATTACCCGCGCAGCCTCGGATAAAGAGGGATGTTTTTCAACTGAAAATTCAACGAATTGGCAGAAAAAGCACCAAAGCGTAAACTAGTTTAATGGAAGTTAGTCCGGTTGTGGATACCAGCTCGTATCCAGCTCGTAATACCGGTCTTCAAACCCGCAGCGTTCTTTCATCTCATCAATGCGCAATAATGTGATCCGCTTATCTTTGCGCATGATTAGCATGTCTTCTTGCAGCTGTTTAAGCATTTTGTTGGTGTAAACGGTGGTGATGCCCAATGCATCGGCAATAATCTCCTGCGACAGCGGCAAATCAAAGTCATTGATCATATGCCGATCCGTCACTTTTAACCGCGCCCAGAGCTGTAATAGCAGTAAGAGCAAGCGATCCGGCCCTTCCATCCGTCCGATGGCTTTCATCCGATCAATCAACACAACATTTTCCTGCATCGCCATCGCAAAAAGCAACGCCGATAATTTGGCCGATTCGCGTAACACTTCCTTAACCCCCGCTTTCGGGAAAGGGCAAAGTTCCGTCGCGCTGGCCGCCATCAACCCGCATACACTTTGCTTAAATGGAAGCGTACTTCCCCCAATCAAATCGCCCGGCATATGAATATTTAAAATCAAACGTCCGCCGCTTGGCAACTCGGTATAATTCACCACCCAGCCTTTACGCACCACGTAGACATGGTCGCTCGCTTCACCCGGCTTTAAAATGATTTCGCGTTTTTTATAGGCTTCGACCGCCTCTTCCATTTGGCGCAATAATGCATCTTCCCGCGCCGATAGATCAACGTAGTAACTCAATTTTTCTACTAAGCAACTCATAGTCCCGCCCTTTTTCCAATCCGCATGTGTTATGCTAAGCTTCCTTCATGGATACAAGTAATTTTTAATGGCCAGACTTATTATCTGTTTGTGTTTAACCCAAGTCTTGCCTAGATCTGAAGCATGCGCGCTGCATCTGATACCGAAAAAAAATACTATCATCTGCAGTGTTTGTTTCAGGACGGCATGGCCGGTAATGCGCAGGCATATGAGCAATTTTTGCATGATATCACGCGCATTTTACGCCGTATGGTTTCGCGCGCATTAAAGGGCGAAGACCGGGAAGATGTCATTCAGGAAATTTTGATTTCGCTGCACAAGGCACGACACACATATGATGGTGAACGCCCTATTTTGCCGTGGATTGCAGCGATTGCGCAGTATCGTATCAATGATTATCTACGCAAACACTACGCTTCGGCACGGCATGAAATGATCGATATCGAAGATTTGCAGATCACAGATGTAACCGAACTGCCCTCCACACACGAATCCCTAGAAGAGATACTATATTCGGTACCGGAACGGGAGAAACAGATTTTGACGATGATGTATGTCGAAGGCTATACCGCCAAGGAAACGGGGGAACGGCTGAATATGCAGGTATCGGCGGTTAAGGTTGCTGCGCGACGTGCGGCTCAGAAATTACGAAAGACATTACGCTATGGAAACGACTGATCTTATATCGCAACTTAGCCAGAACGGTCCACGCCGTCCGTTAAAATCACCATTTTATTATGCCAGCATAATCTGCGTGTGCTTGTTTTCCTTTGGGCTAGTGGCACAATGCTACTTAGGTTTGCGGGACGATCTGGCCCTGCAATTAACCAACCCGCTCTACATTCTCGAATGCGGGTTATTGCTGGCGCTAAGCATCAGTAGCGTGTTTGCAGCGTTAATCAGCATGTATCCAGACTATTATCGTCATCGCTCTCTATTGCCGATTCCATTTCTATTATTTGTCGCGATTGCCGGTTTGATGGCATGGCAATGGGTAACGGTTCCGTTGCCGAGCATGGGCGATATCACCTTCTCGCCGCATACTTACGAATGTACCATTTGCATTGCCATTATGGCGGTGCCTTCATCCTTAGCTTTATTTTGGTTTATGCAACGCGGGGCGAGTATCACGCCATCACGCGCGGGCGCTTATGCCACGTTGGCCGCAACTGGCATGGCTTGCCTGGTCATGCGACTGGAGGAATATGCCAATTCTATCCCGCATTTTGTGACATGGCATTATCTACCCACCCTTATTTTTGCAGCATTCGGCGCCTTGATTGGAAATAAGCTATTGAAATGGTAATAGAATAAATTTTTTTGTTTTTTTATGTAACTCCTTTTCCCCTCATCTCGAATTCATAGACATAGCAACGTGACCAAGTGTGCGCTGCTACCGGAAAGACCGGAATATGAAATGTAACATTGATAAGGAGAATACCATGAATCATTCAAAAACGATTGCTCTCGCAGCTCTAGCAGGTTTAGTCGGCTCGGGCGCCATTGCCCAATCTGTCAACGCGTTCAACGCCGCCCCATCGCATATTGCAGCGGATGAAAAAAGTTCATGCAAAGGCCATAGCGGCTGCGAAGGTAAAGATAAAGATAAGAGCTCATGTAAAGGCCATAGCGGTTGCGAAGGCAAAGAATAGTTATTCTGCAACGAGGGTAGAAGGTTCGCCTTCTACCCTTCCCTTACAAAGGACGCGCTCATGTCATCTCCCTTTCCCTATTTAGGATACGGACTCGGTCTTTGCCCCGTACATTACCCATATATTTTGAATGAAAAACCAGATGTGGATTGGTTCGAAATAATCTCCGAAAACTTTATGGATACCGATGGAAGGCCACGGCGCAATCTCGATAAAATCCGTGCGCATTATCCTATTGTGATGCATGGCGTCTCGCTATCCATCGGGACGACCGACCCACTGAATTCTGGGTATCTACGGGACTTAAAACAGCTCATCCGCGCTATTGAACCAGCCTGGATTTCTGATCATTTGTGCTGGACCGGTGTGGCTCATCGAAATGTGCATGACCTATTACCCGTTCCTTATACGCAGGAGGCTTTAAGCCATATTATTGATCGTATCGATCAGGTGCAGACCTTTCTTGGTCAGCCCATTGCGTTAGAGAATCCCTCTACATATTTAGAATTTGCCGATTCCGAAATGCATGAAGCCGATTTCATTGCTGAAATGGTGCGGGCGTCTGGCTGTGGCCTGCTCTTGGATGTAAATAACGTTTACGTTACCTGTTTTAATCACCGCTTGAATCTGGAAGATTATATTGACCGGTTGCCTCTGGATCGCGTCGTGCAAATACATTTAGCGGGGCATCGCAATAACGGTTCGCATATCATAGACACGCATGATGATCATGTGACGGAAGAGGTCTGGCAGCTCTATCGCAATATACTTGAACGAAGCAAAACTCCGATTAATACGATGATCGAATGGGATGACCGTATCCCAGAATTTCCAGTGTTATTAACGGAGTTGGAGAAAGCAAAAGCGCCAGAAACGCTACCAACGATAGATGCATTGCCGAATTGGACAAACAGTCCGATTCCAGTCCCAAACAACACTCGGTTAAGTGATCAGCAGATAAAACTTCAGGATGCTATAAGCGCACCTACACTCAATAATGCTACACTGACGTGGGTGCGGCCAAAACCCCATCTGTCGGCGGACGCACAAATAGGCATTTATCACCACGCGTATCGCGCACGTCTTCAGGCAGTTATTGCAGAAGATTACCCTATCACGCACCAGTATTTAGGGGACGCATTTTTACATTTACTGGATCAGTGCATCGCTGAGGTTCCGGCTCAGCATTACAATATTGCCCGCTACCGTGATGTGTTTCACGCCTATGCGCTGGAAAAATTAAACGATGGATTTGCGCGCGACTTGCTAGAGCTGGAAACCTGTATTGCTCATATTGCTGATGCACCCGAAACCCCCGCGCTTCAGCCAGAAGCTTTACAAACCCTCAATGCCGAATCGGTAATGGAGTCACAATATCTCCCGCGCGCGGCGTTACGCATTATGCGATTTGCGCATAATATACATGCCTATTACGATGCCGTGGTGCATCAGAAGTCGCAGCCCAGATGCGAGGCGACCCCGCTATGGCTAGCTGTTTTTCGTGACGATGATGCCGTTTGGCGGTTGCCGCTTTCTAGGGGTGAAGCGCGATTGCTCATCGCATTGCAGAAAGAGAAAACCCTCTCGCAAGCTATTGATTTAGCGCATACCGACATGCTTGCAGAAAACGAGGATGTCGCTGCGTTGTTACACCATTATTTACAACGTTGGATGCAGCACCGGCTGCTATCTCACACCCATTTACCTCAGGCCCAATCTTTGGAAAGGAACATGCAATGCGCCTAATTTACATACTCATTTTATGGCCCAAACACATAGGCAATCAGCTGCTATGGGCAGGCCCTTTACTGGCACGAATCGTTGTTGGCTATGTGTTTATGCTAACCGGTTGGGGAAAATTGCAGCATCTGGATCGCGTTACCCAGTATTTTGGCAGTTTAGGTATTCCTGCGCCAGAAATCCTGACCCCGCTTGTTTCTGGCTGGGAGTTTGTTGGTGGGGCATTGTTAATTCTGGGGCTTATGACGCGCGTCAGTGCTGGTGGCCTTGCCGTCATTATGATCGTGGCTACATTAGCGGCACAAGCTGACGATATTGCAAGCCTCTCCGATTTATTGGGGTTAGAAGAAATGCTCTATTTTGCGCTTTTCACTTGGTTAGCAATTTTTGGGGCGGGGCGTGTGTCGATTGACGCGTGGATCGAACGCCGTTTTGCGGCTATATCGTGCAAACGCTCACGCCCGCCGCTTCGAATTCCAGCGTAGTGTGG
>DDZS01000051.1 GCA_002346425.1 Alphaproteobacteria bacterium UBA3002
TTCTCGCCCGGGCCGCAAATGACCTGTTTGCCGGTGGTCGGCAATTTTTTCAGGTGAATTTTGGTGGTTTTATAGCTGCAATGTTCCGACCACATCACGCCGAAAATCCCAAGCTCTAGCGCATTCGGCTCACGCCCCAGAATGCTCATCACTTTTTGATATTCGTCGATCGTCAGTCCTTGCGACTGGATCACCTCATCGGGAAATGCGTAACGCTGTGCCGGTTCTGCCATGCGCGGCAGCATAGAGAGGGGGGATAAGGGTGGCAAGCAGAAGTGTTTCGTCATTCCCTGAATTCGCTCTCGCGATTCAGGCAATAACAGGATTATTTAGCTGCGAACGTGCTCCGATCCGCCGCGATTGGTGCCCATTTCAGAGCCATGCTCGGCAACATCGGCCATAGCATATTTGTCCATATTCCCAGCCTGTTCCAATGCCGCCGCCATGCCATCGGGCAGCAAATTAGCGGACATGCCTTGAATCTGCACGCTTTCTGCCATCATGGGTGCGGCATGCTCACGATTATAATCCTGAAAAAACTCCGAAACGATTGAAGGAAGTTTTGCCACGGAGGGATTAACCTCCGCGGCGAAGTTCGCGCTGCTATTTGCGCGCATGGTGTAATCGGCGGCGAATGCTCCCCCTGCCATATTGCTTGCCTCCCTGCTCACACTCTAACGGCGCGATGCATGTCTTATTGCTTATTTTGTTACAATACAGGCAAAAGGTTTAACAAACGTTAATGATAGATAGTATTTTAGAGAGTTTTTAGGAAATGGCCTAACGGCTGTGGGCAACGCTGGGTTCATCCTGCGCCAACTGGTCGACATGCGCGGTTTTGCGCGCTTCCAGCTTGTTGGATATTGTCTCCATATCTTTGCTGGTGACGCGGTCGTTTGCCGATTTGCCGAATACCATATCTTTGGTTTTACCAAATATCCCGCGTGACTGATCTTTTTGCTCCTGCGCTGAGATGGCAGTGTAATAGTCTTTCGCCATCACCTGTAAATGCTGTTCGCCCTGATAATAGCCAAGGCCCACGGTGGCGGTCGCGCCGATTGCGAAGGCGATACCGGTCGCAAGCGGGATACTCGCCGGAAATGTGACTGCCGCGATGGCGACTGCCGCTGCGGTTAAAATGCCGCCATTGAGCAGCCCGTGCAATAACCCATCATTTAACATGGTTGGGGCATAGACCGGGCGGCCTTCTTGTTTGCATTGTTCAATATAGCGTCGGCCGCGTGAACCACCATAGACCGTCGAGCTGCCGACGAGTAGGCCGGTCGTCAGTCCGATTCCGCCAATGACCAAGGGAGAGGCCGCGACAGTGGCAAAGCCACCCGTCGCAACCGCAGCGGTAGCCAACAAAGCACCGGAAGCGAGCAAGCCCACTTTGGCGCCCGTGGCCATAAAGCTATTCCATAATGAGGGCGAGCGGTCTTCCGCGACGTATAATTTTTCAGCCATAGTATAAGTATACGCGCCGAAGTGAGATTGTGTGTGACGGTTCTGTGAAGATTAGGGGATTATTGGCCCCGGCCTTGCCCCTTATCCGGTCCTTTCGAGGTGCCGACATTTTGCGATAGCTGGCCAAGGTCGCCGCGAGTGGTAGTTTCCAGCTGTTGCAACACCCCCTTACGCGCGAGTTCTTGTCCGACCTGTTCGACCTCTTTCTTCATGCTGGGATTCACCATCAGCGATTCACGGATTTTGCGTAAGGTCTCCTGACTCATGAAATAGGCCAGCCAGCGTTCCATCAGTGCCGCTTTTTGATGATGCTCGAGCAATTTTTGCTTTTGCATTACCTGATCCAGCGCCTCAGCTTTCTCCTGACTGCGCTCGCGCACCATGGCGCGCAGTTTTTCGACGATGGCGATGCGTTGCTGGCTTTGCGCGCCTTCGACCAGTTCGGCGAGCAAGATATCGACATTGCCTTGTCCGGCCAATACCGCCTCGACCAGCGCCGCAATCGCATCTTCATAGCCGCGTAGTAACTCATCCAGATCGACATCCGGCGGGAGGTATGAATCGTTAGGGGGAGATTTGCGAAACAAAGCCATCCTAAGAGTATATAGGGGAAGCCGCGCCACAGAAACAGGTTTCAGCCGTCACAGCTAAAATCACACAGCCTAATACTAAATATCGTTTTTCGTGACCAGCACCAGATATGGCATGCCGTCTGTTGCATATGCGCATCAGTTAAAATATCTTGTGGAAAAGCCATGTGAGTAACACAAAATGTGGTTGAAGCCATGCCGCTCAAACTATATATAGTATTCACAGAAGCAAGGCAAACGCACGAACAGGGAGCGAAGAACACAACATATAGATACGAGATACCGGTATTGTGGCTCAGCGCGGAAACGCCTGCGAGCCATAGACCAGTTGCTTGCCGAGCGACTTGTGGGGTTGGATCTGTTCCGCCCCTTTTTTTTAGGATTTTTTCGCTCCGGCTTCGCCTGCGCTAGTTGGCTTCGGTTTGCCTACTGGCAAACGCTCCGCCTGCGCCTCTCGGCGGCTCATGGCTGACGCATACGTGGTGTTCGCGTTTCTTCGTAATGATAGTGTGTAATCATCATACCGGCGAAGGCCGGTATCCAACGCAATTTTCGGTTTGCGCCCACATCTTCCGGGTTTCTGTCATTGTTGCTTCGCGTCGCTCGCAATGACGAAAAAGGCGCATCCGTCATTAAACTGACATCTATCTCGCCTATACAAAGCCTATTCTACGAAACCCTTGTTTCGTTTTGCCGTGTGTAAGCACGGCTGGTGACGCTGCTGAAATGCAGCCAACAGAGGAGACAGCCCATGATGAATGATGGGCCGACACGCAAAGACCTGCTTGAACGCAAGCAGGCTCAACTGCAACAGCTCAAAGAGGGAGCCGAAGGCTTCCTTAACGGGTTCGGACGTTCGGGAGGAGATGCTCCCACGCTGGACGCGCTGTGCGAATCCGCGGGCAATCCTTTGCGCGTGATGGCAGGGATCCTTTCCTATGCCTCAACCCGCGGCCTGACCACTCTTCTCGAAGAGATCAACGCCGAGCTCGATGAGATCGCCGAAGAGCTGGAAGAATATGCCGCTTGAGGCGCCTTATGCGCCGTCCCCTCCAACGGGGACGGCGCCCCTTTTTCTCACTTGCGCGCCACACCCATAACCCGTAACTCATAATGCATGCCGATTTATGCGATGTTGCTGGCGATTTTGGTCGCGCTGCTGTGGGGGATCAATTTTGCTGCGTCGAAATTTATTTTGCTGCATCTGCCGCCTTTCTTCGTGATCTTTCTGCGGTATGTGCTGGTGGTGGCGTGCCTCGCGCCATTCGCGCGTAAAATTGCCTTAAGCCATAAGCAGATCTTTTTTCTCTCGCTTTTGATCATTGGGTTGCACTTCACGCTGGTGTTCTCCGCCTTATGGCTGGGACTGCCGATTGCGACGACGGTGATTGCGGTGCAACTCGGCGCGCCGATCAGTTGCGTGCTGAGTGCGCTCTTTCTTAATGACAAACTCGGCCCCTGGCGCACGCTAGGAATGGCGATTGCGTTTAGCGGCATTCTGGTCATCGCGGGCACGCCGGAGGTCGGCAATAATGAGTTCGCCTTCCTGCTCGCCATCGGTGGCGCGGCGGCATGGGGCGGATCGAATGTCTATATGAAGCGCGTGCCGTCGGTATCTATTATGCCGATGCTGTTTTGGACGGGGCTTTATTCACTGCCCGTCACGCTCGGCGTGTCCCTGATATTGGAAGAGAATCAAATCGCCTTGCTGCAAACTGCGGGATGGAGCGTGTGGGGCGGGTTGGCCTATACTGTTCTGATGTCGACCATTGTCGGCTATGGCGTGTGGTATTGGCTGATGTCGCGCTATAGCGTTACGCAGGTCACGCCATTCGCCTTACTGGTGCCGGTCGGCGGCTTCACATCGGGCATGCTGTTTTTCGACGAAACATTCACCTGGCGGACGGTCATTGGCGCGGCGCTAACCATTATCGGCGTAGCTATCATCACTGTGCGTCGCCCGAGACTGGCGCGTCCGGTCAAAGGCTAGTTGACGGCGTGGCCACCCAGATTGCGGGTTTCGATTTCGGTATGCAACAGCCCATGCATTTCGCGGATGCTTTGTAACAAGCGCTGCGCATCGGGCAAATGATCAAACGTAATCATGGTGTCATCCTGCAGGATAAGATCGATGCCTCGTAGCTCGCTGGCTTTAGCCAACCCATTGCATTCAAGAATGTTGCACAGCAATTCCAGCGCTTTCACGCTTGTCTCGTCATTACCAGGATAGGTTGGCAAGCGCATCACTTGCACCAATTGTCCATCATCACTCCGCTTGCCAAAAAAGGCTTCACCTTCTTGCATGCAATCCAGCAACAGCAACGCTTCCTGACGCACGTCCGGCGTTAGTTTAAAGCTTTTACCCGCCGGTATTACGGTGGTGCGCGGTTTGAAATCCGATCCGTCCATTCCCTTACTCTCTTTCGTTTTCCGGTTGCCTGAGGCCAGAGCGGACAGTAGACAACCACTATGACACTTTAATGACAGGAACGTGACAAGCCGATGACAACCATATCGCCGAATTTCGATAGCCGCGAGGGCCAGCAGGTGGACATGCTGGTCTTGCATTATACCGGCATGGTGAGTGGCCCGGCGGCGCTGGAGCGCTTATGCGACGCAGAAGCCAAGGTCTCTGCGCATTACCTGATCGAAGAAGACGGCACGGTGTTCCAACTAGTCGATGAGGCGGAACGCGCGTGGCATGCGGGCGTGGCGAATTGGCGCGGCCATAGTAATATTAACGCGCGCTCCATCGGAATCGAAATAGTCAATCCCGGGCATGAACATGGTTATCGCCCCTTCCCGGAAGAGCAAATGCAAGCTGTGCTGGCGGTTAGTAAATCAGTGCTCTCGCGGCACCCGATTCCCCCGCGCCATGTGGTCGGCCATAGCGATGTCGCCCCGACGCGCAAGGAAGACCCCGGTGAGTTGTTCGACTGGCCATGGCTGGCTGAACACGGGGTAGGGGTGTGGCCGGTCCCTCCTATACTCGCCCCACAAGGACTAGGCATACCCACAATCGTCGCTTTGGGGGGAGCATCGGTTCCAGGGCAGTTTGCCGAAAAACTCGCGGACTATGGCTATGACATCTCCCATCTACCTGCGGCGATTATGGCGTTTCAGCGGCATTTCCGCCGTGACTATTTAACTGGTCAATGGGACGCGGAGTGTGACGCAACCCTGGAGGCGTTGTTGCGCATGGCCGATGGATAAACTCGTCCTCGTCATTGTCTGTCTGGTGCTCGGCATTGCCTTGCGCCGTAGCCGGGCGATTCCGGAGCACGGGGCGCTGGTGCTCAATAAATTCGTGATTTGCGTCTCGCTGCCTGCGGTGATTATCCATTACGTGCATGCGATGGATTTTGCCGCTTTCAACACGGCGCAACTCCTCGCGCCGGTCACCTTGCCGTGGCTATTGTTCTTCGGGGCATGGGGACTGATGCTCGTTATCGGGCGCTGGCGGCGCTGGCATCCGCATACCATCGCCTGCCTGACCTTGTGCGCCGGGCTGGGTAATACTTCTTTCGTCGGCTTTCCCTTGATCGAAGCACTCACCGGGCCGGAAGGCTTGCCAACGGCGGTGCTACTCGACCAACTCGGCACGTTTTTGGTGATGAGCATCGCCGGTGTGGGGTTGGCGAGCTGGTATGCCGGCAATAAACCCGA
>DDZS01000039.1 GCA_002346425.1 Alphaproteobacteria bacterium UBA3002
TCGGCTTGGTCCATGCGGTTTGCGCCGCTGCCTGCGCCAAAATGCCGCCCATGCAATAGCCCAATAAATGCACCGAATCATAGAGGCGTTGCGCTTGCGATAACGCTTCGGTCACGCGGTATGTCACATAATCCGCGCAATCGAAGCGGCGCTCCTGTAAACCCGGCTCATTCCAGTCCAGCACCAGCGGGCGCACCCCGAGTGACACCAATGTCGAAACCACACTGACCTCGGCATATAAATCGAAAATATGCGCGCGGTTGATCAATGAGGGTACCAGCAACAGGCATGGGGCCGTTTTCGGCAAATCGGCTCCATAGTCATTTAATTCCGTGGTGCCACGCCGCCATAGCGTTCGGCAATAACTGGGTTCATGTTCGCGGTCGATTGCCTGATAGTGTTTTAACCCATCCAGCGCGCTATGCGTGCGCAGTTCTGCTTCGCGTTGCAGAATGCGAAGAAATTCAGGATCGCGAAATACGTCAGTCGGATTTACGGATGGCGCGCTTGCGTGGTTTGCGGCTTGCGCTGACGGGCGCGGGTTGCGGTTTTTTTGCCGCGGGTTTTTTCTTTGCGGGTTGCTTTTTAGCTGATGGTTGGCGAGGGGGCTGAGTCTGTCTAGCAAGCTGCCGTTCGAGTTGGACGATACGTGCTTCGCAATCTGCCAGGCGCTCATAGACTGCATCCAGTTCAGCATCGCCAGCGACAGATGGTTCGGGTGCAGATTCATGGCCGCGCCCCATGTCGAATGGTTGCTGCATCTGCGCCAGCATCGCATCGTAAAATTGTGAATCGTTGAGCGCGCGAGTAATTTGTTCCTGCCATAGATCGAGGAAAGCGTTCGCCATCTTCTGGTAATCGTTGCGCGCCATGAATCATAAACCTGCTTGCAGTCCGAGGGTTAGCATGCTAGCGAGATTAACGCATTCATTGAGAAATAAAACAAATTTACACCCGTCATCCATAAGCGGGAAACGAAAGGGAGAAACATGGCTCGCGAACGTAAACATCCGGACGAACCGGTGATGATCAAGAAATACGCCAACCGCCGCTTATACAATACGCAAACGAGCACCTATGTGACACTGGACGACCTGTGCGATCTGGTCAAAGAAGGCTCGGAATTTGTAGTGGTTGACGCGAAGAGCGGTGAAGATTTGACCAAGTCAGTTCTAACCCAAATTATATTCGAGCAAGAAGCGCGCGGCGCGAACATGCTGCCAATCAGTTTCCTGCGCAGCCTGATTGGTTTCTATGATGATGGGATCAAAGATTTCGTGCCCCATTATCTGGAATCTTCCATGCAGGCGTTCATGAAAAACCAAGAGCAAATGCGCGAAATGATGGGCATGGGGTCAAAAACCAATCCGATGAAAGCGTTTGAAGATTTAACGCAGCAAAATCTGGATATTTTCTCTAAAACCATGGAAGCCATGTTCAATCCGTTCGGGGATGGTAAGAAGAAATAGCATCCGTCGTCTACCTAGAATTGCTTCGCAATTCAAATAATGACGCAGTACAGTATTGCTATGATTCGACTTGGCGTAAATCTTGATCACGTGGCGACCCTGCGCAATGCGCGCGGTGGTGTGCATCCCGATCCTTCGCGCGCGGCGGAGCTGGTTAAACGCGCCGGGGCAGATGGCATCACGTTGCATTTACGGGAAGACCGGCGGCATATCCGCGATGCGGATGTGCGGGCGATTCGTGCATGGAATGGATTACCGCTAAATTTTGAAATGGCCGCGACGGATGAGATGCTCAGCATCGCACAGGAAATCAAACCGCATGCCTGTTGTCTGGTGCCTGAAAAACGCGAAGAACTGACCACCGAAGGTGGGCTGGATGTTGCGGGGCAGCAAGCGCGCCTAAAAGAATATATATCCCGCCTTAAAACCTGCGGTGCGCGTATCTCACTTTTTGTTGACCCAGTAGAAGAGCAGCTAGCAGCGGCTAAAGCCGTGGGTGGTGACATTGTGGAATTACATACGGGGACCTATTGTGAGGTGCTTGCAAACGAACGGCCTCCCTTATTAGAGCAGCTGATGATTGCGGCGGAACAGGCGCATCAGTTGGGGTTGGAAGTGCATGCCGGGCATGGGTTGGATTATGTAACCGCGCGCGATATAGCTGCCTTGCCGCACCTCGCAGAAGTCAATATCGGCCACTTTTTGATGGGCGAGGCTTTGTTCAGTGGTCTGGCTGACGTAATTGCCGAAATGCGTAAGGCGCTGACATGATCGTCGGTATCGGCTGCGATATCGTTGCTGTCGCGCGGATTCGTTCGGCTATCGATTCGCATGGCGCGCGGTTTTTGCACCGCGTCTATTCGGAAAAAGAGCGTAGTTATGCCGAGTATAAAAAAGATCCGCTATTGCGATATGCCAAATATTGGGCGGCGAAAGAGGCTGGGTACAAAGCGCTTAGCCTGCCACGCCCCAGCGGCATAAGCTGGCAGGATCTGCAGGTGGAATACCTTCCCAGCGGCCAGCCCTTTCTGATGATCGGCGACCGCGTCAGCCACCGCCTCTACGCGCAACATGGGCCGGGCGAATACCGCCTGCATTTGTCGATGAGCGATGAAGTCGCGCATGCCATCGCCTTTGCGACGTTGGAGCGTACGATCACCAGCCGGTAAGGGTTATACCCGATCCACGCTTTGCACGACATCTTTGGAACGCAGTGCCGCAATAATCAGATTTAGGTGCCGCGAATTCTGTACTTCGATGTCGATGATCAGCTCGAAGAAATCGGGAGAACGGTTAGTAATTTTGAGGTTAGAAATATTGCCCATTTCCTTGGCGATCACATTGGCGATGCTGGCAAGCGCCGCGGTCTCGTGGCTCACATTGGCGCGAATCCGCCCGACATGGTGCTCATCCTGCCCCTGCTGATCCCACGCAATATCGATCCAGCGTTCGGGCGAGTCAGAGAAATTCTCCAGCGTCGCGCAATCCATGGTATGGACCGTGATGCCTTTACCAGTCGTCACAATCCCCACAATCCGGTCGCCGGGAATCGGGTGACAACAGCCCGCGAAATGCAGCGCCATGCCGGGGATCAAGCCCTTGATCGGCATCGCGAATTCTTTTGGTTTCGCGGTTTTTTTGTTTAGCTTCGCGAGCGTGAACGGGTTTTTCAGTCCTGCGGCTTCGGATTTGCGCGTATGGAATACCGCGTCATACACCTGATTGCGGTTCAGTAATCCTTCGCCGACCTCGGCATAAAGATCATCGGCCTCTTTCTTCTGAAACACACCCAATGCCGGTTCCAGCATCTTGTCTTTTAGGTCGTGGCCTTCTTGCTTGAAGGTTTTGGCCAAAATCGCGCGGCCTAAAGTAATATATTCGTTGCGCTGTTGCGTCCGAATGAATTTGCGAATTTCAGAACGCGCTTTTCCCGTAACCACAAAGCGTTCCCAGGTGGGCGAGGGCGTTTGGGTTTTCGCGGTGATAATTTCAACCTGATCACCATTCTTTAATTGGTGCTTCAACGGGACGATGCGCCCATTCACTTTAGAGCCGACGCAGTTAAAGCCCACCTGACTATGGACGGTAAATGCGAAATCGACGGGGGTAGAACCACGGGGCAGGGCGATGATGTCACCCTTGGGCGTGAAGCAGAAAACCTGATCATGATACATCTCGAGCTTGGTATGTTCGAGAAACTCTTCAGCGCCTTCGGAATGTTCCAGAATTTCTAGGAGCTCGCGTATCCACCGGAATTGCTTGCCGTCGGTATTGATCGGCGCGCCCTGCTTATACGACCAGTGCGCCGCGACACCATATTCGGCGATCTCATGCATGTCGCGCGTGCGAATTTGCACTTCCATCCGCTGACGATTCGGGCCGATCACCGACGTGTGAATTGACTGATAACCGTTGTTTTTAGGTGTCGAAATGTAATCTTTAAACCGCCCAGGAATCGTATGGTATTTTGCATGGATCACACCAAGCGCCGCATAACAATCCGCCACTGAATGTGTCAGTACACGAAAGGCGATGATATCGCTGAGTTCCTCGAAGGCGATATTTTTCTCCTCCATCTTCTTCCAGATAGAGAAGGGCTTTTTTTCTCGGCCAATCACTTCGACCTGTTCAATGCCGGCTTCTTTCATCAACTGCGTGATGTTGTCTTGCGCCTTTAAGACTTTGGTTCTGCCTTTTTTACGCAAAAACTCCAATCGTTTGACGATGGATTCGCGCGCTTCGGGGTAAAGTTCCTGAAACGATAAATCCTGCAATTCTTCTTTGAGGCGACGCATCCCAATGCGCTCGGCCAGATTGGCATAGATATCGAGTGTCTCGCGGGCAATGCGTGCGCGTTTCTCCGGCTTCGTAATATGGTGCAGCGTTTCCATATTATGCAGGCGGTCGGCAAGTTTCACCAGTAACACGCGCAAATCTTCAGACATTGCTAGAAGCAGTTTACGGAAATTCTCTGCCTGTTTGCTCGATTCGGATTTGATTTCCAGCCTATTCAGTTTGGTCACGCCATCGACCAAGGTGCGAATTTCGCTACCAAACAGTTTTTCGATTTCATCCAGCGTCGCATCGGTATCTTCGACGGTGTCATGCAAGAGCGCAGTGATGATTGAGGATTCATCCAGCTTATAGCGCGTTAGCTTATACGCGACCTCAATCGGGTGCGACACGTAAGGCTCGCCGGAGGCGCGTTTTTGATGGCTATGCTTGGCTTTCGCATAGTCATAGGCCCGGTTTACCAGGTCTTCATCGACCTGCGGTTTGTAATGGCGAATGGCATTGACGAGCTCGCTTTGAGGGATCATAGTCTCTATATAGCAATATCCAGCAGCTTTTCCCAGCCTGTCGTGCGCTGCAATATGCTTTTTACTAGCGAAAATTTAACCCTTTGTTAAATAATGTGTCCTATGATCAAGTCATGTTCGACTTACCGCAGAATGCGTTTGAAGGAATGCCGATGATGCAACCGGCTAATCCTAAGAAGCGTAAAAAACAGCAGAAGAAATACGCGACGGTGTTTCATCCGACGATGGAGGCTGTATGCGAAGAGCTGTTTTATTTTGCTGATAAACAAAAAGCCGAAGCCCGCCTTGCCAATATTCGCGATACGTTTGTCGGCCGCAAGCTACCGGCGGGCGAGCAATGGCCGTCAGATGTTTTCGAGCTCTGGATTCGTGGCTATGCCGTTTCTGAGGAAGAAGAAGATTCAGGCTATCGCGGGCATTACGCGCGGATCACGGTTGCCAAAGGCGATGATGCCCTCTGGACGCTGAAGCCACAAAAATTGGATGAGCCGCTGCATAAGCACCCGCAGCGCAAACGACCGGATCATAGCCATCCGGATTGGAATTACCCCGTGATGCGCGGTATCAAAAAAGGGCGGATTTACGAAGATTACGATCAGGCGCTCGGCGAGTTGGAAACCCTGCATATCGATTTTCCGGATGTGACAATCCCCGGGAAAGGCAAATTGCATATTATCGTCTACGAAGGCAAAGAGGCGGAGAATTATACGAATAAATATATTCTCTCCATTAAAACTCAGGATGAAGATGGGCGGTGTATCATTGAGTATAAACTCAAAGACCCAGTCGCGAAAAAAGCCCCAAACCTCAAACAAAAACGCCACGAAGAAACTGAAGAAGTCATCGGCTCGTTCACGCAAAAGCTTAAGGGTGAGCGTTTCCGGAAGAAGTAGAGGATGACGGAGTGTCTAGCACACCGTCCGCCGCTGCAACGCAGCGCCTAACGTCGAATCATCCAGATAATCCATTTCGCCTCCCATAGGAATACCATGGGCGGGACGGGTGAGCTTGACGGGAAGTTCCATCAGCATTTCGCTCAAATAATGCGCGGTGGTGTGGCCTTCAACGGTCGCATTGGTGGCGAGGATAATCTCTTGAATTTCCGGGTCGCGGGCACGGGCGTCGAGTTCTGCGATGCGCAGGGTGTCGGGACCTCGACCATCGATGGCAGAAAGTGTGCCACCTAATGTGTGATACAGGCCTTTGTAGGCGCGGCTGCGTTCGATGGCCCACAGATCGGCCACATCTTCGACCACGCAAAGGGTGTGCCTGTCACGCGTATCATCCGTACAAATGCTGCATGGCGAATGCGTATCCAGATTGCCGCATTGCTCGCATTGCTTAATCTGCTCATAGGCTTGCTGCAACGCGTCAATCAGTGGGGGAATAATTTTCTCTTTATGCTGCACCATTTGCAGCGCCATACGTCGCGCGGACCGCTGCCCAATACCGGGAAGCTTGGTTAGTTGCTTCGTCAGATGATCGATAATCATAGAGTTAGGCTAGCACGCCTAAAATGGAAGCTTCATGCCCGGCGGCAATTGCAAGCCGCCAGCGATGTCAGACATCGCGTCGCCCATGGCTTCGTCGGCTTTATTCTTGGCATCATTAAAGGCTGCGACGATCAAATCTTCTAACATTTCTTTCTCATCAACGTCGATCAGAGAAGCATCCAACTGTAACTTTAACATCTGGCCTTTGCCATTGATCGTTACTTTGGCCATGCCGCCGCCGGACGCGCCTTCATATTCCTTTGCTTGCATTTCAGCTTGTTGCTGTTGCAGTTTTTCCTGCATGGCTTGTGCCTGTTTCATCATCTTCTGAATATTCATCACGCATTATCTCCTGTCGTGGTTACATCAATAATTTCGGCGCCGGGAAAAGCGTCGGTAATAGCGTGGATATGGGGATGCGAACGGACATACGCAAGTTGTTGCTCCTTTGCGCGCTTCGCCTGATCGCGCAGCGTCGGCTCCGCCTCGGCATGCGTGTCGAATCGCACGTCCCACTTCTCCCCGGTCCAGTCTGTCATGTGGCGCCTGATGCGCGCGGCGACATCGGCCGCGACATGCGTATAAGGCTTAAGCACCAGCAGGCCCGGTTGGAAGGAGACCAACCCCAAATCGTTAAACAGACTGCTATAGAGCATCATTTCCTTATGCTGTTGAAAGAGGCTTAGCACTTCCTGATAATTGGCGACCGCGACGGTCTCCACGGGTGCGGCAACGGGGGCTGGCTCATGCGCCACGGCCAAGGCCAGATTGCCATGGCTGGCGACAGGGGCGGCGGTAGGTACGGGATTGGTTGCCTGAGGCGCTTGCCCTCCGGGATTGCTTTGCTGTTCGCGGATTTGTTTGACCAGTTTTTCCGGCGGCGGTAATTGCGACGCATAGGCCATACGAATTAGGATCATTTCAGCCGCTTGTAACGGATGGGCGGCTTGCTTCACTTCTTCAATCCCTTTCAGGAGCATTTGCCAGAAGCGAGCCAATAGCGGCAAAGAGAGTGTCTGCGCCAAATCGGCCACCGGCTGTTGCAAATGGGTGGGAAAAAGCTGATTCTCCAGCATCGCCTTATCTAGATGCACGCGGGTTAAATAATGCGTTAGCTCCAGCATATCCTGCAATGCCAATAGCGGTTCGCCGCCGCTGGCGTAATGCTTGCCTAAAATCGCCAAAGCGGGGGCCACATCGCCATGGAAGATATGTTTGATGATGTTCAATAATTCCTGAGAATCGGCAAGTCCCAACAACTGCCGCGTGTTTTCGCCTGTTAGTTTGCAGGAACCGTCTGCATTCGCACTCATCGCAATCGCCTGATCAAGCAGCGAAAGCGAATCGCGGACCGACCCTTCGGCAGCCGCGGCGATCATGCGCAGGCTCTCTTCATCACACTCCACACCTTCTTTTTCGCAAATAGTGCGTAAATGCTGGCTGAGCATGTCGACATCGATCCGCCGCAAATCAAAACGCTGGCACCGGGAGACAATGGTAATCGGGATTTTGCGAATTTCCGTCGTCGCGAAAATGAATTTCACATGCTCTGGCGGTTCTTCCAGTGTTTTGAGAAGTGCGTTGAACGCATTCTTCGACAGCATGTGGACTTCGTCGATGATATAGACTTTGTATCGCGCGGATGTCGGCGCGTAATGTACCGTATCAATGATCTCGCGAATATCTTCAACCCCAGTACGCGATGCGGCATCCATTTCGATTATATCGACATGCCGGTCTTCTAGGATCATTTTGCAATTAGGGCATACGCCGCACGGGCTGGTGGTCGGCCCGCCATTCCCATCCGGTCCTAGGCAGTTCAATCCGCGTGCGATAATGCGTGCGGTAGTGGTTTTGCCGATACCGCGAATACCGGTCAGCATAAAGGCATGCGCGATGCGGTCATTGGCAAAAGCGTTGGTGAGCGTGCGAACGAGGACATCCTGCCCAATCAGATCATCGAAATTATGCGGTCGATATTTACGTGCGAGCACGCGATAAAGTTGCGAATCTGCCATAGCTACTTATGTAGAAGGCTTTACTTCCTGCGGCAACCTTTTAGCGGGAATTGTTCAAAGGAGAGACCGCCGCGCTTTTCGAAGCGAGTTGCAGTGATTTTAGGTTGGCCAAATCTTGCGCGATCAGGCCGGAAGTATATTCCAAGCTATCAATGTGAACATATAAAGTTTCACGCAATAGAGCTCCCTTGGGACCAAGCTGGTGGAGCTTGAAATCCACCAATTGACGCAAGCCATCGAACAGTTTAACGCCCGCATCACTGCAGTCCTTATATTGATGCAAAACCGGTAATGTTTTTGCGGCGTTCAAAAAGGAATCAATAAACATGATCTTTTGCTCGACCGCATCGCTGTGCCGTTGATCGGCCCCGTTTTCGACAACATCAATTGCTAGAGCGCCGGGGACCGCTTGCCGACCGCTTAGGAAACAACTAATCGTAGAGCTGAGATTTCCTGTGTAGTCCACCAGCCACGACCAGATGGAATAGACCGCTTTATTGGGAGTATTGGCGTTATAGAGCGGGGCGCTACGCGACAAATCCAAGCCCAACTCAACGGTCAGAATGTTTTTGAGCGCCTCGGTATCTTCGCGCAACCGCTCCAGATGGGATTTCAGGCTTTGCCCAATCGTCCCAGCATGAAAGATCTGCGAATGGCTGATAATCGCCGTAGGGTATTCGCCACTGGTTGCTTCGCTCATCATCCCAATATCATAATCATGGGGCGGAATGTAAAGGGTGACACTTTCGTGACATTTCGCGGCTGTGGATAGGCTGGCGGGCCGTTTCCTGCTTGCACTCCACCGGACGCTGTGCTTTGTTGCCGGTAACGAAACCAAAAGGACTATTCATGGAAATACTCTCGCAAAAAGAAGACGGTTTGGCCTATGAAATGAAAATTTCGGTCGAAGCGGACGCGATCAATGCACAACTGGACCAGCAACTACAATCGATTGGTCAGAAAGCCAAAATTCCGGGCTTCCGTCCGGGTAAAATCCCAATGACGGTTCTTCGCCAGCGTTATGGCAAAGAAGTGATGGACGAGGTGTTGTGGAATACGATTAATAAAACCTCGCGCGACGTATTTGAAAAGCTAGGTAAACAGCCCGCATTGAAGCCTGATGTGGATATTGAGTCTTACGAAGAAGGTAAGCCGCTGGTTTTCAAAATGGTCTTCGAAGTACTGCCAGAAATCCCTGCGATGGAATATGATAAGATTACCGTTGCTGATTATACATTCGATGTACCGGAAAATGAAATCGATGAAGCGTTAGAGCGTTTTGCGTCGCAAAAAACCCACCTGCATACCAAAGAAGGCAAAGCGGCTAAAGGTGATGTCGTGAAAATTGATTTTCTGGGTAAAATCGATGAAGAGCCATTTCAAGGCGGTGCCGGCAATGATTTCCAGTTGGAATTAGGTTCCGGCCAATTCATCCCCGGTTTTGAAGATCAGTTGATCGGCAGCAAAGCGGGCGACGAGGTGGAAGTTAAAGTCACTTTCCCGAAAGATTACCACAGTGAGAATCTGGCGGGCGTTGATGCGGTCTTCGATGTGACGGTGCATAGTGTGAATGAAAAGCATACACCTGAGGTCGATGAGAAATTTGCGACTGAAGCTGGTTTTGAATCTTTGCAAGCGCTGCGTGACGCGGTGATGCAACAAATTAAGGCCGATTATCAGGGCATGGCGCGCGCGCGGTCGAAGAAAGAATTATTCGACTGGATGGATGAGAATGTGAAGTTCGAAGTGCCATCAAAAATGGTCGCGATGGAATTTGAAGGCTTATGGCAGCAGCTGCAACAAGCGAAAGCGCAAGGCGACACCTCGCTGGATAAGCCGGAAGATGAGTTGAAAACCGAATATCAAAAAATTTCTGAGCGCCGGGTGCGTCTTGGAATCATGCTGGCCGATCTTGGTCGTCAGCAGAATATTCAGGTTGGGAAAGATGAGCTGACCAAAGCCGTCATTCAACAGGCGCAAATGTTCCCGGGCCAAGAACAGAAGATTTTTGAATTCTATCAGAAGCACCCTGAACATGTGGATGAGCTGCGCGGCCCCATTATCGAAGAAAAAGCCGTGGATTACATTCTTGGTAAAGTGAAGCGCGAAGAGAAGAAAATTTCGTTGGCAGAGCTTACGGGTGAAGAGGAAGCGGACGCGACCGAATCGAAAGAAGCCAAGAAAAAGCCTGCGGCAAAAAAAGCGGATTCCAAAAAATCGGATGATGCAAAACCGGCGGCGAAGAAGCCCGCAGCCAAAAAATCAACCAAGAAAACAGGGGAATAACGATGCTGGATATTCGCAATGCCAATCAGATGAGCGAAGCCTATCACGAATTGGCCAGTAATCTGGTGCCGATGGTTATTGAAACCACCAGCCGTGGCGAACGCTCATTCGATATCTATTCACGCTTATTAAAAGAGCGGATTATTTTCATTACCAGCCAAGTGGAAGACTATATGTCGTCGCTTGTGGTAGCACAGCTGCTGTTTCTGGAATCGGAAAATCCTGAGAAAGATATTTTCATTTATATCAATTCACCGGGCGGTGTCGTGACCTCAGGCTTGGCCATGTATGATACCATGCAATATATCAAGCCGGACGTGAACACGCTGTGTATTGGGCAAGCATGCTCAATGGGTTCCTTGCTGCTCGCCGGCGGTGCGCCGGGCAAGCGTTTTGCGACCCCGAATTCACGCATCATGATTCACCAGCCTTCAGGTGGTGCGCAAGGTCAGGCGGCAGATATCGAAATTCAGGCGCGCGAGATTTTGGAATTGCGCAAACGCCTGAATCAGATTTACGTGAAGCACACGGGACAGAAACTTGCGGCGATTGAGAAAGCGATGGATCGCGATAACTTCATGCCGCCGGAAGACGCCAAGAAATTTGGTTTGATCGATGAAATCGTTCAAAGCCGCGCGGATGTAATCGACGCGAAAAAGTAAGTATTCGATCTTAGATTTAAAAGCGCCCGGGTTGGTAGCCCGGGCGCTTTTTTTTATATTCATACAAAAAGCCCCGCAGAAGCGGGGCTTTTCTCGGTTTGAGTATTCGTTGGCATCTATGCCAGTGCGATCGGCTCGCCCTGTGCATTGAATGCATCGAAGAAGTCTGCAGGGAAGTAGCCTGCTTCGTTATTGTATTGGATGCTATAATCATAGGTGTTTGAATAGTTACCATCGGTAATATTCGGTGCGTATTCCATTTGGTTCGCACGCACGCCAACGAGATAAATTGTCGCATCATTGTTGATTTTCAGCAATGTACCGGCGCCATAGCCTTGGTAGCTGTTCATATCGGTAAACGAAATGTCGCGGTCATACGCCAGGAAGCTGTTAGGACCCCAATCGTAGTTATGGAATGCGATACGATCTTCGTTCACATTAAAGTCGGTGATAATGTCGTTACCGAAGTTAATGCCAGCCACATTTTTGGTTGCGAGTTTATAGTTATCGTAAATGAAGATGTCTTCACCTGCACCGCCAGTCATAGTGTCATTGTCAGCACGACCGAAGATACAGTCATCGCCATCGTTACCGTATAGACGGTCATTACCATCGTCCCCGTAAATCCAATCGTGACCATCGTTACCATAAATCAGATCATTACCCGTGCCGCCGTTCAAAGAGTCGCCAGTAGCGCCAGGAGGGTTGATTTCATCACCGCATTTGTCACCCCAAATGGTGTCATTGCCTTCTTCACCGTAAACAGTGTCACGGCCAGCGCCCGCTTCGAGTAAGTCGCCTTTATCAACACCTTGGTCACCTGATTTCGGATCGCGGCCATCGCCACCATAGATCAGATCGTTTCCGTCACCAGCACATACGCTGTCGCTATCACTACCCGCGGCGATTGAGTCATTGCCGGTACCACCTTTAATGGTGTCGTTACCTTCGTGGGTTTTAATGATGTCGTCACCATTATTACCTTCAGCGTAATCGTTACCGAGTTCACCTTTCACTAAGTCATTGCCTTCGCCGCCGTAGATTTTATCGTTGCCGAAGCTACCATACAGCGTGTCATTACCATTGTTACCATACATCAGGTCGTCACCCTGATCGCCACCAAGCGTGTCGTTGCCTTCACCGCCATGCATAGTGTCATTGCCAGTCCAACCCCAAGCGAGATCGTTTCCGTTTTCACCGTTAAACCAATCATGGCCTTCATCCAAGAAAGCGACATCATGGCCGTTACCGCCGTAAACAGTATCATTACCAATTTCAGCGAATAAAAAGTCATTGCCGTCATTGCCATACATCTTGTCATCGCCAGTGCCAGAATAGATGGTGTCATTGCCGGTTCCGCCGTATGCTACGTCATTGCCAGTCCATGTATGGATAAAGTCATTGCCATCTTCGCCATATACCGTGTCGTTATCGACATCGGCTTCAATGCGATCGTTACCCGCACCACCGTAAATCAAATCATCGCCCTGACAGCCATAAAGTGTATCGTTACCATCGTTACCGTAAATTTTGTCATTGCCGCCGTCGCCGCCCAGAATGTCTTCATCGGCGCCACCAATAATCGTATCATTGCCAGACCAGCCCCACATCCAGTCACGGCCATTTCCGCCGACTAGACTATCGTTGCCCGCATTACCCCATACGGTATCGTTACCGTTGAGTGCGTTAATGACGTCACCACCATCGGTGCCTGCGATTTGATCGGTGTTATTAGTTCCATTGATGTTAGCCACTTAGAGTCTCCTGAGTCCGGGTTCAAATTTATTAATAAATCATTAATACAAGTCGTAGCCGCGTTTGTAAATATATAAAATGTTAAGTAAATATGACAGTTTTATAAGGATTGCATAAAGCTTAACAGGGCTTAAACAAACCTGCGATATTCATAAAAGCTTCACATTCATTGGCTTTCACGCTGTGTTATAGTGATGAGATGGATTCATCTAAGACTGATTCTAATCTGACATCCCATAAAGATGCGCCTAAAGAAGAAGCGTTGTCCCTGACCACTAAGGGCACCAAAATTTTTGATATGGCAGCATATGGTGGGGTAAGCTGGCTGGCAAATGCGGCGGCATCGGTCGTGATTGCCTATAAGTTCAGTCCTCGCAGCTTTCAGTTAAATCCAAAAACGTCATGGAATCCAGCCTTTGAAAAAGGAGTCGATTGGGCGAAAAAGCACATGTTCGACCCGTTGCATGCGACATTACCTATTATCAATAATGAGCGCAAAAGCGTGCATGGTGCCTGTGAGCTGCTGACGCTCATGTCCGGCGGTTATATTATGACAGTGCCGGTTAAGATAATGGAAGACAATAAACGAGCCATTGTCACCAAGCTGGACGCGTTACTGTATAATGACACGCCAGAGAATCAGGCCTTTCTCGATAAAGCGCATCAAAAACTAGATAATGAGCCGCGTCAAACCTGGGCCAGTGTCATGGGAAGCCGCACTGTTGCATTAGGCGGAGTATACGGCGCCTTTTTCTCACCCATCGGCCCGGCAATTGATAAATATATCTTCACGCCCACCACGGCAGGCATCATAAAATCAGCAGGGGCAAATGCTAATGGTGCTTTTGCGAAAGTAACGGATTTAGCGGTTAAAGATGTCACCTGGAGCCTGTATTGCGCGGGTCTTTTCTACGGGATCACCCGCGTATGGCATAATTTTTTTCATCAGGAACCTCCAGTGCAGAATCCATTGGCGCCCTCAACTGAATCCACAAAGGATGCAAAAGAGCCTCCTGCCAATAATAATCATCCTGCAGCCAAGAATGACAATCATCCGAAACTGGAAGTCGAACATTTGCGCAGTGATGGCCGAATCTCAGCATTACAAGGGCTTGAAGCGGCCATATAGCAGGCATTGACCTTTTGTGCGGGCTGTTTATGCTCTAAGCTATCATGATTATTCTCAGCAAGAAGCCATCGCTTTACCGGGACTTTGCCATTCTGTCCGTGATTATTCTGGTGGTGATGCTGGGTGTATCCGTCTGGATCACGTGGAAAACCTATAACGCGCATTCGCAAGATGTTATTGAGCGCCTACATAATGCAGGCGTGCGCATAGATCGCGCCATGATCATCGAGATCGAAAAAGCGTCTTATTTGTTAGAGTCGATTGCAAGGCAACTCGCGGTGCAGCCGCCGGAAGATCTGGAAAAGGCCATGGAGACCATGCGGCGCCTGCAAAACACAAAAGATGCTAAAGAGCTGGAGTTTTTCCGTATCGATGAAAATCAGCGGGCAATCCTTAGTTCGACGTTAGGCGAATTGCCGCAACCGGTCGATCTGTCGGATCGGGATTATGTGAAACGCGCGATTACCTCGCCATGGAAAGTGCAGATTGGCCCTCCGGTCGAAGGGCGTTTGACCAACAACTGGGCAATCACTGCAGCAATAGGGATGGTAAATGAGGAGAATGATTATATCGGAGCGGTGGGGGTTTCTATTCCTGTCTCCACACTGTCTCAAGCTATCTATAACGTCATTGCCAAAGAGCATATTTATTTCGCTGTGACTACTGAAGGGCTAACGTTGCTGACAGAGTCTCCCAATCGTGAGGGTTTTTTCTCCAGTCAGTTCAATCCTGTACGTTTGAATGACCTGATTACGGAAAAGAAAGAAGACGGCGTTTATCATAGCCCGTCGCTCTTTCATCTAAATAGCATGTTCACCTATTATGAGTATTCCTCGCAATACCCGTATATACTGTTTTTAGGCTACGATCCTGAAAGTAGCCGAAATGCCGTATTGTCTTTGCTCTTTCCGCGGTTGCTCCAACTCTTGGTCATCGCTGGATTTTTAATCCTGATACTTTGGGTGGTACGTAAACGTATTATTCGCCCCGTTTGGCTGCTTGCAGAACATACGCGCGAAATTATGCGTAGTGGCAAATTCGAGCACGATCCTGGTAATGATCCGAGCGAAATCGTCGAGCTATCAAATGCCATACGGCAGTTGTCGCATTACTTTGAAGAGCAAAAACGCATCGAATCGGAGCTGAGTCTTAAAAACCGGGAATTAAATAAGATCCGGGAGGCAGCGGAAATAACCAATCGTGTGAAGGCGGATTTCTTTGAGCAAGTTGGCACGGCGTTGAACCAACCCGCCCAGTTGATTCGGGAATATGCTGAATCGTTGCGCAGTGAGTTATTTGGGCCGTTGGGAAACTCTAAATATAAAGACGTCGCAGTGTCGATTCAAAATGAAACGGAGACCATCACCGACATTTTAGAAGACATTCGGGTGATATCAAAAGCCGAGTCCGGCCTCTTAAGTTTAAACGACGCGCCGCTCGATATGCAGTTTGTGATAAAAAAATGTTTGCGACTGTTGCGCGATAATCCCAGTTTTCAGCATGTGGAAATTATCAGCGATATTCCCGATGATTTGCCGCGCTTAAAAGCCGACGAACTGCGCGTAAAACAAGTGTTATTAAACTTGCTGACCTGCGCCGCACGTTTATGCGAATCGGAAGATGTGATCCGAATTGTCGGGCGTACGCGGCAAGGACAGCTGATCATCGAAATGGCGTTTACTCCTGCCGGCGATCAGGCCGCACCACTGGCAACGGGACTTGGTAGCAGCGTGCAATCGCGGACAATTCGTTCGACTGATCTAGCGGCTGGCAGTGCGTCTTTCGGCTTGGGTTTTGCGTTAAGTCAATTGATTATCTCGATGCATGAAGGCGAGATCGCGGTTAAAAATATGCCGGATCGTTCCGTCAAACTGGAGATTGTGTTCCCGCAGAAGCGTGTCGTCTGATCTGCATCACTTCGAGACGAAAAAAAGAAAACTTGGCAGTAAGCAGCATTTGCTCACTGGACGGAGGCAGGTTCCTGCACTACACTTAAGACATGAGTAAGAGCAAAGATAATAAAAATACCCGCTACTGTTCTTTCTGCGGAAAGAGTGAGCACGAAGTTCGCAAACTGATCGCCGGGCCGACCGTCTTCATCTGTGATGAATGCGTCGAATTATGCGTCGATATTATTCGCACCGCTGACAAGGGCGCTGTGCAGCCTGAAGGTGATGAAGTTGCGACACCGAAAGAAATTGAAAAATTCCTGGATGATTATGTAATCGGCCAGCGAACCGCGAAGCGTGTGCTGGCGGTGGCGGTGCATAACCATTACAAGCGCATCGCGCTCATGGAAAAAGGCGGCGATGTTGAGCTGTCGAAATCCAATATTCTCGTCGTCGGCCCGACGGGCTGCGGTAAAACGCTCTTAGCCCAAACGCTGGCGCGTATTCTCGATGTGCCCTTCACCATGGCGGATGCGACGACGCTGACCGAAGCGGGCTATGTGGGTGAAGACGTGGAAAATATTATTCTGCGCTTGTTGCAAGCGTCGGATTATAACGTGGACCGCGCGCAACGCGGGATTGTGTATATTGATGAAGTCGACAAAATTTCACGCAAGTCTGAAAACCCGTCTATCACCCGTGACGTGTCCGGGGAGGGTGTGCAGCAGGCATTGCTGAAATTGATGGAAGGTACCGTAGCGAGCGTTCCGCCTCAGGGTGGCCGCAAACATCCGCAACAGGAATTCCTGCAAGTCGATACTTCCAACATTCTGTTCATCTGCGGCGGTGCATTCGCTGGTATTGAAAAGGTGATTGCCACACGTGGTAAAGGCTCCGCGATTGGTTTTGGTGCCGATGTGCGCAGCGAAGAAATTGCCGATGTGGGCGAAACTTTAAAAGCTTTGCAGCCGGAAGACTTGATGAAATTCGGTCTGATCCCGGAATTCATTGGCCGTCTGCCAGTAATTGCGACGTTGGAAAATCTGGATGAAGAAGCGTTGATCCGTATTTTGACGCAGCCGAAAAACGCGCTGATCAAACAGTATAAGAAACTCTTCGATATGGAAGATGTGGATCTGCAATTCACGGATGATGCAATGACTGAAATTGCCAAGCTGGCTATCAAGCGCAAAACTGGCGCTCGTGGCTTGCGCGCAATCATGGAAGAACTGTTGCTTAATCTGATGTACGACATTCCGGGCCGTGAAGACGTCTCTGAAGTGGTGATCAATGGCGAAGTGGTGCGTGGCGAAGCTGAGCCATTGGTGGGTCTGCAAAAGAAAAAAGCCGAAAAGGCCTAAGCCGATATGATTCCACGTCGGGTTAAAATTTTCGTTTTAGCGATGGTTTTGTTGGTTGTTTCCGTGACATTACTTTGGGTTTCGTTTCAGGAACCGGGCTATAGCGGCAATTCGGTCACGATGGAAATCGACGCAGCGCCCTATACATCCCCAGCCACAAAATAAGCCGCATTTCTGCTTGCTTGCGCGAGGCAGCTGCGCTACATCGGTGCCTGAGTGGTCGATTAGCTCAGTTGGTAGAGCAAGGGATTGAAAATCCCTGTGTCCTTGGTTCGAGTCCGAGATCGACCACCATCATCTCACGCCTCTAAAATAGAGGCAATTATTGTAACAGCATGACCATCACCACGCCAAGCGCGGCGGCAATTCCAGATAAATTGTGGTCTTGGTGGAAAGCGGTCGGGAATACTTCTGTGGCGAGTGAGGCGATCACCGCGCCAGCTGCGAGGCAGCGCACAGCAGCCAGACTTTTATCACTCGCAGTATCCATAAGATAATATCCCGCGATGGCGGCTAAGCTTAATATGATCGCAGTCGCCGTCCACAACGTGATGATCCGCCGATTGCTCATGCCGTCGGATTTCATCTCTTTGGCGCCTCCGGCAGCTTCGGGCAGATTCGATAAAAAAATCGAGCAGGCCAGCGCCAACACCTCATGAAAACCGGCGCCGATTAATGCCACGCCAAGCGCTAGATTTTCCGGGATACCATCCATCGCAATTGCGGCTAATAATCCGCCGCCCTGGCTGGATTGAAAGCGCGTGTCGATGATATAATTCGCGATTGAAAATAAAGCCGCGCCAGCCAATAGCCAGACAGCAACCCATGTCATACTTGTTGCTTCTTTAGAAGGTAACACCAATTCGGTTGTGGTCGATAAAAGAAGCGCACCCCCAGCCAATGCCAGAATAAACCCTTCCGTGCCTTTGCTCATGCGGCCATAGACGCCCCACAAAACCCCCACTATTAACGCAGCGGAGACAACGAAGACGGTAATGATAAGGGTCATTTCAGGCTCTAATCGCCGTCACCGGGATTCGGGCTAAAGTCACTTTCGAACTTATTGGGCTTGTCTTTAAAGTCTTCTGCTTCTGGCAGCGCAGCTTTTTGCTGCGTTATGTTTGGCCATTTCAGGGCATATTCGCGGTTCACTTCAATCCAGTTGATCAGCTCTTCCGATTCGGGTTTGATCGCTTCAATCGGGCATTCCGGTTCGCAGACCCCGCAATCGATGCATTCGTCTGGATGTATCACCAACATGTTTTCACCCTCATAGAAACAATCCACAGGGCACACTTCCACGCAGTCAGTGTATTTGCATTTGATGCAATTATCGGTCACCACAAAGGTCATGCGGGAGGTTCTAGCCAATGAGTAATCAAAAAGCAATGGCTACGGCGATTGATCAGTTGCTGGAAGTCATGCAAGCCTTGCGCACGCCGGAGACCGGATGCCCGTGGGATCTGGAGCAGGATTTTGCCTCTATCCGTCATTACGCGCTGGAAGAGGCGTATGAAGTCGTCGATGCGATTGAGCGCAACGACATGCGTGATCTGAAAGAAGAGTTGGGGGATTTGTTGCTGCAAGTCGTCTTTCACGCGCAAATGGCAAAAGAGCAGGGGCTTTTCACCTTTAATGATGTGGCGCAGGGAATCGCTGCCAAAATGATCCGCCGCCATCCGCATGTATTTGGGGAAACCACTATCATCGATGGGCAGGATGTGCATGCAAACTGGGAAGTGATTAAAGCCGAGGAGCGGCAGGAAAAGGGCAAAGACGATAGTTTGCTCGCGGATATTCCGCACGCCTTTCCCTCATTGCTACGGGCTGTAAAGCTACAGAAACGTGCTGCGAAAATCGGCTTCGACTGGCCGGATACTGAGCCGGTATACGATAAAATTAATGAAGAAATTGATGAGGTCAAAACGGCCACCAATCAAGCCGAGCGTGAAGAAGAAATTGGCGATTTACTGTTTGTTGTGGCCAATCTGGCGCGGCATTTCAAGGTTGACCCTGAAGCGGCGTTACGGGCGGCCAACCAAAAATTTGAAACGCGCTTTCGGCATATGGAATCGCAGGGCCTGAATGATCAGATGGATTTAGAAGCGATGGAAGAACTCTGGCAGCACGCGAAACACGCCGAAGGTTAGTTACTGAATTTTAATCCGCTTACCAGGCTCTGATGGTCCCGCTGTTTTTTCTTCGCGCGCGATGATTTCCAGATTTTTCCATGCGCGCTCATAGTAGATCGGGCTACCGCTCAGCGCCATATTCAAATAGCTTTTCGCCAGCTCCTGATCATTCGCCAGATGCGCATAGAAACCCATATTGTTTTCGAGCGATCCGGCAGGAAGGTGCCGCTCAGCAATCCGCTCCGCTTGCGCCATATTGCCCATGATGCCATAGACCAGCGCCAGATTTAATTCAATTTGTTCAACCTGTCCGGGATCGGCTTTGCCCGCGGCTTCTTGCAACAACTGCACTGCCGAATCATATTGGCGTTGCGATGCGTACACCAATCCGAGATTATTAATCACAGAAGGGTTGTCCGGGTAATATTTCACAGCTTCCTGTAAATAGCGTACCGATTCGGTAGGCATATTTTTGATCGCAAATAAAATCCCCAGCGCATTCAGTGTACGCCAGCGTTTCGGGTCGCGCTGAACGATGCGTTCAAAAATCTTTCCCGCTTCCTGCGTTTTGCCATCTGCCATTAACGCCAGTGCTTTACCCTCATACGCATCCAAATGGCCCGGATGCATTTCAATCACTTTATCGTATACGGGAACGGATTCTGCATAAGCGCGGTCACGGCGCATGGATTCGGCCAAACCTAACCAGTAACGCGCTTCATTCGGGTCTTTATCGGCCAGCTGTTGATATAAGCCAGCGGCACGTCCGGCTTCTCCGGCAGACAAGGCTTCGAATGCATTTCGTTCTAACGATTCCTGAAAGGTCGCGACATCGGGACCTTCGAGTTTCGCAAATTCTTCATCGGGATTGTAAATGCCGCCCTTGTCCGCCTGTAAGTTACACGCGGCTAATAACAGTACGCTCGAAATCCATAGTAATCGCATATCGGTGTCATAGCCTAAACGAAGCATCGCGGCAAAATAAAAGCAGCGTCGCGTGAGTAGGCCGCGTGCTTTACCGCTTTCCGGTAGCACTTTTACATCGGCAGTGCTACACCCCGGCCATGAACCCGCCTCCCGCTCTTTCCATGCGCATTTCCGAATATGTGATTTTGATGGCGATGTTGATGTCGCTTGTGGCCTTATCTATCGATTCGATTCTGCCCGCGATGATCCTGATTGGGGAGGAGTTCGCGGTCGCCAACGCCAATGACATACAATATATCGTTAGCTTTTTATTCTTCGGCCTAACCCTCGGCCAGTTGGTCAGCGGCCCGTTATCCGATACTATCGGGCGCAAGCCGGTGCTTTATTGGGGTATTGCTTTTTTTATCCTCGGCAGCCTGATTTGCGCGTTTAGCCAGAATTATACCGTGATGCTAGCCGGGCGGTTTTTACAAGGCTTCGGCGTCGCCGCGCCGCGCATTTTGACCGTTTCAATCACGCGCGATTTGTTTGAAGGGCGCGAAATGGCCCGCATGATGTCGATCATCATGGGCGTGTTCATCTTCGTACCCGTGGTCGCTCCGGCAATCGGGCAGGGCATCCTACTCATCGGCAATTGGCACGCGATCTTCGCTGTATTGATCCTGTGGGGCGTCATCGGCACGGCATGGGCGTATCGTCGATTGCCAGAAACCTTGCCGGTACAAGCGCGGCGACCGTTCAACGTGAAATCGATTGGCCGCGCCAGTCTGGAAGTCATGCGCCACCCCATCTCCCGCGGATATACCTTATGTGCCGGTTTTGTCTTCGCGTGCCTGATTGCGTTTATCTCGACGGCCGCGCAAATCTTTCAAGGCTACTATGAATTAGGGGAGCGCTTTCCGCTCTTCTTCGCGATGGGCGCGTTGTCGATCGGTGTGGCCTCCTTCACCAACTCGGCGATCGTGCGCCGCTTCGGTATGCGCGCCATCACGCATTACGCGTTGCTGGCCATGTTGGCGATCGCAGTACTTACGCTAGTCGTCAATCACCTGCTGCAAAGCGATGGATTCCCACTAACACTGTTTATGGTCTTTCTGGTCACGAGTTTCTTTTGCTGCGGCTTATTATTCGGGAATATGAACGCGCTCGCGATGGAGCCGATGGGCCACATCGCCGGTGTCGCCTCAGCCATTATTGGGACCGTCTCGTCGCTCATCTCGTTGAGCATCGGCACCTTTATCGCGCAACATTATCATGATTCGCCGCTGCCTATCGTTCTGGGTTTTGCCGCGATCAGTGTGATCAGTTTGCTTACCCAATGGCGCCTGCGGCACGAACCGCTAACCTGACTTTTTGCTTGTCAGCCCGCTATGATTTGCTAAACAGAAGCACCGATTACCCGGATATGGGGCATTAGCTCAGTTGGTAGAGCGCTTCAATGGCATTGAAGAGGTCAACGGTTCGACTCCGTTATGCTCCAGTCTTCGTTCGACCTGGGAGGAGGCAGACGGAAGGTCCGACCCGGAGACGGGTCATGGCCTTCTGCAACCATCCGGGTTGGACCGGATTCCGGGAGGCCTTTCGTCTTTGAACAATGCGAATGGATTACCGGGACCTCGATCCTCTCCACGACCGGTACCCAAACACCACCTCTGACATGACCAGCCATGCCTGTTGAAGGACAAGAGCTTGCCGAGACCTGTGCCAGGGCCGCTGAGGAGATCCTCGCGGAGGATATCCGCGTCCTTGATTTACAGGGGATATCCACCCTGACGGACTTCATGGTGATCTGTTCCGGCAGCTCCATGCCACATCTCAAGGCGGACCTGCGGGACGTAGAGGCCAAGGTGCACGAGTGGACAGGGGTCAAGCCTCTTTATACGGAGGGCCGGGCCGACAGTCGCTGGGTGGTTCTCGATTACGTCGATGTAATGGTGCACATCATGCACCAGGAGATGCGTGATCTCTACGGACTGGAAGATCTCTGGGGCGATGCCAGGCTGGTGCAGGGGGGGAGCTGATGGCGGACCGGGGACCGTGTCTACGCTCTCCATGGGATTTGAGATTTGAAATCTGGAAAGGGGGACGGGATGGTTGCCTCCGTGCGCATTGAACTGCTGACCACCGGAACAGAACTGCTCCTCGGGACCACGCAAAACACTCATGGGGCGTGGATCGGGCAGAGACTTCTGGGGTTGGGCCTGCGGATTGCCCGGCAGGTAACGGTGCCTGATGGGCAGGCCGTTGGTGAAGCCATCCGGACTGGTCTTGAGGAGGGGGAGGTACTGATCGTTACCGGTGGGCTTGGCCCCACCAGCGATGATCTCACCCGGGAGGCACTTGCGGAGGTGCTCGGACTTGAGATGATAGAGGATAAGGCGGCCTTGCGCACCATTGAGGAGTTTTTTGCCAGTCGCCAGCGGGTGATGGTGGAAGCCAACCGCAAGCAAGCCCTCGTGCCGGCTGGAGCGGACATCCTGGTAAATCCCAATGGGACGGCCCCGGGACTGTATCTTCCTCCCCGGCTGAGCGGTGCATCTAACTGTGCGGTCTTTCTATTGCCAGGTCCACCGCGTGAGCTCTATCCGATGTTCGAGACGGAGGTTGTGCCACGCCTGCAGGCTCTCGGCGGAATCGAAGAACCACCGGAGTGCCTGGAACTGAAATTCTCCGGAATCGGGGAGAGTGATTTCCACCAGGGGGTAGACGAAGAACTGATGACAATCGAAGGACTGGAGCACGGCTACTGTGCGCGTCCGGGGGAAGTTGATCTCCGGCTCATGGGGACCCCGGAGGCCGTGATGGAAGGGCGCCGGGTGGCGGAACAGGCCTTTGGCCACGAACTGGTGAGCGATGACGGTGCCAGTCTCGAAGAAGTGGTGGTGCGGCTCCTGACCGGGCAGGAGAAGACCTTGGCTATTGCGGAGAGTTGTACGGGGGGGCTCATCGCAGCGCGAATAACGGATGTTCCAGGATCCTCGGAAGTGTTCCGTTACGGATTCGTAACGTATGCCAATGAGGCCAAGCGGGACCTTGTCGGTGTTAACGGGGATGATCTGCTGAAATACGGTGCCGTCAGCGAGCCCGTGGCGTGTCAGATGGCGGAGGGCGCTCTCCGCGCTGGCAGGGCGGACCTGGCGGTAGCAGTGACAGGTATTGCCGGGGACGTAGAGCATCTTTTGCTTCA
>DDZS01000009.1:0-183 GCA_002346425.1 Alphaproteobacteria bacterium UBA3002
CAACCACTAGCAACCGCGCAAGTGGATGCGACAAAAAACAAACAAGGTGTCTTTAGGCACCGCCGTAGGGAGACGCATGAAGGGCATGCAACGTGTTTTGATCATCTTGCTATTGTGTGTGACACAATGGGGTGGTTTTGCGTTGCCTGCGATGGCGACTGGCGGCGGTGGCGGAGGCGGCGG
>DDZS01000009.1:481-6120 GCA_002346425.1 Alphaproteobacteria bacterium UBA3002
GCGGTGGCGGAGGCGGCGGTGGCGGCGGCAGCTATACCGACAATGTGGCCTCGACCTGCGAAACGCGACGGGCGCAGATTATTGCTGCCGATGCGGATGGCGTGTGGCTAACGGAAGCGATTGTCGATTGCATTAGCTATACCGTGCGCGAAGCGTTTACGATTTTCATTACCACGCTATACCCGAAGATATCGGCGATTGTGGGGGCGTGTGTGACGCTGGCGGTGGTTATTTTCGGCACGCTGGTGGCGTCCGGCATGATCGAGAAATCGAGCCGGGATACATTTGTGACGCTGTTCAAGGTCGCCTGCGTGACCTATTTTGTGCAGACCTCAACGGTGCTGTGGCTCTATGACGCGAGTCAGGGGACGATGGACGAATTAACCGGCATTGTCTGGACCTTTGGCGAAACTGCGGGGGCGGATGAGCTATGCGTGGATACCGGCGGCGGTGGTTCGGCGGGCACAATCTGGGACAGTGTGGATTGCGCGCTGGATGTGATTATCGGCCTGAAAGGCGTGCAGGATGGTGGGGCAGCCGCGGGAACCGGCGATACGCGCACAGAAGGCGGTGCGGGGATTGGTCGCGGGTTGATCGCCTTTTTCATGATGAATATGGCCAATCCGGGTTTCGGGTTTTTCATCGGGCTGATGGGGCTATATATCATCTGGAGCTTCCTGATGGCGCTGATCAAAGCGATTCATACCTATCTCGCCTCAATCCTGGCGATCTCGTTCATGTTCCTGCTCTCGCCGCTATTTATCTCGGTCTTGCTGTTTAAAAAGACGCGGCAATATTTCGATAAATGGTGCCGGATGATCGGGTCGTTTATTTTGCAGCCGGTGATTCTGTTCGCTTTCTTGAGCCTGTTTATGACGGCGCTGGATTATGTGTTGGTGTCGGGCGAACGGTCATTGCTGAACGCGGCGTGTGGCACGCAATGTGCGGAGCGGAAGATGACGCCGAATCGTTTTCTGGAAAACAGCAATGCGATTGAATCGAAAGGGTTGCACGAAGAAATCGTGCCGACCAAGTCGTATCAATATACCACGAATCTGAACGCGGAACAGCAAGGGCTGGTGCGGCCGCTGGTGCGCGAAGGCTCGGCGACAACGCCCGCGACCACGGGTGACAAAGGCGCGATTCAGATCGGTAGCTCGTATGATGCCGTGCAATATGAAGCGCTGGCCAATGCGCTGGGCGGCGGCGACGCGGAAGAGAAGGCGAAGGAAATCATGCTGGCGACGGTGCTGGTTGTCCTCACCATGTTCGTGTTCTTAAGTTTCTTAAATTACATACCGATTCTGGCGACCGATATCACCGGCGGCGTGTTCGAGGTGCCGAATCTGGCGGCGGAAGTGGGTGCTAAGCTACCGATGGGTGAGCAGATGGAACGCGCGTCGCAAAGCGTCAGTAACGCGGTGCGTGGTCAAGGCAGTTCAAAAGTGGGCCAATTCACCAGCCAGTTGGGCAGTACGTTGGGGTTACGGCGATGATGAAACCGTTCTTTGCTTGTCTCCTTATCGCGCTGATGGCGCTGGCACCGATGCAGAGTTTCGCTACCGGTGGCGCGCCCGGACCGCAGGAGCCGTATTCGAAAACCGACCCGGCGGAGGAAGGCAAAATCGAAGCGCCGACGGGGGCGGGTGGGACCGACACCAAAGAGAATTGTCGCGACAAATATGATGGCAAAATGCTGGCGGTGATTGTGCCCTGCGTGCGCGACACGATGCAGGTGCTGGCGGAGGAAATGACCGATCAATTCGCAGGCGTGGTCTGGGCGATGACGATTGCGTTTATCACGCTGGTGGTGACGATTTTCGGGATACAGGTGACGACGCAGGAAGTGGATATCAAAAAGGATGGCTTCACGCTGCTGTTCAAGATCGGCGTGGTGCTGATGATGGTTTCCAACTTCGGCGGCTTTATTCCCGACACCTTTGCGATATTGGTTGAGCTGTGTCAGATCGTTTCCGACACGCTGGGCGGGACGATGGCGAGTATGGAGATGGATTGTTCAGGCTTTGAGGGCGAACAACCCTGGAATTATTATGACTGCGCGGTGGGGTATCTGTTTGGGTTTGCGCCGGAAACTTTTGTTGGGCTGTCACTGGTTTCTGTGGTGCCGGCGGCGCTGCAATCCGGCCAGTTTGGCGTGATGATTTTCATGGCCGGGGTGGCGGGCTTCCTGTTTATATTACGCCTGATTATCCGCGTGACCTATATTTACCTGATGGCGGTCGTGGCGCTGGCCTTCATGATTGTGGTCTCGCCGCTGTTCATTCCGCTGCTGCTGACGAAACGCACGGAGCAATATTTCAGTCGCTGGTTACACGGCTTTATGTCGCTGATCGGCCAGCCGGTGATTGTGGTGGCCTTCATGACCTTTGCGATTGCGGTATTGGACAAAGCGCTGAATGACGAAGAGTTCGGGATTTTAAAAATCGCCAAGTCGGAAGACATCAAAGAATGGCAGTCGCAGGCGAGTAATTCAAACTCGCAAGGCGTGGTTGGCGACTGCGGGAATTACTTCCAGCAGGCGGGCGACGATCTGGAAAAAACCGAGGATGATAAACAGTATAATATCGTAACGCCGTTCCTGTCTTGCGCGGCGCAGATGGGGCTTGGCAGCTCGCAATGGACGCTGGATTTTGGATCAGACGAGGCGACGGTGACGCAGAAACTCTTCTTCGGGTTAATCACGCTGGTGATTATTTCGTATCTGTTGCTGCTGTTGGTTAACACGCTGATGTCGATCGCGGCGATCATGTTCGGTGGCGCGTTCTATCTTCGCGAAGCGGCGGATAATAATCCGCTGGAAGCGGGACTAAATACGATGGAATCGAGCATGCGCGGCAACTGGTCGAACAGCATGAAATCGATCAGTTCAGGCAATTCAACCGCTGGTCAGGGACTGGCGAATTTCGCAGGCTCCGGTGGGAGTGCGGCGATACAAGGCTTCATGGCCGGAACCGGCGAAGCATTAGGAATGAGGAGGTAGCGATGACGCGCAACTGGACAATGATCATGGCGATGGTGCTGGCGGTGGGGATGATGCTTCTTGCGCCCGAGGCACAGGCGGCCGGTGCTCCTCCTGCAGGTGGCGGGGGTGGCTCTGTCTGTATGAAAGACATCATGTCCGGCGGGGGTGGTGGCGCGGATGGCATCGTGACGCAGGCGATCGAATATATCGAACAGGTCATCATGTCGGCGGCGCAGGACCTCTATGTCGGCATCGCGACCAATACCGATTTTCAGGCTGCGGTCGGCGCTGCTTTCGCGTTGTTCATCGCCGTGTTTGGCGCAGCATTCATGTTTGGCATCGTGCCATTCAACTATGGTCAGGCGCTGGTGCGGCTGCTGAAAATGGGCATTATCATGGCCTGTATCGGTGGCGCGGGGTGGAGCTTTTTCAACGAATATGCCGTGGCCTTTTTTCAGGATGGCGTCGACGCGCTGATCTCGGACATTGTGGAAGTGGCGACGGGTGAAAGCGTCACTGCAGGGGGTGAGCCGAAGCCGTTTAAATCGCTGGAAGAAGTCGCGCAGAAAGCGATCTCGCCACAGATGATGACGAGCATTATCGCGTCCTTCGGGACGGGCGCCATGGGGCCGGTGATGGGCACGCTTTCGGGCGCAGGCTTGCTGGCCTTTATTATGATGATCGTGACGGCACTGCGCGTTTATTGCGTGTCCATGGTCGCGCGCGCGTTTCTGCTGGGGCTGGGGCCGATCTTCCTGTGCTTTATGCTGTTCCAAAAAACGCAGCATATTTTCGACGGGTGGATCAACCAGCTGGTCAACTATTCGCTGCAACCGATTCTGATGTTTGCGTTCATTTCGTTCTACATTGTGTTGCTGCAATCGGCGGTGGAAAATATCTTAGCGGTCGATACCTGCTGGGTCGAATATGACGATCAATCCGGTGCCGACCCGATGACGATGCAATGGCGCTTTGTGAATGAAAAAGGCGAGGCGACCAAGTCCGACTTCAGCTGGGACGGGCTGGTCGAATGTCTGGCCGGTAGCGGCGGTGGTGGCGGCAATTGTAAGAGCTTCCCGGTCAGTATTATTGACATTCTGACCTTCCTGATTTTGGCGCATCTGGGCTACCGATTTAGTAACGTGGTGACGTTGATCGCGACGGAGATCGCGTCGAGTACGCTCAACCTGAAGGATTTGAGGTCGGGGATGCAGGAATACTTCCAGAACGCCCAAACCGGCAGTACGGCGGGGCAAGGCAGGGCGAACGCACCGAAGTAGCGAGGCTTTAACCTTTTCTTAAACTCTGTTTGCTAGGATAGGTAAAAAAGGAGGCGTGATGCGGCGCGGGTTTTCGTTGGTGGAATTGTCGATCGTTCTGGTGGTACTGGGGCTGGTTGTGGGCGGCGTGATGGTGGGCCAGAATCTGATTCGCGCGTCGGAATTGCGCGGCGTGGTAACGCAGTTGCAGCAATATACCATCGCCGTGGAAAAATTCCGCGAGACGTATAATGGCTTACCCGGCGACTTATATAATGCCACGAAATTCTGGGGTACTGCCGCGGTTTGTCCAGGGACGCAAGCGAACCCAAAAACGGATGCGCGCACCTGTAACGGCGACGGCGATCGCGCGATCGAATTTGGCGCCGCGCAGGAGCGTTATCTGTTTTGGCAGCAATTATCCAATGCCGGGTTGATCGAAGGAAAATATACCGGTGTGCGCGCATCGAGTGCAGGGGACAATACCGTGGAAGCGGGCGTGAATACTCCGCAACTAAGCCTGAACAATGCCGGCGTAGCGGTGGTCGATGCCGCGAGTTTAGATCCGGTCGGGTATTATTCGCAAAATCTGATGCGACATGTGTTGCATATTCATGGCGGGGAATTGAGTACCGTTGGAACTTCGACTAACGTCTTTACCCCGGAAGAAAGCTATTATTTCGATGATAAAATGGATGATGGCAAACCGGGGACCGGCAAAATAACCTCGCGCAAACCGGCGAGTAGTGGGTCGCCGCTATGTTCCACCAATAATAATCCAGATGCGGCGCGGTATAATATGAATGTGAAAAACGAAGCCTGCGTGCTGGTGTTTATGATGGGGTTTTAAAGTGATGCGATGAACTGTCACCCCGTGCTTGCCACGGGGTCCGGGGCCACTTGCGCTGTCGGAGCCGGACCCCGTCATAAAGACGGGGTGACAAGGGGTAGTGTCATTGCCGGGCTTGATCCGGTAACCAAAGGGCCGGAGTGTGGCCTTAGTTTTTCTGTCTTCCGCTTTGCTCCAGACTTGGCCTCCGGTTTGCCTACTGCAAACGCTTCGGCTGCGCCTATCGGCGGCTCATGGCTGGCGCAGACGTACTGTCTGCGCTTCATCGGGCCTTTCTATTGTCATTGCCGGGCTTGACCCGGTAATCCAGAGGCGGATGAGTGTGGGGCCTTAGTTATTTCCGCTCCTGCTTCGCCTGCGCTAGTGCGCTCCTCAGTTCCTACTGGAATCGCTTCGCTTTGCAGCTCTCGCTGGCTCTTGGCAGGCGGGGACGTACTGTCCCCGCTTCTTCGTGTCGAAAGTAAAGAAGTGTCACCCCGTGCTCGTCACGGGGTCTGGGGCAACTTGCGCCGTCGGAACCGGACCCCGTCATGAAGACGGGGTGACA
>DDZS01000043.1 GCA_002346425.1 Alphaproteobacteria bacterium UBA3002
CGTCAGGGCTTTTCTCTTGTTGAGCTCTCTATCGTCCTCGTGATCTTAGGGCTACTCACCGGCGGTATCCTCACCGGCCAATCCCTCATCCGCGCAGCAGAGTTGCGGAGTGTGATTACCGAGTTCCAACGCTTTCAAGTCGCCACCCATACGTTCCGCGAAAAATATTTCGCCATGCCCGGCGATATGCGTAACGCCACCGCCTTCTGGACCAGCGCCGGTGGTGATGGCACCAATGCAACCTGCGTTAACGCACAATCCAACGCCAGTAACGCGACCTGTAATGGCAATGGCGATGGAAGAGTCGGAACAGCAGGAACGCTATATTCCGAACGTTTCACGGCATGGAAACATTTGGCGAATGCTGGTTTGGTCGAAGGAAATTACAGCGGAAAAACTACCGGCGCCTCTGGCACCTGGGCCGTTACTGCGGGAGTCAATGTACCCGCATCAAAAAATCAGAATGGGATTTACGATTTATATTTCGCTCCCTGTGCTGCCTCGGAACTTTTTCTGGCGGCAAAATGCGATATCACACATATTACCCATTTTATAGCCTATCCCACCCCAGAAGAAACATGGTCCATGGATCAAAAACTGGATGACGGGTCCCCGGTCTATGGTAGATTTAATGTTCATCGGCCAAGCTCTGTTGCATTTCCTAATAATTGCGCTAGTTCCGATGCCGCCAGCGCGGTGTATAATGTGAGTAACAAAAGCGCGCAGTGCCTGATTCATCTGAATATTGATTGAGCCAGCGCCATTCTCACGGCTAACACGTGGATGTTGCGCGGTGCGGATGTATATCGATTAACCGCGCCGCGTTTAACGTTAAATTAAGAATTATAGGCTAGGATAGGCGTATGAAACATCACGCGACACTTCGTCAGGGCTTTTCTCTTGTTGAGATTTCCGTCGTACTCATCATCATTGCATTGGTGGTCGGGGGCATTATGACCGGCAAGCATTTATTGCGCGCCTCGCAGATACGTAGTGTCGCCACCGAATATCAGCTCTATCGCAGCGCCTCGCAGCAATTCATCGAAACCTACAAGGCCCATCCCGGTGACTTTACGCAAGCGACCGATTATTGGGGCAGCATGACCAATTGCACCGGCGCCTCGCCCTCTGGCACGGGCACGCAAACCTGTAACGGCAATGGCAGCCGCATGATCGAGCTGCCCAGCGCCGCGGGAAGGGTCGGCGAAAGCTTTACCTTCTGGCAGCATTTGTCCAATGCCGGGCTAATCACCGGACGTTTTACCGGTAAGGCCGGGCCCGGTAATTTGCAGGAAGCCATTCTGGAAGTGAACATCCCCGATTCAAAAGTGACCGATGCGGGCTGGCATGTACGCCTATATGGCAACGCGGGAGATACAACACATTTTGCGACCCAAAATGACAATCTGTTCATGTATGGCCGCCCCACGATTTATGGCACTAGCTGGCCTGCGCTGACGCCAAAAGAAGCCTGGAGCATCGACACCAAGCTCGATGACGGCTTACCAGGTCAAGGCTTTGTGATAGCCTACCTGCGCGATACCTGCACCAATTCCACCAGCGCCACCGATTACGCCAGCACCTATCTGTTATCGGAAACAGACGTCGCCTGTGCGCTGCAGTTCACCGGCTGGGATAAGTAGTTCTTTCCGCCAGCGCGTTGCGCTGGCTAGGGTTGCACGCTCGCCTCCTGCTCGCTCCGCAACGGCCTCGCCCTGCTCGGCGTCTCGGCCTGCTGGCCTCGTATCCATCGTATCGCTTGGACTGTCACCCCGTCGCATGACGGGGTCCGGGGCCACACGCACCGACAGAACCAGACCCCGTGACACGCACGGGGTAACGACTTATCATTATGAAGAACCGCGGTCAGTAGACCGCGTCTGCCAAGAGCCGCCGAAAGGCGCAAAGCGAAGCGTTTGCAGTAGGCAAACCGGAGCGCAAGTCTGGAGCGTAAGCGGAAGACAGAACAATCATGCATTAGCTTTTTCGCCTATGCGAAAAAACTAATGCATCGTGGGTCGGCGGTGCAGGTCGGGTTGATAGAGCATATTGGCACGCAGTTTCGGGAACACGCCTTCGTGCAGCGGGTCGCCGGGGCGCGCCTGAAAACGCGGAGCTTTGCAGCGGTAGCGTTTCCACAACACGCCCTCTTCCGCCAGCAAGGCATTCAAATAATCCGCGCCTTTTAGTGGGTCCCAATGGCTTTCGGCGACCGTGTCGGCCATCGCGACCATATCGTCGAACATCTGCAATAACGGCCCCGGCCGGAAGCGCGCAAAACACTCCGCCTGCATCACCCGATCTGCCGCCATGCGCAAGCTGCGCAGATACACATCCGGCAGTGGCAGATAAGCCTGCCGCGCGGCCAGCATGCGTTTTAAGCGGCGCCGCAAAATCGCGTTGCGCTCTTCAATCGGCCGCTCAAATCGCTCTTCCACCATCACGGGTTCATAGCGCGCTTTTTCCATTTCCGCTTCCATGACAAAGGTCTGCACCAGCGGGCTATCATTGCGCGTCATCGCAGCAAATTGCGCTTCGGATTCGCTTTGCGATAGCCAGCCTTCCGCCGCGATCGCCGCCGCGATATTCACCAGATCCGCCATCAATTGCGTCACCTTCACGCCGGGCAGATAATGCAGGTCGACCATGCCGGTAATCCGCCGCGCCGCCGCGCGCATCTGTTCATAACAATTCGGATAAAGCACCGCGCCCGAGTCGCTTAACTGCTCGTAAAACCCATCCAGAATATCAAGAAAATCATCCGTCGCGCGCTTCATACGCTATCATAGCACATCCGCCAGAAACCGCAAAGTGCGATATGTGATGCGCTGCACGCCTGCGCCTATTTGCCTCCTTGAATGCTAACCATTCGCGCGGCGGTCAATACGGCTGACGATAATAGACCTCACATCCTTTACTGGTTGCGCTTAGTTGATATTTGCCCGAAAAATCGGTGCGAGAGGTAGAGGTGGTGCATTCTGAAGTCCACGGCCGGGCAATCACTTTGCCCTGCGCGGGCAATCCGTCGTCCATTTTGGTGTCAATGTTCCACGTCTCTTCCGGCGTTAATGTTCTACCGGTTCCCACTGTCCCTGTAGCGAGGGAATTTCCTAAATCGATGGCATACGCGCTCGCCGTTGAGCCTGATCCACCAGGGTTAAAATTGCGTGCCCGCCAATACATGTTGGATAATTTACTAAACGGCACATTTTGTCCCGCCGTTAGCTCCCCTGCGCTATCCATCAGTCCGGTAAAGCTGCCTTCGATCAACCCGGCCAACGCCAATTGATGCCAGAATTGGTATTCTTCCGCTGTGACATTCGGGGCACTTACCCCACTCGATACCGAGCCATCCCCATCGCCATTACACGTTCCCGGCGACCCATTGACCACGGCCGCATCCGCACAGGCGGTCGCATTATCTCCCCAGAATTGCGTGGCATTGCGCATGTCGCCCGGAATCGCAAAATATTTATCGCGAAAACTATGCGCTGCAGTCTGATACAATTTCATTTCCGTCACCACACTGCGCAATTCCGCCGCGCGAATCAGCGATTGCCCCGTCAATATCCCACCCGTCAACAGGCCGAGAATCACCAGCACGATGGACAATTCGACTAAACTAAATCCTTGCTTCATTTGGGTCTTCGTATGCATAATATCTGGCATTATTCTATCTCAGCGCAGCAACCAAATGCCGTGGCAGCCTAAATTGGTGCGCGATACTTGATAGACGGCGGTCGCTGCCACGCTGGTATCGGCACAACTGGGCCGCTGGCTATTCATATATTGCTGAAATTTTCCCATGCCGGGCCGGCCATCGTCCAGTTTCGTATCCAGATTCCAGGCCTCCTCCGCCGTAAAAATCTGGGAATCGCCATCCAGATTCGACGTGCCATTATACGCACCGATCATCAATACATTTACCCCCGTGGGGATTGGCGAAAACATAAAACTACTGAGGGCCGTATCGTTTGTACAGGTAAAACTATATAAGCCGTTAGAGAATCGGGCGCGCGGCGAATTCACTCCGGGACTCACTTCTGCTGTGGTGCCTCCTACAGGGACGCCACTATAGCTGCCTTCAATCAGTCCGGCATTGGCCAGCTGTTGCCATGCACGGAATCTTTCGTCACTCACCGTTCCAACGGTACGTCGTTCAATCACACCATCACCATCGCCATTGCAGGTTTGTGTGCGTGTGGTTTGCACGGTGTTGGTCGGGCAGCCATTCGGGTCCGTCCCCCAAAAACTTTCCGCATTGCGCATGTCGCCCGGCATCGCGAAATATTTATCTCTGAAACTATATGCTGCCGATTGAAACCCTTGAATCTGCGTCACCACACTGCGCAATTCCGATGCACGAATTAGCGATTGGCCAGTCAGAATCCCACCCGTCAACAGGCCGAGAATCACCAGCACAATCGACAATTCGACTAAACTAAATCCGCGTTGCATGCGCTTCCTTTCGCTTGATGGGTTTAGTGTAGCGTATAAATGTTAACATAAGATTAAGGCAAAAAGCGCCTGTATTCCAATAGGCTGCACACTCCATAGCGTCTTTTTATTTCCTTGCCGCTACACTTCCAAAAAAAGGAGCGACCTATGTCACAGGAATCAATGGAACGTACCAAGAAAATTCTTTCAGAGGAAGAGGCCGATATCGCCACGGCGCTGGTCGCCAGCGCGAATGAATTAAAGAAGCGCAATTACATCGTGCCCGTCGGCGAAAACCGGATGTATCCCGCCTCGCATCTCGGGGAAATGCTCACCTTCCTCGCCTCGCTGCACAACGAATACGAACGCGAAGGCACCTTGAAAAGCCCGGTCGCCACACGCTGGCTGAAAGGCGATTTGCCGTTTGAGCAGCTCTTCGTTATCGAAATCACCGCCGAGCAATTCCCCGACTTCCTGCGCGCCGCCATCACCCACGACCCGTTGCAACATTTCACCCTCACCAACGCCGAATGGGACGCCATCCACACGCTTTGCCGCGTGTAGTTTTTTCGCCTTCACAATTCCTTAATATATCGCGGCTATACTGCGCGGTATGGGGCGTCGGTACGTATATTCAGGCAATCAGGAGCGCATTACGCATGCCGTGCTGTATGAGCATTTTGTGGCGCAGCATCCGTCCGCGCATGAACTAGCGAGCACGCAGTTAGACGCGCTGTTGCGCCAAGCCCTGCCCCTGCCCAAGCTCAAGCCCAATCAGCGCCACAGCTCCGAAACCATGACGCAGCAAAAAGACCATGCGCATACGTTACGCGAGTTTTACGATAATGACAAAACGCGCGCCTCGAGCGACGTCTCGACCACGCACACCCTAAGCCCCATCGTGTTTCGCCGTGTACTGCTGGCGAAACCGATTGATCAGAATGTGGAAGCCATGCGGCCGGGCGTGTTGTCGGATAATGGTCTGGCCATGCTGCTGAAACATTGCCGCGCCAGCGAGGAGCAGGCCGATGCCTTGCGCAGATCAGTGACCGCCGCGCGCAAGGAATGGCGTGGATTTCTGCGCGACTTCGTGCTGCATCCACCGCAAGACCTTGCCCCGACCACGCCAGATCAGGGGCCAAGCCTCGCCTCGCCAATCTACCGGCTATCGGCCCTCGGCCTGCTCTGCGGCGAGGTCGATATGCGTGCCGGTCTGCGCCATTTCGCGTTGGCGCTGAATCAGAATAAAGCATTCATGCGCGACCATCCGCACTACACCACCGCCGAGCAGGATGTGTATGACCATTACGCCAATGCCACCGCCCATCAGGTGTTGCAGCGCTATCCGGAAGTCTTCCTGCAATTTACCAACACCCATTTCCCGCAGGACCCCGCGATTCGCCAGGCGATGCATGACTGGCTCGCGCCGCAGGACAAGTCGTATAATGCCGATGCGTTTGACCACGACACCCAGCTGATCAACGTCTTTGCGCGCAACGTGTTATTTGCCGCCGTGCAGGCGAAAATGACTATCGGCGACTGGCTGAGCTGGCTGAATGTGGAGCGGCCAGCACCCACGAAGCAATGGGTGAATAGCCTCGCGACCAAAAAACCCGCCACCGATATCAGCCCCACCGTCAATACGCTGATCGACCATTGGCCAAGCGCCAATCAGGTCGCCGATCTGGCCAGCCGCGTGCAAGGCATTCCGGCGGAAAACCGCATCTCTGGCAAGGGCGGCGTTAAGGGTCAGCGCAAGTTCAAAAATCCCTATCAGCAGGACACGCTCGATCACGCCCTGCCCGACGCCTATGATCACGCCAATAGCGCCATCCAACGGCTAAAAACCCACAACCGCTGGGCCGACGCCCTCGCCGACCTAAAAGAAGGCCAAAGCACCGGTACCCCCGGCAAACGGTAGGAGGGGAGTTTTTCGCCAGCGCTTGCGCTGGCTGGTGACCTCCGGGTTTCTACTGAAACCCTGCGGCTGCGCCTTTCGGCGGCACATGGCTGGCGCTGTCTACTGACAGCGCTT
>DDZS01000012.1:0-1433 GCA_002346425.1 Alphaproteobacteria bacterium UBA3002
CCTTTGACCACGGTATAGTCAGCGACTGGTGTGAAGTCGTAACAAGGTAGCCGTAGGGGAACCTGCGGCTGGATTACCTCCTTTCTAAGGAAGAATTCAGATGAACATTCTTCGGAATGTTTCTGGTTCTATACTTACATAATCGTATACGACCATCTACGCATACATACTGAAACCGACTTTCACTTTTTCTTATATTTCAGCTAATACTCTTTCTTTATTTGCCAAAAATGTGGGTTTGTCAGTTCACTTATCTGATGTAACATCTCCACATTTTATGCTTAATTATTAATCTCTTATTTACCTATGCCCACTAAAGTTAGGCAAAGCAGTCTTTAATGCGCGCATACGATTGTCACGGAATTGTCATGTAAATGCGTTAAGATGCGTTCATACAAAGAGGCAGGATTATGGCGAAAACATGGTATACCGGGGATTCTATTGCCATGGGTCAGGGCAAAGAACAGCCTGGCTTCTATACAAAAGGCAATACCCTATACGATAATACTACCCGCCAACCGGTTGCGCGGGTACACCAGCCGGTCGGGCCCGAAATGCTTGGCTTTATTGAACGCACGCTTTCGCAAGCCCAGTATGGCGATACGGTCATCGTGTCGGCAGGATATAATGGTGGGTTGTCAGCCCATAAGGATGCACTTATTGAAACATTGCGTCAGGCGCCGGAAGGCGTCAACGTCGTCATCGGCGGAGTACGCGATCAATTTCCCGGCAATCGCCGTTACAGCAAATATTACGGCGAAAAAGAGGGTGAGGCTCTAAACGCGATGCTGCGGGATGTGGCCACACAATCCGGGGCCATTTTCAATGAAGCCGCACGTGAATTCGCCAATACTAAAATTCCGGGGACCGAGATTCACCCCGAAAACCACTATGCCGAGCTGCGCCGCATTAATCAACGCGCCGCAGAGGATGTTGGGATTGAGTTGCCGCAACACGAAACAATCACGGAAGTCGCCGTCGCGCAGCCGTCTTCGCCGCCCGGTGATCTCTTTGCCGGGAAAAGCAAAGATGAGATAGAACATTACCAACGCTTTGCGCGCGATATGGGCTATCCGGCCGGAAAGCACGGAAAAGGCCGCGACGGAGTCGATGGTAAAGGGGGCGCCGCGACGCGCCAGGCAATGCAGCAGGTGGTCGCGTTAAGTGGCCAAACACCCGCCAACAATGCGGCACTGCTGGATCAATTCCAAAGCGTGCAACGGCAGTATGCCGCGTTGCAGGGGCTTTCCAAAGAAGAAGCGATCAGCCTGCAAGCCAGCTATAAGCAGGCCGGACTGGATATCGGCACCTCCGGGCCCGCCCGCGACGGCGTCGATGGCGATCCGGGGATGAAAACCTTTGCGGCGACCTTGCAAGCGCAACAACAAGGATTGGCCTTGAATAATCCGGTCTGGGCGAAGCTGGGCGGTGCG
>DDZS01000012.1:1730-29358 GCA_002346425.1 Alphaproteobacteria bacterium UBA3002
CAATCTGGGCGAAGCTGGGCGGTGCGACGCCTCCCACAGAAGTCGCTACGCTTGGGCAAGAAGCGCAGGCAGCGCTGGCGGAAGCGGCCGCGCAAGCGCCGGAAAGTCTGGCGGATCTATCGGTCGATCAGGTGAAACACATCCAAGCCTATTGCCGTGATCTGGGTGCCACGCCCGGCAAAGGCGGGCCGAATAAAGATGGCGTCGATGGCGCATGGGGCAAGGATAGCGCCGCCGCTGTGCAAGAAGTCGTGAGCTGGAGCGGGCAGACCCCGGCGGAAGGCGATGCATTGCTACAGCAATTCCGCACCGTACAAACGCAATTAGGCGGCATCGAGCCCATCGCCCGCGATAAGGTGGATACGATGGCGCTGCAATCCACCCTGGGCAAGCTCGGCCATCCGGCGGGCGCGTGGGGTCCGAATAAGGACGGGGTCGACGGAAATATGGGAAAAGACACCGTGCAATCACTCTATGCCGTCGCGAAAGACGTGCAGTTGGATATGAACAGGCCCTTGTTGCCACAAGTGGAAAGCGCAAAACAGCAACAGCAGCATACAGAAGAACAACGCGCCGAAGTGGGACAGCTTACCTCTCAGAATTTTCATGCCCCGACGACCGATACTTCGCGCCAACGTGTCTAAATCTGGGGCATGGCATAAAGAAGGCCTTTCTGACTTTAAATTCACTTCTCTCCAGTTACACGCACTGCTATCCTAAGCCTGTTTTGTGTAACCCTTAGGTTATACTGTTACGTCCGTTCAGGACGTGTGACATAGGATAATAGCTATGGAAAAGCTGAAGGCGATTCTCTTTATTGTAGCAATATTTATAGTGCTTACAGTGACCCTTCCGATCACCATACCTGCGGGAGCGGCGATCGTAACCGCAATCCTTCTTTTTCTAGCCACTCCGCCTGGGATGATTGTGGCGCTTATTTTTATCCTCTGGCTTATTTTCAAGAAATGAGCTCAGAGGATGCGGCGGAAGACTCAATGAGCTATGAGCAATTCGTAGCTCATTTTTTTTCATGCTATACGCATCGCACCTTGCGTAGTTTGCCTTACCTTTTTTTTATAGATGTGTGCCCTGCGCGTTATCGAAATCTAATGCGGGGTCTGTCATCTTCTGGATCGTAAGCTAAACGAATCCAAGGAGGATATCATGCAAGCGCAACTGATTACATTATTACTGGCCGGCTCTGCTCTGGCTACCACCACTGCCACGGCCGCCTATGCCGCGCCGACAAGCAATCTGGATAATTTTTCCAATGGTGAGAACATCACTTTAGCGGGAACGGTGTATCAAAAAAGCGATAGCCAGTTCACGCTGGATGCTTCAGGTAGCATGATCAATGTCGACACCAAAAACCTGCAATGGGAACCCGGTGAGAATATCGCACTGGGCGACAAAATTGTTGTGAATGGCAGTGTTGATAAACTGAGTGCGAATAACAGCGAAATCGATGCCGATAAGCTCTATCGTGCACAGGATTATAGTTATTACTACGTCATCGATACCCGCGAAGCTCCGGCGACGATGACCGGTTATGGTTATAACGGTGCCAATGCAGCGCCGCAGGGGATTAACCCGCAGCCTGCATCACAGAATTACAGCACGATTCAAGGCAATAGTAACAGCAATGAGCAACTGTCCGGGATTGTATCCGACATTAGCAATCAGCAATTCAGCATCGCCACCGATAACGGGCAAACCATGCTGATCAGCACCGATGCATTGGGCTTTGATCCGTTAAGTGGTTCTTACGCCCTGCGTCCCGGTGACCGCGTGATGGTCAACGGCACGATGGTGCAACAAGGCTATGGATATAACCAAGGTGCAATGATTAAAGCAGATAATGTGGTGGAAATTGACGCCCCGCAAACTCTGCAACACCCGAATGCTGCATACGGCATGTAAGTGTGCCGCAGCTAAAGGAAACGGTCGCATCGCCCCCGATGCGGCCGTTTCCTGTTTTTAGGAGATAACGATGCCCAAATCTGCGATGCTCTATCGTAAAGTCACGCCGCACCATATTTGTCCGTTCGGGCTAAAGTCACGCTGGCTTTTGCGCAAACAGGGGTATCAGGTGAATGACCATGTGTTTGTCAGCAATGCCGAGGCGGATACCTTTATGCAAGAGCAGGGGGTGGATACCACTCCGCAGACCTTTATCGACGGCAAGCGTATCGGCGGCTATGGGGATTTGCTACGCTTCTTCGGCGAAACCGACCCGCAGCGCGCGTCGGGCACTACCTATCAACCCGTGATCGCGGTATTTGCCACTGCGTTACTCATGGCGCTGGCGTTGATTAGCTACGAAGGCTTTGCGCTCTATTCGATGCGCTTCCTAATCGCATTCATTTCCATAAGCATGTGCATTCTGGCGATTCTCAAACTGCGTGATCTGTTCGCCTTCTCAAATCAATTTCTTGGCTACGACTTACTGGCCCAATGCTGGGTGCCCTATGCGTGGATTTATCCCTTTGCCGAAGCGCTCGCAGGTATTTTAATGCTTGGGCAAACCCTACTGTTCATCGCCGCGCCGATTGCGCTGGTCATCGGCACCATCGGCAGTATCTCGGTTATCAAGGCCGTCTATATCGACAAGCGCGACCTGAAATGCGCCTGCGTTGGCGGTAACAGTAACGTCCCACTCGGCGCGATCTCCCTTACTGAGAATCTGATGATGGCGCTGATGGGTGGGTGGATGCTCTAGCCCTAAAACAAAACGCCCCGCCGGTTAGGGCAGGGCGTGTCGTGCTATGGGCCTAGCAGGGAGTTCGCTACGCGTTGCGCCCTTCGATGGAGGGGCGATCGGCGTTCATGACTTTGGTCCAGGCGTCGATGAAATCCTTCAGGAATTTCTCGCGGCCATCTTGGGACGCATAGACTTCGGCCACCGCGCGCAATTCAGCGCTAGAGCCGAACATCAGATCGACCGGTGTTGCCGTCCAGCGTTCCTGCCCGTCTTCGCGGGCGACGCCTTTGTATAAGCCTTTATCGGCATCGGCGATTTTCCATTCCGTCGACATGTCGAGCAGGTTGGTGAAATAATCCGGGCTTAATGTGCCGGGCTTATCGGTGAAGACCCCGTGCGAGCTGCCATCGTAATTGGTATTGAGCACGCGCATGCCGCCAACCAGTACGGTCATTTCCGGCACGGTCAGATTAAGTTGATCGGCACGGTCGACCATCAGGCGCGCCGGGGAAATTTCCATCGACGCATCGTAATAGTTACGGAACCCATCCGCACCCGGCTTCAGATATGTGAATGACTCGGCGTCGGTCATTTCCTGCGTGGCATCGACGCGGCCCGGCGAGAAAGGCACGCTGGCATTTTGATAGCCCGCCTCTTTCGCGGCTTTCTCAATCGCGGCAGCACCGCCGAGAACGATTAGATCGGCCATGGACACTTTCACCTTGCCGGACCCATTAAAGTTTTTCTGGATACCCGCCAATTTGTCGAGCACCATTGCCAACTCTTTCGGGTTATTCGCTTCCCAATCTTTCATCGGCTCCAGACGCACGCGCGCGCCATTGGCACCGCCGCGCATATCGCTAGCGCGGAAACTTGCGGCAGACGACCACGCGGTGCGCACCAGTTGCGGAATGGTCAAACCGCTATTCATAATTTTCTGCTTCAGGCTCGCCACTTGCGCATCGCTGATCAGGTCATAATCACGATCGGGCAGGGGGTCTTGCCACATCAGCTGATCTTTTGGCACCTCGTTGCCAAGGTAACGCCATGCTGGGCCCATATCGCGATGGGTCAGCTTGAACCATGCTTTGGCGAACGCTTTCTGATACGCGTCCGGGTCTTCCTGAAACTTCTCAAGCACCTTGCGGTAAGCCGGGTCTTCTTTCAGCGCGATGTCGGTGGTGAACATGATCGGCGCGTGTTTTTTGCCTTCAATATGCGCGTCTGGCACCGTTTGCATTTCAGCTTCGTTTTTCGGCACCCATTGGGTTGCGCCCGCGGGGCTTTTCTTTTTCACCCATTCGAAGTTGAGCAGGTTGTCGACATATTGCGAGCTCCATTGCGTCGGCGTTGACGTCCACGCGCCTTCTAAGCCGCTGGTCGTGGTATCTTCGGCATTGCCTTTGCCGCATTTATTTTTCCAGCCCATGCCCTGATCTTCCAACGCTCCGGCAGCGGGTTCCGCGCCAACACATTCTTTCGGATCATGCGCGCCATGCGCTTTACCGAAGGTATGACCACCGGCGATCAACGCGACGGTTTCTTCGTCATTCATCGCCATATTGCCAAAGGCATTGCGAATCGCCGGGCCTGCGGCTTTCGGGTCGTGGTTGCCCATGGGGCCTTCGGGGTTCACGTAAATAAGCCCCATTTGCGTCGCGCCTAGGGGGCGTTTGATTTTGCCGTCTTTGTCTGTGCGGTTGCTGGCCAGCCATTTGTCTTCCGGGCCCCAATAAACCAGGTCCGGCTCCCAGTCATCGGTGCGGCCACCGGCGAAACCGTAGGTATCAAAACCCATATTTTCCAGCGCGACATTCCCGGTCAGCACCATTAAATCCGCCCAGGAAATGTTGCGGCCATATTTCTGTTTCACCGGCCAGAGCAGGCGGCGCGCTTTATCGAGGTTGGCATTGTCCGGCCAGCTGTTCAGCGGCTCAAACCGTTGCTGGCCACCGCCCGCACCGCCGCGCCCGTCAAACACGCGATAGGTTCCGGCGCTGTGCCATGCCATACGGATAAAGAAGGGGCCGTAATTGCCATAATCCGAGGGCCACCAGGGTTGCGAAGAGGTCAGTACTTCGTTGATGTCTTTCTTCACCGCGGCCAGATCGAGCTTTTTGAACGCTTCAGCATAATCAAAATCCTCACCATACGGGTTGGATTCCATGCCCTGATCGCGCAGCGGGCTAAGGTCGATACTCTCTGGCCACCAGAATTGATTTGTTTTCGGTGCCGGGTCGCTGGTCACGGTGGTGGCGGCGTGGAGCGGTAAAGCGCTTGCGCAGAGTAAGCCAACCAAGGCGGTCGTTTTCAATAAGGTCTGGTGCATCATTCTCTCCCTGAAATGCGTGAATTAAAACCACATAAAGAAAAAGCATAACGCGTGCCTCAAGTATAATCGATAATATGGATGGTGTTGATAGGTGTCGTCTATTGAGACGCGCCGGTTCTACTTGCCAGTTGATAGACTGCCCGCTATCACCCGAAATGATGTCCTCGTTTTATACCCGCTTTGCGTTTCTTGCATTCGTTCTTACTGCGTCGCCCGCACTAGCCGCGTCGCCGACCAGTTTAGTGGGCAGCCCCGCTGTCGATGCGCATGCCGCTAGCATCGAAGTGCGTTCGGGCTTCACCACCGACGATGACGCAAGCGATAACCATCAGCGGTATCGTCTGCGTCAGCATCTGGATTATGGCTTCAACGATTGGTATGCGTTGCGCCTCATCACCTCACAAGATAAACGCCCTGGCGACGCGTTTGAGCATGAAGCGATAACTATTGAGAACCGTTTCGAATTGGTTGAATCGCGCCTGCACGGATGGGACGCGGGCATCCGTCTGAAATATGCACAGAGTGACGGCGATAAAACACCGCATGAATTGGAAGTGATTTTTCTCGCGCTGTTCCCGTTACCTCTTGACTGGGAATACCGCGCCAACTTCGCGGTGGAGCATGATATCGGTGAAAACAGTGAGCCTGGGCTATTGCTGGAATACCGGCATCAGTTGACCAAACGGTTTACCTTTAACGAATCGACGGTCACCGCCTTAAAACTCGGTCTGGAATCCTTCCACGATTTCGGCCATTTCAAAGATCGCTCTAGCTTCGACTATCAGGATCATCAAGTCGGGCCTGTCGCGAATGTCAGTTTCGACAATGGTTTTTTCCTGCAAACCGGCTACCGCACCGGCATTTCTGACAGCGCAGCGGACCATCTGTTTAAACTCGCCGTCGGGCAGAAATTTTAAGGGTCGCTTGCGCAATGAACATCCAGATCTGTGCCGCCGATAGTGAGGCATATCGCCGCGCGCTAGCATTACGGCATACCTATTTACGCGCGCCATTAGGATTGGAATTCACGCCGGAAGAACTGGCGCTGGACCAGCAAGCGGTGCATTTTATCGCGATGGATGACGAGGAGGTGATCGGCTGTGTCATCGCACAGCCCATGGACACTGCGATTAAAATCCGTCAGATGGTGGTCGCCGAAACCTATCGCCAGCGCAAGCTAGGCCAAAGATTGATCCGCGCGTTAGAGGCGCATTTTATCGCTAATGGGATGCACCATTTCACCCTACATGCGCGGCAGGATGTGACCGGCTTTTACGAAACGTTAGGCTATCAAAAGGTCGGCGCGCCTTTTAAGGAAATCGGCCTCATGCATCAAAAGTTGAATAAATTCGCGTCGCCAACGGGCTGAACCGCGGGCTGCTCGGGCTGTTGCGGTTGCGGCGGCGCGATGCGACCTTCATTGTAATTCACCACTTCATCCGACAGATATTCCAGATTCTCTGCCCGGATTTTTGCGGCCGCATCATCATACAAAAATGGCAGCGTGGCATAGCGTTTACCCTTGGTCACGGGAGTCGCTTCATGCAGCAGCGAACAGGAAAACACCACCGCGCCGCCCGTGGGTGCCCGATAGGTGCGCGTGCCAAATTCCGGGAAGCGCAAATTGCCGCCCTCATAGTCTTCGGCATTTAGATTAATGGTGCAGGCGAACCGCCGATGCGCCGTGCCTTTGGTGGTGTTATCGCGGTGCGGGCGGAAGAATCCCTGATGTTCGCCATCGTAACAGGCGACGATATACCGTTCGATGCGCGTCGTGTGAAATTGAAAGGATTTCTGTATCTCGGGAAGGATGCGCCGTACGATACGGGCGCGTAAGCCTGCGCGAATGTCCTCGTCTTCGATGGTGTAATCCATGCGTCGTTTGTGGCTGTAATCTATCTTGCCGATGGTTTTGCCGTCCCGCTCGACCATACTGCCGGACTCTTCACCGCCATAGGTATCATACAGGGAAATCAGTGTGCGGCAGAACTCAGGCTCGAACACACGCGGAATCACCAATACAGGCGCGTTCAGGGGCACGCCGGCATGCGCATCCAACGGGGGCAGGGTGGTTAGCATATGTTCCACCACTGCATGATGCCTTTCAAGATTGGCAATCGGGATATTGCCGATCACCCGCATGCTGGGGTCCAGCACCAGCGTGAATGGTTGATAGGCAATCGCGTCGCCGTTCGTATCGGCATCCATATCCATCGCCCCATACAGCTTGCTGACTTTATAATCGTAATCCCAAAAATAGCGGATGCCCGGATACATATCCTGCACGCGCCCTTGTTCACGGTCCGAATGATCGACGCAGACGCCAAAGAATGCGGTCTTCTCATCGTTGAAATGCTGGCGCATGGTCTGCGTAAAAAATTCGATGGTCTTGGCGCTTTTCTCATCACTGGCAGAACCGAAAAAACACAGCACCAAATAGCGGCCCGCCATTGAACCCAAATGGAAGTTGGTATTTTTTGTGGCCGCACAATAAAAATCTGGAGCAGGGTCCCCCACTAAAAATTTACGTCGCATATGGTGTAGGGTCCTTATGGGTTAACTCATGCTATCGTACCGTTTTCAGCCGATAGAAGCAACATCGGCTGATTGGCGATTAAGTGATAACAGGGAGCACGGATGCGCCGATGATGTCTTTGTATATAATCGTTCATGATGCAGCCTTTCTATAAATGAGAGGCCAGCTGTTTTGCAAACGCGCGATAGGTATGCAGCGGTCGGCCTAATAAATCCGTAAGCCGCTCTACATCGCCTGTTTGCGGGATCATGCCTTCGCTCACATAGCGTTGTGCCATCAGCCGCATTTCATACGCCATCCATGTGGGCATAAAGCTCGCCATATTTTTCTCAAAACCACTCGGATCATCGCCACCATAAGCAATCGGGCGCTCAAGAATCTCCGACCAGATTGCCGCAATTTGCGGTCCGGTGAGCGTATCGGGGCCGACGATATTAATCGTATCGATCGGCAGTTTATCCGTCGCCTGATCGCGGCGTATTAGTTCAATCGCGGCAATCTCTGCGATATCGCGCACGTCGACCATGGCAATGCCTTTGCTGCCGATCGGCATTGGGTACACGCCATGCTCGAATATGACATCTTTTACCATGGCCTCGTTATCAATAAAATAGGCGGGGCGAAGAATGGTGGCGCTGAAACCCATCTGGGCCAGCATCCGCTCGGCACCGGATTTTACAGCAAAATGCGGCACGTTAACCGCGGCATCTGCGTCAAAAACAGACTGATATACTACCCGTTCAATGCCTGCTTCGCGCGCGATGTTCAAGGCGATAATCGCCTGGGTAAATTCATCGCCCGTCACTGCATTTAGCAGGAAGAGGGTGCGAACCCCTTCGCATGCGGCGCGCAGGGCTGCCAGATCGAGGAATTCGCCTTCCACCACTTCGACACCTGCAGGGAAGCGCGCTTTTGATGCGTCGCGGGTCAATACGCGGACCTGCGCGTTGCGTTTTACTAGTTGCTCAACCACGTGGTTGCCCACGCGTCCGGTTGCTCCTGTTACTAAGATAGTCATACGTATTCTCCTTATTGCGTTGTTAATAAAGTCACTATAACCATCTTGTAATTTGTTCGATAGACGCGCAATATAGACATACCGTTCCACTAGTGGAACATTAGGGCATCTATTCAGGAGTGTTTAATATGGACTTGCTAGCCTTGGCTGATTTCATTTTGGTGGCGAATCATGGAGGCTTCGGTAAAGCGGCGCGCGCCACTGGCCGCCCGAAAGCCACCATGTCACGCCGGGTGGCGGATTTGGAAGCGTCGTTGAATCTTCGCCTGTTCGAGCGTGGGGCGCGCGTTATCATTCTCACCGAAGAAGGCCGCGCATTGTATGAACGCGCGGGGCGTTTGCTTGCTGAACTGGAAGAAACCACGCATGCGATTGCGTCTGGCGGCGAACATCCGCAAGGGCGGTTGCGTATCAGCGCGCCGTTACTGTTTTCGCAAGCCGCAATGGGTAAGATCGCTGGCGAGTTTGCCCTGAAATACCCGCAAGTGAAGGTAGAAGTGTGCGCAGAAGATCGCGCGGTTGATATGATCGAAGAAGGATATGACTTGGCCATCCGCGTCAATCCCGATCCCGATGAAAGCCTGATCGGGCGAGCATTTCTGCAGGACCAGTTAGTGGTAGTGGCCAGTCCCACGCTTGCAAAGCCTGCTGCAGATATCGCGGTGCCAGCGATTGTTCGGTCGACGAGCACAGCGACGGTTTGGCCAATGCAGCATGCCGGCCGCACAGAATCGCTGCATATTGAGCCGGTGCTGACCTTGTCGTCCGTCATCATGATCCGCGACGCCGTGCGGGCAGGGGGCGGTGTCGGGTGCTTGCCGATCTCACTGGTCAGCCAGGATGTGGCAAATGGCACGCTTTGTCTTTGGGGCGCCCTCGATGAACCGGACATTCGTCTGTGGGCATTATATCCTTCGCGGCGTTTATTAAGTCCGCGCGTTTCCGCCTTCCTCGACTTTTTAAAAACCGCCTTTCCTCAAGGAAGCCCCGAAGAACTCGCAGCCTATATCGCTAAAGCCTAAAGATTATAATCCGCAGGTCAGAGCGACGATATGCGAGTTAGCGAACTTAAATTTCGAGGTCAGCTGAATCGGGCTGCCAGGAAAAGTGCCCGAAACAGTCGCCCGAACGGTCGCTTCTTCACCGGATGAAACAATATGTAAGTCAGAATATTGCGTATGGTATTTAATATTCGTCGAGTGCAGCCATTGACGAATCGCATCCCTGCCTTGATGCGTCGCACCCTCATCCTGCACAACAGCATCGCTCGCAAAATACTGCAGCGTTTTTTCCACGTCATGCGCATTCGCTGCGTCAAAATAATCGTGAAGTAATTGGGTATGGGTCATTATATCCTCCGTTTTGCCTGTAGATATGGCAAGGCTAACCATTCGACAAGTACGCACAAAAAAGTAAGTATGCATTTGCATGACGAAAAAAAGAGACTACACCCGTGCGACAGGCGCGGAACATGTGAGTGAAGCCCTCAAGCTGCTAGAAGGCCGTTGGAAGTTGCTTATTTTGTTCCAACTCTTCGGCGGACAAGTGCTGCGCTTTTCGCAATTGGAACGTGCGATACCGGACGTGACGCAAAAAATGTTGAGCCAGCAGCTGCGTCAATTAGAGAAAGATGGCTTGGTCCACCGAGTTTCCTATCCGCAAGTACCTCCAAAAGTTGAGTATTCTCTTACCGAATGGGGGCAAGCGCTATGCCCGGCATTAGACGCGCTTTTAACCTGGGCGGAGAAAAGGGAATAAGTCATAACAGCGAATAGTTTTTTGCTGCTTCACGGATTGCTACAAACACAGGGCGGGCAGCATTTTTCATCCTCTACGCAGCTTTTTTTTGGTTGACTAACGCCCACGAAGATGGTGTATCTACCCGCTCTTCAACGACTACACGACCCCTTCGTCTAGTGGTTAGGACACCACCCTTTCACGGTGGTAACACGGGTTCGAGTCCCGTAGGGGTCGCCACAGTCTTCGGTGTTGAGATTTTCTGATAATTTACATCATATTTAAATGCGCGGTTATTCGGCGCGTTTTTGGGGTGGTGTGGTCATTTCGCGTTGGCGCATGGGCATGGCGTCGATGATGCCGAACAGGCGTTGCATGGTGACGGGGGTGGCCTCGTGCAGTTTGGTTTCGCCGTCTTTGCCGATGAGGAGGAAGGCGAAAGCATCGGGGGCGACTTCGTATTGTTGATGCAGGGCTGCGGCCTCATCGCTCGCGCCGGTGATGCGGTAAATGACCAGCTGCCGCTCCTGAATACCATTCGCCTCGGCCTGCAACAGCGCGACTTGCTGCTTCAGCGTGGGATCATCATTCTCTGGCGCGAACAGCAGGATGACGCGGTCTTCCCAGTGATGCTGCGCCAGATCGAGTGGCGGCGCTTGTAAGCGTACGCTGGCTTCGGTTTGCATTAGCATCACCCCGAGAAATACCAGACAGAAAGCGTAGCCGATGGTGCGCAGACCATAGCGCATCTCTTACGCCGCGGCTTTGTAGGTCACGTCTTCTGCATCAAGCGCGTTTTGGAAGCTTTCACGGTCGCTGACACGTTTGAAATAGGCTTTCAGATTATCGCTAAACGTGACTTCAATCGGCAAGCCCGGCGTCCAGTTGGCGATGACGGTTAGCAGGATATCGGCGACGGTGAATGCTTCCCCGCAGATATAAGACTGACCTTCCAACTGCTCGTCGATCACATCCCAACATTTCTGAATTTTGGCACCGGCATCGTTCAGGATGGCATTTTTGTCTGGCAGGTTGAGCGTCATGCCATTGGCGCGGAACAGGCGGCCATAGGTCGGGTGTAAGGTGGCATTAGCGAACATCAGCCATTGCAGGGCTTCGGCGCGCTCAGCGCCTTTTTGTGGCAGTAACTCGCTTTGATGCTCATCGCACAGCCAAGTGAGGATTGCCCCGCCTTCGCGCATGTGAAAATCGCCATCTTCAATGGTGGGCACATTGGCGAATGGATTGATTTTTTTCAGCGCGTCTTCTTCGGCTTTGAAATGTTTAAGTTCAAAATCCGCGCCCAGTTCACGTAGGAGCACATGCACGGCGAGCGAGCAGGCGCCCGGTTTGTAATAGAGGGATAACATAGAATGTCCTTTCAAAGAATTTCAATAATAGGATTAAGCAGCCGCGCGTGTTTCGCCTGCCAGAAATTGGGTGAGTAGCGTGTTTACCTGGTCGCTATGCGTGAATGTCAGGCCATGCGGGCCGCCATCGATCAGCTCAAGCTGCGCATTGGGCGCGAATTCCGGCACGCGCTTGCCGCACACTTCCGCGGAGCAGATGCGGTCATCCGTGCCATGGATTACAAGAAGCGGCACGTCGCATTTTTTCAGATCATCGCGGAAATCGGTATTGCTAAAGCTAGTGATGCAGTCGAGCATGGCTTTAGGCAGCGCCGCCGAAGCTTGTAGCCACAAAAAATCGAGGTATTTTTCGCTGACCGTATCTTTATTGGCGTCATAACTCATGTAATTCTCGCGCCAATTGGCGATAAAATCGAAGCGGTCTTTGCGCACACCGGCCTTCATCTCTTCGAAAATGCCAGCATCGACGCCTTGGGGGTTGTCGGAGGTTTTTTTGATAAACGGCGTCACGGCAGAAATCAACACGGCGCTTTTTAGCTTTTTCGTGCCGAATTTGCCGATATAGCGCGCGACTTCGCCGCCCCCCATCGAGAAGCCGACGATGGTAACATTCGATAGGTTCAGCGAGGTAATCAGGCTATTCAAATCGCCCGCTAACGTGTCGTAATCATAGCCGCCATAGGGTTTGGAGGACTGGCCAAAGCCACGACGGTCATAGGTGATGACCCGGTGGCCGGATTCGATCAGCGCATCAAGCTGCGATTCCCAGGCGCGGTGGGTTAATGGCCAGCCGTGAATCAGAATCACCGGATCGCCGGACCCGTATTCCTCGTAAAACAAATGTTGTTCTGATCCGTCTTTGCTGCAGGTGATCGAGGCGTATGGCATGGTCAGGCTCCTTGAGTGTGGGTTGCCATAGCAATGTAGGGCAGGCGCGCCCGCTGCCAAGCCCCAGAGAGAAAGATAGGCAAATATGACAAAAGTATGAAGATTTTTTAATACAATAGCGCTTATGGCCGCAGTGGCCTATCCTGCGCCGATTAATTTTTTTGCCTTTGCAGAAAAATCGAACACGGGGAGGTGTGTTTTCACGCAGCCCCTGGTGTTCCGGATAGTCTGAAAGGACTCGGAAAAAAATGAGTGAAAAGATGAATTCTGTTCATGCTACGGCTAGTCTGAATATGAAAGGTGTGGCCACACCACACCTCGTCATTACAGACGAGATGCGCGAGGTAGCCGAAAAACGACGGCTGCTTCAACTCACCATTCAACATCTACTGTGGGAGCAGGTGGAATTAGCCTCTCTCGAAGTAGATTTGTTGGAGGAAGCGAGAAAGCAGGCTCACAAGGAAGCGGCACGTCGCGCCGAGGGGCATGCTCACGAAGGCATGAAGAAAATGGCCGCGGCGATCGCTGGGTCATCGACTGTATCCAAGGAGTGGATAAGGTGGCTAGAAGCGCCGGCGGTGGAGAAATATTGGGAGGCGTTCGAAAACGCCCTCATGATCTTCCAGACCTATCCCACGCCCTTCTTGAGTCTGTGTGCTCGTGCATCGATCGACCCGCTCGATTTTATCGTCGGGGAAATCAAGCCAGAAGCCTTTCTGGCCTGCTGGAAGCATTGCGAAGGCTATGCCGAGGTGGAGGTTCTCGAACGGCTCGAAGAGTTGAACGAAGTCTATCATCCCGACGCTATCGCAGATGCGGCGCTCGCGGCCGAGAAAGCCGCGGCGGCGATGGACCCGGTAGAAGGCGAGCTGTTACTCTTTATGATGAGCCGCGACGGTGCCGATACAATGGCATCGGTCCTGTGCAAGATGGTCGACATGCTCGGCGATACGACTATGCCTCGGCCTGCGCCGAAGCAGCCCGAAAGTGGTTTCAAAATCCGCTATCGGGTGATGCGCAAGCCATCCGAGCGTGATCGGATGTTCGCCGACGGTATCCGTGCCTACCCGCACGGAGATGGGCGAGGTGTGACTTTCCTCATCGCCTTACAGCCGATGGTGGCGGAGGCTGGTGCCGATCACTCCGAGGACGCCAGCGAACCTGGCGCAGCGGCAGTGTTCGGCGCTATTCTCGAAGCGCAGGAGGCCCAACTCGAGGCCAATCCAACGTTGGAAGGCTTCGAAGAGCATCGCGGCTGCTGATCATTCAACACATTATGCCGGGAAGGGGAAACCCCTACCGGCATATTTTTTTACTCTTCCTTTATTTAAGCCCACCGCGTGACCCATCGCATCTTTAAGGTGAATCGGGGCATTCTGTCGTATAAAATAAATAAAAGGAACAAGCCCATGGATATTTATAGCCGTATTAAAAACGATCATGATTGTCATCGTGCGATGGCGGAGAAGATTATGCAGACCTCAGGCGATTCGTCCGAACGACGGGAGCTGTTTGAAGAATATAAAAATGATGTGGTGGCGCATGCCAATGCGGAAGAGCAAAGCTTTTACGCGATCTTAATTGAAGATGAAAAGACGCAGGAGCAAACGCGCCACAGCGTATCCGAACATAAAGAAGCCAGCGATTTGTTTGAAGAGCTGGAAGAAATGGATATGTCTTCCTCTGGTTGGATTCAGAAATTCAAAAAACTGAAAGAAGAGCTGGAGCACCATATGACGGAAGAGGAAGAAGAGGTCTTCGACATGGCACATAAGGTGATTCCCAAAGACAAGGAAGAGCCCTTGGCTGACAAATTTGATCGTCGTAAACAAGACGAATTGAAAGACGCGGCATAGCAGCCATATCCGTAACCAAAAGAGGGCTGCCGGACGTTGCGTTCGGCGGCCTTCTTGTCTTTAGACTATGCAAGAGGCGTTGATGGAGCCGATTTTACCTTATCTCTATGACGGCTGGGGCAATATGCCACAGATTGTCATCGCTGCGGCGCTGATTTATGCGTCCATCGTGCTATTTATCCGTATTTCCGGCAAACGCTCTACTTCGCAAATGAATAACTTCGACTGGATCGTGACGGTCGCGATTGGGTCGATGGTGGGGACAGGCGTGTTACCTGTTGTTGTCACCGTGGCAGAATGCCTGGTCGGGGTGGGAACGTTAATGCTATTACAATGGCTCGTAACGCATGGCGTACGCAAAAGCACCTTATTATGCCGCGCCGTGAAAGCGCCGCCTACCGTCTTGGTCTGTAACGGCGAAATACAAGAACAAGCTATGCGCGATGAACGCATCAACCGCGAAGAAGTCTTTTCCGCTATGCGCGAAAATGGATTGCTACGGCTAGAAGATGTCCGCTTTTTGGTGCTGGAAGCCGATGCGGGGTTTAGTGTCATTCGGCAAGATGCTGTTGATAATAGCAGCGAAGTAGAAACCGCCGCGGCTAATCCCTATAAATAATGGCGTGAAATAGTAGACGATGGTCATCCTTATAGTAAAGATTAAGGCACGATTAGTTACAAGATGCGCTGCGACTAGCGCGAGCCATCATTTTAGTTAAAAATTAATCTTTATTTAATAATTTGCCATTACACTGACCTTAATCGTTGGGGAAAATATGGCTGATACCTATTACACAAAAGAACTAGCAACAGAGGCGAAAAACCGGGCAAATCAACTGTCTGATACATTGTTTGATTTGCGTTTTGAGAATAGCGCTAAAAAAGCAGCTGATATTATGAAATCGGCCGGAATTGATGTTGAAGATTTGCATGTATTCGGCAATACCGACCCAACTGTGTGGCGTGCACCGATGAATAGTATGGATACCGGTATTGCTGGCCCATGGGTAGATGGTAAAATAAGTGGAGTAATTGATACCCTCCGTAATTCCGGCGACGAGGTAGCAGGAAAGCTTGCCGATCAGATTTCGGGGCATTTGAGCGATTTAGAAGCGCATCCCACTACGGCAAATATCGCAAAAATAAATAAACAGGCCGGCGCGATCAAAGAGGCTGAAGGTTGGTTCAAATCGCTCGAAGGGAAAAACGCGGCGGATCATTATTTAACCAAAGACGCGGTTACTCAATTAAAATCCGATATCGGTCGTTTGGGCACTGATGCGTTGTCGCCATCGGCTGCCGCTCGCATGGAAGAGAATATTAGCACGGTGCTGAAGCATGGGCGCCCGCAAGATGTGGAAGCATTCACGAAAGCGATGTCTGGGTTAGATGACATTGAAGGGCTGGACGTGAATCGTGCGATATCCAGTGCGCACACGTTACGACTGCCTGATACACATGAAGCAATGAGTGGCGAGCTGAAAACATCGGCGCAGCGGCAGTTACATATCGGTACTGCGGATACCGTACGGGATAATTTAGCATCCGAAATTATGTATGGGAGAAGCAACCCTGAAATGAAACCGCATTATCTGGATGCGCTCGACGAGGTGGTAAGTAAATACGATAATCAGAAATTAACTCCGGGGAGCTTGGACTCGATTCGGAATGACTTTAAGCAAAATCTGATGGAACGCGCGCAAGATCAGCGCTTGCCGGGCGGAGTTGAGCAGGTCGATGCGGCTATGCTGCATTTCGATGATGCGACCACCAGCTTCAAGCGCCATGTTGGGGGCGATCTGACGAAAGAAATCGGTAAACTGGCACAAGCAGGAAATGAAAGCGCCGCGACGATGCTGGAAGCGCTTAAAGACGCGCCGGGTGTGAATACGCTGGATAAAATGGCGAATGTTGGCGCAATGGCGGCTTCCCAAGGACGTAGTTCTTCCGCAGCATTTACGTCTTTGGTGAACGAAGCGGGAGGCAATTTGACCTCGCGAATGAGCATTGAAGATATCGCGCAAGGATTGGCCAATGCCATGCCGGATCGACCAGAAGATTTGGCAGAGCTTGGTAGTCACGCCACGAAAGAAGCTAAGTCCGCAGGGCTTGCAGCTGTGGATGCTGCGAAAAATGTGGCAAGCGGTGGGGCTTTCCGGAAAGCGTTTAACGGCGCTTTAGAAAAAGCAGGTAAAGCGGTTCCTGTGGTTGGCGGGGTTGCTGGCGGGTTATCGATCGTGGATAATGCGAGCGCAGGCGAATACAAAGAAGCAACCTTGGACGCGGTAGGTTTCGTGCCAGTGGTAGGCGATGCGGTCGACCTCGTGCGAACAGTGCCGGATGTGGCGTCATTAGGCGTTGAAGCAGGGAAATATCTATTTGGTTCTCCCCCGACGGCAGAGCAATTGGCGGCTGTAGAAAAGCAAGCCTTTTTCAATGCGGTTTATGACAAATTGCCTGATACGCCAGGCCCAAATACTTCACCAGAGATGCGCCAGCTTATCGATGCGAAACAGAATGTTTTGAAAGCAGAAGGCGTTTCCGCTGTTGCGGATAATCCAATGCAACAAATGCAGCATACCCAAGCGCGCGATGCACAAATCGCTTCCGCACAAAATGGATTCTCGGGGCTATTAGACACGTATATGGAAAAAGGGATGTTGGGCGGAGCGCAAGCGGCTCAAGCTCCTGCTCAGATGGCCCAGCAGCACGAAAACGAAAAACCCGCTGGTATTGATGGTTTGCCGAAAGACGTGTTGGCACAAGCGACGCTATTTGGCAAAGGCGCGCTTGGTGGCGCGACCGAATCGAAGCTGGAATCGGTAGAAACAGAAGTAAATGTCGCGGCACTGGCGCATAAAGGCGCAGGGTCGTCCGCCGCAGAAGGAAGAGCTCAGGGCTAGTAGCTAGTCACTACGAGCAATTACCCCGCTTGGCGCATCAGCACTTCGCGTTTGCCGACGTGGTTGGCGGCGCCGACGATGCCTTCTTCTTCCATTTTATCGATCAGGCGCGCAGCGCGGTTATAGCCGATTTTGAGTTTACGTTGGATGTAGCTGGTCGAGGCTTTGCCGTCATTCATCACAATGCGCACGGCTTGCTCATATAAACCGGCATCCGAATCGTCGCCGTCGATTGAAGCCATGTTCGCCTCGAAATCATCGTCATCGGCGGTGACGTCTTCGACGTAAGTTGGCTCGCCTTGCGCTTTCAAATGGCTGATGACTTCTTCGACTTCCTTATCGGAGATGAATGGGCCATGCACGCGCGTCACGCGACCGCCACCGGCCATATAGAGCATGTCGCCCTGACCGAGCAATTGCTCCGCGCCTTGTTCACCGAGGATGGTGCGAGAGTCGATTTTACTGGTCACTTGGAAGCTGATCCGCGTCGGGAAGTTGGCTTTGATGACGCCGGTGATCACGTCAACGGATGGACGCTGCGTCGCCATGATAATGTGGATACCCGCGGCACGCGCCATCTGCGCGAGGCGTTGGATCGAGCCTTCGATTTCTTTACCGGCCACCAGCATCAGGTCGGCCATTTCATCGACCACGACGACGATGAAGGGGAGGGGATTCATGTCAATCGCGACTTTTTCCATCACCGGTTTACCGGTCTCGGGGTCGAAACCGGTCTGCACGGTGCGGAAGAGTTCTTCGCCCTGTTCAGCGGCCTGTTTGATGCGTTTGTTGAAATTGTCGATGTTACGCACGCCGAGATTACTCATCAGGCGGTAGCGCTGTTCCATTTCCTTCACCGTCCATTTCAGCGCGACGACGGCTTTGCCCGGCTCGGTCACGACAGGCGAGAGCAGATGCGGAATGTCGTCGTAGACCGACAGTTCGAGCATTTTCGGGTCGATCATGATGAATTTACACTGGTCCGGCGAGAGGTGATACATCAGCGACATCAGCATGGTGTTGATCGCGACCGATTTCCCCGAACCGGTTGTCCCCGCGACCAGCAGATGCGGCATGCGCGCCAGATCGGCGATGATCGGCTCGCCACCAATGTCTTTACCCAACACCAGCGGCAATTTCATTTCCGTCGCCTGATATTCTTCCGATTCGAACATCTCGCGGATATTGACCATTTCGCGCTGGGAATTCGGTAGCTCAATCCCTAATGCGTTCTTACCCGGAATCACCGAAATACGCGCCGAGGTGGCGCTCATCGAGCGGGCGATGTCATCTGCCAAGCCAATTACGCGGCTCGACTTAGTGCCCGCGGCTGGCTCCAGTTCATAGAGCGTTACCACCGGGCCGGGGCGCACGCGGATAATCTCACCCTGTACGCCGAAATCCTTCAACACCTGTTCCAGCAATTCAGCATTTTGCGACAGCGAATTTTCATTCGGCTGTTTCTTCTTCGCTTTGGCTTTCATTTTGGTCAGCAGTGCGGTGGATGGCATTTCGAAATCGCCGATATGTTCATCCAGCACAAAGCTCGATTGTTTCGGCGCTTCTTTAACCGCGGGCGTCGCCTCAATGGTTTTGCTGATCTTTTTGACATGCAGCTTCGGCGTTTCTTCTTCTTTCACGCGGGCGCGGCGGGTGCGCTGTTTAGCGGGCGCCGCTTCGGCCAATTCGCCGACCCATAAGCCATGCAGCATTTGCACGCCGCGTTTCACTTGAATCCATGCCGCGTAGAAGGTCACGCCAATGGCTACCCATTCGTTACGGCGCAAGCCCAAAGCTAGCGGTACGCAGGCCAGCATGACGATGAGCGCTAAAATCGGCGCAAGGATAGAACCGAACAGCGCGGTTAATTTCGCATGTACCAGCCAGCCGACCGCGCCGCCTAAGCCACTCGGAATCGGCCAGCTACTCGACATGGGGGCAGCTTGCACCGCCGCCGCCGCTGCCACCACACCGAATACCAGCGCCACAGTGCGCCGTGCCCAGCCGCGCGTATGACGCTTGGTTGACAGGCGCCAGCCCCAGCCAAGCAGGGTGAAAAGTAAAAAGACAGTGCCCAGTCCCACGGCTTGTAGCAGCACATCGGCCAGATATGACCCGAACAGACCCATCGCATTGGCGGTTTCTTCGGAGCCGGTATTGTTAAACGACGCATCGGTCGCGGTATAGGTCAACAAAGCCGCGCAAAGAACCGCGCAGAGGATCAGGCAGCCCGCGCCGAGTAGTTCATTCATGCGATTGCGGAAAAAAATTCGCCAGACAAATTGCGATTGCGGCTGCGCTTTACCGCGCGCCGCCGGGGTCGATTTCTTAGCCATTTCACGTAACCTGTTGGTTGTTATTTTTTTCCACCCTAGCGCAAAAAAGGCCGAAAAGCGAGCTTTTGGCGGTGAAATAGTGACGCTGAGACGCGGTGAAGCGGTTTTTATGGCATGAAAACAACCATTTCACCATATCCCCACTTCACTGCTTCACTTTCCGGCAAAACTGTGTTTTGCTGGAAAACGGTTGGCGGCGGGCGGTGCCCCTGTTTACCCGGTCAGGTTCGAGAGAAAGCAGCCAGAATGGGTCCGCATCGGGTCGTTCGCCAGCCACTTATCGCGCGTTAGCGCGATTAGATGTTTGTATGTCTTCCGCTTCGCTTCAGACTTGGCCGCCGCATTTTCTGCTGAAAATGCTCTGGCTGGTTGCTGGCGCAACGCTCTCGGCAGGCGCGGACGTGCTGTCCGCGTTTCTTTGTACCTCCCCATCGTCATTCCCGCGGAAGCGGGAATCCAGAGGCCATGGCGCGTGGCTTTTGTTATTTTCGCCATTGCTTCGCAATAGCTAGTGGTCTCCGGTTTGCCTACTGGCAAACGCTCCGCCTGCGCCTTCGGCGGCTCATGACTGGCGCGGACGTGCTGTCCGCGGTTCTTCGTATAGTCAGTTGGGGCTTGTCAGAGCAACTGTCGGCTGGACCCCGACCTCCGCCGGGGTGACGAGAAATAAATCTCAAATCCCGAAGCCCAAACTTCACACAACCGTCACATATAATTAACGCCTATTAAGCTATACTAAAGTCATTCTATTTTAGCCTTTGCTGAAATTAAGAAATTCCACCGTAACGAACAAAAACGGTGGAATCTGATGACTGAAAGAAAGGTTACGCTATGCGTAATTTGAATCTCGCAAAAATCGCGACCATTGCGACCCTCGCGCTGGCGCTCGCAGGCTGTGGATCTTCCCGCGTTTATCGCTCGGCCGCCGAATCGAGCGTTCCTGTCAAGAACTACGTTCTCAAGGGCGCGCGGAACGACAAGCCGCTTCGCCTGATCTGCAATCGCGGCAACTTCATCAACAATGGGGTTCCGCAGGGCAACCTCGGCGTGCAGGGCCTTTCCAACCGGCAGGGCTATGTCGGCCCGGGCTGGATGAGCCTCACCGTCGACGAGCTCGAGGACAAGCTCCGCTGGGGCTGCGGCTCCGAAGGTGGCGAGTCGAAGTCTTCGTCGCGCGGCGGCGGTCAGGACAATCCTGACGGCACGCGTGGAACGCCGGGCGGCACCGGCTGCTGCGGTGGAAACACCGGCGGCGGGCAGGACAGCCCCGGTCGCGGCGGTGGTGATCCCACCGGCGGACGTCGCTGATTCTCTGGCGCCCTGACCTTCGGGTCGGGCGCCTTCTCTTTTTTCAGCTTTCATCATACTGTCACAATCTTATTCCTTAAAATAGAGTAGAATGAACGGGTTCTACCTATGTCTTTACATATGGTTTTAACCTCGCATTTCCCGCCTTAATGCCGGGGGTGCTTGTGTTTGATTAGAAGAGAATACGCTCATGCGTAAACTTCTCGCAATCGCTGCTACCGCACTGATGACCAGTGCCACTTCCATCGGTGCGCAAGCGCCGGAGGAAAAGGGCATTCCGATGCATTTCATTTCCGCTGACGACAAGTGTGGAGACGGACCTGCAAAGGAAAACTGTATCACAGTCAATTCGGTGCCGGAGACTACGAGGCATCTGACGATCACGGTCTCGACGAGCGAATACTTGGACGGGCGGAAGGCGCTCACGATCGAAACGATCGTGTCGCGCGACGCTCAGCAGTTGATCGGCGAGGCCGTCTATCAGGTGGCCGTCGAGAAACTTGCGGAGGTGTTCAAGTCCTTGCAAAGGATTAACGAGCCGAACGACGACATCACGATCTTGCCCTTCGACGGGCAGATGATGTTTCCGGATACGTTTCCATTCTTACCGATGGATGGAGATGAACCCTTAAACGGTCCGAATAATTCGGACAAATAAGCAGCGAACACACACTGGCGCGCGCGGGGGAACCCGCCGCGCTTTTTTTAATTCTCCGTCATTTTTAAGGCGGCAATAAAGGCGCTTTGGGGGATGTCGACATTGCCGATGGAGCGCATTTTCTTTTTACCTTTTTTCTGCTTTTCCAGCAGTTTGCGCTTACGTGTTGCGTCGCCACCGTAACATTTAGCAGTGACGTCCTTGCGCATAGCGGCGATGGTTTCGCGGGCGATGACTTTGCCGCCGATGGCCGCCTGAATCGGAATCTTGAACAGGTGCCGGGGGATCAGGTCTTTTAGGCGCGCACATAGCGCGCGGCCCCGATGCTCGGCTTGGCTGCGGTGGACCAGCATCGCCAGCGCGTCGACCGGTTCGGCATTGATCAGAATTGAGAGTTTGACCAGATCGCCTTCTTCATAACCCGCCATTTCATAGTCAAACGAAGCGTAGCCTTTGGAGCAGCTTTTTAAGCGATCGTAAAAGTCGAACACGACTTCGTTTAAGGGGAGCTTATAGACCGCCATGGCGCGCGTGCCGACATAGGTCAGGTCTTCCTGCACGCCGCGTTTCTCCGTGCAAAGGGTCAGTACGTTGCCGAGAAATTCGTCTGGCACCAGAATCGTCGCGCGAATCCACGGTTCATACAGCGTGTCGATTTTGACCGGATCGGGATAATCAGCCGGGTTATGCAATTCTTTTTCGGTGCCGTCGGTCATCTTCATGCGGTAGACCACACTCGGCGCGGTGGTGATAAGGTCGACATCATACTCACGCTCTAGCCGTTCCTGAATGATCTCAAGATGCAGCAGGCCTAAAAAGCCGCAGCGGAAACCGAGGCCTAAGGCCGAAGAACTTTCAGCTTCATAGAGGAAACTCGCATCATTCAGATGCAGCTTGGCGATCGAATCGCGCAGATGTTCAAACTCGCTCTGATCGGTTGGATACATGCCGCAGAACACCACCGGTTGCACGGGCTTATAGCCGGGTAGCGGCTTGGCGCAGGGGTTTTTTTCTTCCGTAATCGTGTCGCCGACATTGGTATCCGCCACTTGCTTAATGCCAGTGATGATATAGCCGACTTCGCCGGGTCCGAGCGAAGCGACGGTGGTTTTCGCCGGACGGAACACGCCGACATGATCAACCTCATGCGCGACTTTCGCGTTCATAAACAGCAGCTTTTGCCCGCGTTTTAATTCACCGCTATAGACGCGGACGAGAATAATCACGCCGAGATAGGTGTCATACCACGAATCGATCAGCAGCGCTTGCAAAGGTTGTTGGGCCATGGGGGCAGGTTATGGCGGATTTGCGCGGTTGCGACAAGTTGAAAAACGATCCGTGCGTATGGCACGCGTGTTTTTATTGCGAATCATTCGCATTGCAAGATTTCGGACAATCCGCTACAGAATGGGCATGATCGATCACTATCTTGCGCAACGCGGGCATCATCGCCTGACGCTAGATGTGTTGCCGCAAGGCGCGCGGTGCCTCGCATTCATTCAGACCGGGATCAGCCGTGATAGCGAAAAACTGATGCAGCGCCTGCCGGAAAGCCTGCACCCTTTGTTAATTCGCGATGCGCAGGGTGAGGTGGCGGGCATTTTGCTGCAATGCGACGAGGCGGGCGCCAATCTGGTCGAAACCGTAGGCCAGGCATTGCGCCAGCCGTTAGAGCGTCAGCTGCCGGAGCCAGCGTCATCGGGCCCGGATTTGATGCGACTGCGTGGCGGATTAGGCATGGCCGGGCAGGGCTTTATTATTGCCGCAGGCATGCGCAGCCGTAACAGTAAAAAACATGTGGCGGCGGGCACCAGTATGGCGGCCAATCTTCTGAACACCGTCTATGGCGTGCAGAAGAAATATGACGATGTGCGCTTAGGTATAGTCAATAGTCGCATCGACCAGGCGGTGATCGACGTGACGGCGCACCCTTTGCTGCATCAAGAATCTTCGCTGCCGACTGAGGGCGGGGTGCAGGCTTTTATGCAAGCCAATGCGACCCGGCTAAGTGACGGAATGCGGCTGTGCGGCAAAGTGTTATTTGCGCTGGCGGGATTGGAAGGCGGCAATATCGGCGATTTGCGGCATGGGCAGCTGTCGATCCTAGCGAAGGTGATCAGTATCACCGGCAAAGACGAGGACCCGTATAGCACTAATAAAAGCGTGCTGACGCAAGCGCGCGAGCATTCGAATACGCTTTCCGGCGCGTTGGAATTCATCGGCTCGTTACCGCTCTATACGGCGGGGCTGGCGATGCAGCATCCGAATGAAAAAATGATGAGTTTCGGGGCGTCGCTGGCCGATGTGAAAGCAGCAGGTAAATTGCAGATGACCGGGGCGCTGTTGATTCTGGCGGGGATGATTGCCAAATCTGCCGCACCTTTTACCAGCCAGACGATCAATCGCGAAGCTGTCTATCAACATGCAGCGATGGCGTTGCAGGAAGTGCCGACGGAGGCGCGAGCCGATGTGCTGGCGCAGCTGACCGGCATTGCTAAGGAAGTGCTCGACGAGGAGGTGACCAAGCGCAAACTGCCTGCCAAAGACGTCGCCAGTTTTGGCGAGATTTACCTGAATGTGCTGGCGCATCTGCCGCAGGTAGAGCGACCATTGCCGACTATCCAAGCAGCGGAATATGCCGGACGCCAGCAGATGCCGGCCGAATTGGCGCTACCGGCATAAAAAAACGCCACCGGTTGCCCGGCGGCGAGGATAGAAATATATTAAGGACCAAGCTCACTTCGCATCGCACGCTTAAATGCGCCGCGCTGGTAAGCTTCGTGGATTCGATCACGTTCCTCGCATTTTTGATTGAGGACACGATACGATGCGCCTTGCTCACGTAGTGCCTCGATTTCCTTATCGAGGGTATTCATACGCTCAATCTGCTTGCGCGGATCAGAGCGGCGGCGGTACCAAACCGCAAAGCCGATAACCGCTAAGAAGATCAATGTACAGATTCCAGTTGTCATCGTTTCAGACCTATGGGGGTCACAATGCATTCAAAGGTGAAGGCATAAATTACGCGTAGTATAGCAGAGGAATATGAAGCTTGTGTGACGGTTTAGGCCGCGTCGGGCAAGCTCGGCGCGGGCAGGCGGGTAACGATGGCTTCGAGCAGGGCGTCGATGCCTAGGCCGGTTTTGGCGGAGACATGCACCGCGTCGGAAGCATCAATGCCGATGACTTCTTCGATTTGCTCACACACGCGTTCTGGCTCGGCGGCAGGTAGGTCGATTTTGTTGAGTACAGGGATAATTTCCAAATCCTGTTCAATGGCTTGGTAGACGTTGGCGAGCGTCTGCGCTTCCACGCCTTGCGCCGCATCAACGACCAATAACGCGCCCTCACAGGCGGCGAGACAGCGCGACACTTCGTAAGAAAAGTCGACGTGGCCGGGGGTGTCCATCAGGTTGAGAATATAGGTATGGCCATCTTTCGCGGGATATTCGAGGCGCACGGTTTGGGATTTAATGGTGATGCCGCGCTCCCGTTCCAGCTCCATATTGTCGAGCATTTGGGCGTGCAGGTCGCGATCTTCTACACCTTTGCACGCCTGAATCAGACGATCAGCGAGGGTGGACTTGCCATGATCGATATGTGCAATGATCGAAAAATTGCGGATTTTGGTGATGTCGGTTGCCATATGCCACCGCATATAGCAGGCGGGCTCGGCTTTGTCAGCAGCGGATTCGTTGTTAACGATTTGGTAAGGCTTCGCCTGTAGACTGGGGGGATGGACAAATTTCTTTATCACGGTCAGGACTATCGTCAATTCAGCCCGCATGCGTATGCTGCGGCAGTGTTTCGCGAGATCGACGTGCTGGCGGAAGAACGCGGCGGCGACCCGCAACAAATTTTGGCGTTAAAGCTCAAGCTCTTTATGGAAAGCGGCGGTCAGTGGGATGCGCGGCCAGGTATTCGCAGTTACAGCGAAGCCGATACGCAACTGCCGAAATATGCAAGTGTTACGTTTGAAAAGCAGGAGGATGGCACCTACCGCATTCCCGAAACCTATGTCGATGAGATGGGCGTGTCGCATGCCGACTACCGACGCGTATCGGGCGCGTATGGCGCGTATCAGACAGTGGAAGACACGCTGGCCGGACTGAAGGAGAAGCATCCGGATGTGATTGATGAACGCCTTGCATTAACGCATCCGCGCAATCAAGCAAGTCTAGGATATACGTTGCAGTATGACGACGACCGTGTGGTGGTGCAAAGCATGAAAAATCGTGGGTCCGAACAGGCGAAGCCCTATGCGGTGGCAGGCTTGGCGGTGCCGTATCTGACGCATTTTGCAGGCGCACCGCGCGCGGCAATGGCGCTGGTGTCGCATGAGGAAGACCCAAATCGTCCGTTGGGCGAGATCTGGCCAGAATCGGTCTTTGCCGCCAATCCTGATATGAAACTGCCGGAGGAAATGGACCCGAATCAGCCGCATTTACGGGAATGGACAACCGCGCAACTATTCGATTGGGTGGCAACCTATAAATATAACGAACATATGCCGAATGTGGCGCAGGCCGAGGCGATGAATGCCCAACGTGCGCCGGAGACGATGATGGCGTCGATGCTGAATACCATTAATGAAGGGCGGCAAGGTGCGGAATTCCCCGAATCGTCATTGCCGCGTTTGACGATCACGCGCGCCAATCTCGTCGCAGCGGCGGTGGCACCAAGCGATGCACCCAAAGGAATTGGAACCTGGGCGTATGAAGCGCTGTTTGGGGCCGATCAGCCATCAACCTTGCTGACCACGGCGACAGGAAAAGAAGTCGCCGAGATTCGTCGTGCCGAAATCGGCCGCCTGCAGGACGCCATGCGGCGAGAGTCGCCACTGATGCGCTTTGCTAATGCGGAAGAACTGACCGCGATGGCTCAGGAGACAGCAAGCATTAATGTGGTCTATCCCTCTGGGAAGGATAGCTATAGCGTGCAGGAATTGGAATTCACCACCCCGGAAGATGGCGAAGCCAAAGCCCGGGCGCTTGGCGCGTTGCTAGAGCAGGGCGGGGTGGTCGCCGGATTTATGGATTCGCATAAAGTCGAAGGGGTGGATGCCTCGGCGATGATTGTCCGCATGAATCAACGCGTGCATTTTGATAGTGTGCCGATCGATGCGCAGCCTAAACCACCCTTTAGCGCGCAAGGTGTGGCGGAAGTGACAAAGCAACCGCATCCGGATTTACCGATTGCGCAGAACACGCCGGATTTAACCGAGGGTATTCCCTTGTCGTTTACTGAACACGCGCAGGATTACATGGATAAAGGAACGAGCATCGAAGCATTAATCCAGCAAGCGAGCTATGAGGAGGTGTCGCCGGAGGACGCGCAGCATGGGCTAAAAAATGTTCCCGTTCCCACGCCCAATCCGCGTGGAGCACATCTTTAGAAATTAATTTGGGCGCGCGAGTTGATGTGGGCTATCCAGTGAAAAGACCGGAATATCAATCCATATCCGTTTACCGGCACATTCCATTTCATATTCACCGCTCATCATACCGGTAGGGGTACGTAAGGACGTGCCGCTGGTATAGCGAAAGCCTTCGCCGGGTTCCAGAATCGGTTGTTCGCCCACCACGCCTTCGCCGCGCACTTCTTCAATCTGGCCCTGACCATCGGTGATCACCCAATGGCGGTTGATCAGCTGAACTTTCTGGTTGCTGCCATTCTCGACCTGCACGGTATAGGCCCACACATAATGGTCCTCCGCCGGGTCGGAATGTTCTTCCAGATACGTTGGAATAACCGACACTTTAATGTCGTTGGTGGTGCGGGTGAATACCGCGTGATTTAAGAGTTCTTCGATTTGCATAAAGCAAATATGGAATAGGGGATATAAAGATTCAAGGTGGTTAGTCACGCCAGAATAATGGGCTGAATAACACAAGCACGGTGAATAGCTCTAACCGCCCGAGAATCATTGCAAAAGATAGAATCCACTTTACTTGATCGGGCATGCTGGCAAAGTTACCGGCGGGG
>DDZS01000012.1:29669-34302 GCA_002346425.1 Alphaproteobacteria bacterium UBA3002
CGGCGGGGCCGATTAATTGTCCTAGACCGGGACCGACATTGGCCAGCGCTTCGGCGGCGGCGCTCATCGACGTAATGAAATCCAACCCGTAAAGCGAGAGCGACAGCGCGATCAGCGTGAAGCATAGGCCGAAGAAAATGATGAAGCTCAATACCGAAGCCGTAATCTCTTTAGTGATCGGCTTGCCCTGATAACGCGCGACGAACACGCCATGCGGCTGAATCAATTGTTTGATCTGGATGCTGGCGCTGGCAAACAGAATTTGCAGACGGAAAATTTTGATACCACCCGCGGTCGAGCCGGTACACCCGCCGAAAACCGAAATCACAAAAAACAGCATGATCGCGAAACTGCCCCATTGCATGTAATCGGTTGAGACATAGCCGGTGGTGGTAATTACTGAGGTGAAGTTGAATAACGCCATGCGGAATCCGTCATCCATGGGCACTTCGTCGCGCATCGCAATCCATAAGGTGCTGGTGACGCTGACAAACAGGATAATGCCCAGCAGCCAGCGCACCTGATTATTGTGGTAAAGCGCGCCGGGGCGACCATGTACAAACTGATACCATAAGATCAGCGGGAAAGCGCCTGATAACATGAAGAAAATGGCGATCCATTCAATCATTGGGTCCTTGAAATATCCGAGTGAGGCATCATGGGTAGAGAAACCTCCGGTCGATATCGTGGTCAGGGCATGGTTGACCGCGTCGAAGCCGCTCATCCCCGCGAGCCAGTAGCAGAGCGCGCAGAGGCTGGAGAGACTTAAGAAAATCAACATAATGGTCGATGCGATTTGCGTGACGCTGGGGAGGATTTTATCCGCCGTGTCCGAAGATTCAGTGCGAAACAGCTGCATCCCGCCGATTTTCAGCATCGGCAAAACGGCCATCGCCATCACCACGATGCCCACACCGCCGAATGCGTTACACAATGACCGCCATAACAAGATGCCGCGCGGCATTTCATCAAGACCGATAAAAACCGTCGAGCCGGTGGACGTGATGCCAGACGCGCTTTCGAAAAAGGCATCGGTCATCGACGCATCGAGGCCGAAATGAAAGGGCAGGCCAGAAAAGGCCGCGAGAATAAAATAGCTGCTGGTGGTAAATACAAAGGCCTGGCGGATGGTCATGTCTTTAATCGCGCCGCGGTTGGAGACATAGAGAATGCCGCCGAAAAAGCCGGTTACAAAGGCCGAGTTTCCGAAGGCCCGCCAATTCGGTTCACCGGTGAAAAAGTCGTAGAGCATCGGAATAAGCATGACGGCTGATAAAAACAGCAGCAATATCCCGTGGATCAGCAATATGGGGCGGAGTTGAATCATGATATTTTCGTATGCTAGCCGAATGCCTTTATCTGCTGCCTTAAGCGATCGGGTCAGCGAAAACCGGGTTGGGATGGGATGGAACCCGGTCTTCGCTGGCCCGACAGAGCCAAGCCTCACCCTTACCCGTTACAGCGGTGAAAGCAAGCGCTTGCGGATGAATTTCTGGGGTTAAAAGCCGGTTTTTTCTTTAATGATGTAAATGGGGCGCTGTTTGGTTTCGCGGAAGATGCGGCCAATATATTCGCCAATGACGCCTAAACTCATCAGCTGAATGCCGCCGATGAACAACATGACGACCATTAACGAGGCGTAACCGGGAACATCGACGCCGAAAAACAGGACGCGTAAAATCAGCATGGCGGCGAAGGCGAACGAACTTAAAGCGATCAGCGCGCCAAGATACGTCCAGATTTTTAAGGGCACCGTGGTGAACGAAAAAATGCCGTCGAGCGCTAGCCGCCACAGGCTGCGAAACGCGAATTTGGTGGTGCCGTGGCTGCGTTCGGGGCGATCGTAATAGACTTCCGTCGTCTCGAAACCCACCCAGGCGAGGATGCCTTTCATAAAGCGCGTGCGTTCGGGCAATTGACGTACCGCGGCGACGACTTGCGCATCCATCAGGCGGAAATCGCCGGCATTGCGCGGGATACGAATGTCGGAAACCTGATGCATGATCGAATAAAACCATCCGGCCGTCACGCGTTTGGCGCGGCTGTCATTGGTGCGCGCGGCGCGCACGGCGAGCACGACTTTGAAGCCTTCGCGCCAGCGTTCCACCATTTCGGGGATCAGTTCCGGCGGGTCCTGCAAATCGGCATCGAAGGGGATAACGGCTTGTCCATTCGCCGCATCGAGTGCCGCGGTCAGCGCGGCTTCCTTGCCAAAGTTGCGCGAAAATTCAATCAGTTTGATGCGCGGATCACTTGCGGCACGCGCTTTAACGATCGCTGCCGAGGCATCGACGCTACCGTCATCGACGCAAAGAATTTCCCAATCCTCATCCACCGCATCCAGAATCGGCGTTAAGGTGTTGATGCAATGCTCAATGCTTTCCGCTTCGTTATACATCGGGATCAGGATTGAAAGCAGGGGCATGCAATATTGTGTACCTAAACGCATGAAGAATTCTATCGTTTTTGATGATGCCTACCGGCAAAGACGTCGCAATAGGATGAAACGTGGCCAGCAGACCACGTCTGCCAAGAGCCCGCGAGAGCGGTAACCGCAGGTTTTCAGTAGAAAACCGGAGGTCACTAGCGGAGGCGAAGCCGGAGCGGAAAATTACGCCGCGTCGCCGCGCATCATAGTGGGGACGTCGCTGCCACCCAGACCCATGGCTTGCAGCATGAAGAATTGCTTGGCGGGGGCGATGCGCTCGACAATGCCGAGGCCGCGGTCCCGCGCGAATTTGAGGAGTGGGTTGCTGTTAGAGAATAACCGGTTAAGCGCATCGGTCGCGGCGCACATGCTCTCGATATCGCTATGGCGGCGCTTCTGATATGCCTCCAGCACTTGGCTCGCGCCAATATCCAGCCCCAACCGCGCCTGTTTTAGCACTTCTTCGGTCAGCACGGCGACGTCGCGATACCCTAAATTAACGCCTTGCCCGGCGATCGGGTGGATGCCGTGCCCCGCATCGCCGACCAGCGCGCAGCGTCCCTTGAACAGGCGTTGCGCCTTAATCAACCGTAGCGGATAGGCGTGGCGCGGGCCGGTCAGGCGGAAATCACCCAGATGCGTACCGACGCGTTTGTGTAACTCTTCGAGAATAATCGCATCGTCGCAGCCCATCAGATAGCGGGCCATATCGTCCTTTTCTGTCCAGACGATATTCGTGCGGTTTTTGGTCATTGGCAGTAAGGCAAACGGACCGGGCGCGAAAAACGCTTCGACGGCGAGACCATGATGCGGCGCGTCATGTTCGATGGTCATGACCATCGCGGTTTGATTATAGCGGTATTCGTCGATTCCGATATGCAGCCGCTCGCGCGTTGCGGAATATTTACCGTCGCAAGCGAAGAGGAGCGGGGCGCAAAGTATCGTGCTGTCGCTTAACGTGGCCGTGGCCTGTGCTGCATCCTGCGCCAGATGTTCCAGGGTGACTCCCTCATATTGCGTGATGCCTTCGCATTCATCGACCGCGTCGCTCAGCGCATGGCGCAATAGACGATTTTCAACGATATGGCCAAATGGCTCGCCGCCTTCCACCTGGGTGGAGTCATAATGCACGAAACAGGTGCCGCCATCTTCGCAGACGCGAATATCGGTAATGGCGCAGGTGTCGTCCAGCCGTTGCCAGACGCCGATCGATTCGAGGATTTTCTGCGAAGCAAATGCAATCGCCGAGGTGCGCCCGTCGTAACTGTCTTTCAGGCGTTCGCTGCGCGGTGCTGCCTCTACCAGTGCCACGCGCAAGCCAGCCTGCGCCAAGGCTACCGCTTGCGCCGCACCGACCAATCCGGCGCCGATGATAAGGATGTCGGAGTTCATAGGTCAGCGATAGCACAGAAAGGGCAATTGTCAAAAAAGCTTCACATACTTTCGACGACGAAGTGACTAAAAGAATGAAAAAACAAAGGATAGCATGATGGATGACGCCGTAACTCTTTTTCCTCTAAAACCAACATTGCCTACGCATCAGGGGATGCCGGTGACGTGGGGCAACGTGCTGCAATGGCGCGCCCAGACGTTGCCACTGACGCCGGAATCGTTGGTAGAGCGGATGCAGCAACAAGGGATGGGGCTGAGCCTGACTATGGCGCAGGACTGGTTGGCATACAAAGACCTGCCACGCAGCGGTCATGAATTCAATGCGTTGGTTCAGGCGCTCGACCTCGACAATTTGAGCCGGGGACGGGATTTGATTAATAATTTTCGTACCGCCTGGCAACGCGCCGTGCGCGATCCACAAGGAGAGCTGAATCCGACCGCCAGCATGCCAGGGTTGCGTACCGCTGTGCCGCAGGCGAATGTGCAGGCGTCCGATATGCCGTGGAATGGCCAACTCCTGGCGCATATGCAGCGTAACGGCATAGGCGTCGTGGCCCTTGGGGCACAACTACGCAAGCATGGCGCGCCGAATGTTACTAACAACATGGTGAAGGCGTGGGTTGAAGGACGCAGTTTCCCGGATTCGGAGCTGGAAGTACGCGCCGCTGCACGGGTTTTCGGTTTGGATGGCGAAACCACCACCGCCTTTGTCAACGACTGGACCCATGATAAAGTGGCGAAACGAACCGTTCAGCAAGCCGCGCCCGCGCCGGAGCCAGCACCTTTACCGCCTGCGCCTGCGCCTTTACCGCC
>DDZS01000045.1 GCA_002346425.1 Alphaproteobacteria bacterium UBA3002
ACGTCCGGGTCTTCCCGCAGCGCACTTTTTAGCGCCTTGGCGAAACTCTTGGTTGAGCTGCCCACCTCACGCTGATTCACCAGCGACTGCTTTGAGGGATGCACAAATTCCACCGGGTCTTCGATGGTCAGAATGTGCTTGCTCATATTCTCGTTAATGTAATCGACGATGGCCGCGAGCGTGGTCGACTTCCCCGAGCCGGTCGGCCCGGTGACCAACACCAACCCTTTTTCCTTATGCGCCAGATCGCGAAACACCGGGGGGCATTTCAGCTGATCGAGTGACAGAATCTTGGTCGGAATCGTCCGGAACACGGCGCCGGGGCCGTTGATTGTATTGAACGCGTTGACACGAAAACGCATCGACTCGCCAAAGGTGATCGAGAAATCGCTTTCCAGATCGCGTTCATATTCCGCGCGCTGCTGCTCGGTCATAATCGAATAGATCATTTTCTTGATCGTATCAGGATCAAGCGGCTCGCCCTTAACCGGCAGGATGTCACCATCCACCCGCATCAGCGGCGGGTTACCGGCGGACAAATGCAAATCCGACGCGCCATTGCGTTCGGTCGAAATCAGCAGGTCAGTAATTTCCATAAGCCTAGTCTCGCGATGCGTTGCTCAAATAAATCACGCGTTCCTCGATCGATTCCGGCGTGGCAGGCAGCTGTTCGCCATTGCGTGCGGCTTGCAGCAATTTATTATACACCGCGACCGCTTCGGCGGCTTCGCCTTCTTCGTCGAGAATGATCGCGAGGTTATAACTGTAATCGATATTTCCTGGCTCCAGCTTCACCGCGCGCAGCAAATGATATTGCGCTTTTTTCGGATCGCCCATCTCGTGATAAAGCAGTCCAAGCTGCGCGTGAATCGGCGCGAATTCCGGATTGGTTTGCAGCAATTTTTCTAACTGCAGTAGCGCCTCTTCTGGCGATTCCTGTGCGACCAACACCATCAGGTTATTCAGGCCTTCGGTATGGCGCGGATTGATAGCGAGGAGTTTATCGTAAAAGGCGCGTGCCCAATCCAACTCCCCGGTGCGATGGAAGGCGGTGGCGATCCCGAATAGTGCATCCTGATTGCCGGGCTCTTGTTTCAGTACGTCTTTGTAAATCTCAATCGCCAGATAGGTCTCGCCTGTGGTCATCGCCTCATAGGCTTTTTGCAACTCGAATTCCGTATTTAGCGATGGTTGTTGCACGCGAATGCTGACGCCGCGTTCTTCGGAATAGACGTCATTGGTGTTATTGCCATCCGGGGTCATGCCCAATATGCCCTCAATCTCCGGATCGTAGCGGCGCAATTCGGTTTTGGTCGTCGGTTCAACGACCTCTTTTTCAATGTGTTTGGGCACGCGTTTTAACACGTCGCGCGTTTCGTCGCTCAAGGGGGCGGCCGTCACATTCACTGGTGCCTGCACCGGCGCGACGTTGTCTTCTACGGGTGGCATCGCGGCGACGGGGGCAATCTCTGGATCAGGCAAGACCGGAGCCTGCGGGACGGGAAGCGGCTGTTGTTGCAAATTGACCGGCGGCTGCGGCATCGGTTCAAAGGTCGCCATGGGCGGTTTAGGGAGCGCAAAGCTCGGCGGCGGCGCGATGACCGGCGTGCCCTGCGCGGCGACAGGGGGCATGACCGGCTGCGCAGGCATGGCGGTGGGGAAGGGTTGCGCGATCGGTTGCGGCACGGGCTCCGCTACGGGTGGTTGTGGCATGGGTTGCGGCGGCATCGCCATGCGCGGCTGGTAATTCGGTGGCGGCGCCACAGGTTGCGGCACGGCGACAGGCGCAGGTTGCAACATGCTTGGGGCGTAATTCGGCTGGGTTGGCATCAAGGGAACATCGTTGCGCATATTCGGCTGACGATCCATGCGCAGCGATTCCGGCACCGACACGCCGCGACGTTCGGCATAGGGCGATTCAGGCAGATAACGCTTTGAACCGGTCGCCGCCTGCGCCCCTTCCGAAGAGAGAATCGCATACCCCGCCGATAGACAGCTTACGGTTAACGCAAGCGTGCTAAATAGCATGATTTGGCCCAGTTTTGCCGGTTTCATTCCTCGCACTTCCACATAAATTACCCATAAAATGCGCGATTTCATTGCGTTATGTAAACTATATTTGGTAGGGTGTGCACAAATAATCCAACTAAATATAGGGTTCTATGCCAAAATCCCCATTAATCAGTTTGTTCCATCTGTTTCCTCCAGAAATGGCTCATCACCTCGCCGTGCAAGCGCTGCGATACGGCCTGGTGCCGCCGCAGCCGCGCGTGGTTTCGCCTGCGCTTGAGACGACCCTTGCGGGGGTGCCGATTGCCAATCCCGTGGGGCTGGCTGCGGGGTTTGACAAGAATGCCGAGACGATCGCCGCCTTAGCGGGGCAGGGCTTCGGCTTTGGCGAATGCGGCACGGTGACTCCCTTGCCGCAGCCGGGCAATCCGAAACCGCGTATCTTTCGCTTGAAGGATGAGGAAGCAGTCGTTAACCGTCTGGGATTTAATAATGATGGACTGGAAGCCTTCGCCGCGCGTTTAGCTGCGCCACGCAGTTTTCCCATCGGCGCCAATCTCGGCAAAAACAAAGATGCCACCGACGCGCTCGCCGATTATGTGACCGGCGCGACACGCTGTTACCCGCTGGCGCAGTATCTGACGGTCAATATTTCCTCGCCCAATACGCAAGGCCTGCGTGATCTGCAAGCGGCGGAACCGTTTGGTCAGCTGGTCAGCGCAGTGACGCAGGTGCGTCGCCAGTTGATGGAAACCGAGGGCCAGCCACATAAACCCATTTTCTTTAAACTCGCTCCCGATCTGGAGGCCGATGCCATCCGCGCTTTATGCGATATCCTGGTCGAAGGTGGGGCCGATGGCGCAATTCTGAGCAACACCACGATCACCCGGCCTGTCGCCTTCGATGGCGCAGGCGGCCTTAGTGGCAAACCGCTGCAACCCTTGGCCCGCGCCGCGCTGCACACCGCCTACGCGCATGCCGGTGATCGGCTCACGTTCATCAGCGCCGGCGGCATCGATTCCGCAGAGGAAGCCTATGCCCGCCTCCGCGCCGGCGCTTCCGCCGTGCAACTCTACACCGCGTTGACCTATCAGGGGATGGGGCTAGTCACGCAGATCAAACGGGGACTGATCGCGTTTTTACAGCAGGATGGGTTTGCGAATGTTCGGGAGGCCATAGGAGTAGGCGCTTAGCTTGCTATCTCAATTGATTACAGTCAAAGCGCAAGGATCAGACTTGATCTGCTATGGCTTATGTTTAACTAAACCACACGTATTACAGCCGAAATCATTGCATCTCGATGGATAGCGAACAAGCGATGCTGGTGTCGGTTAGGCGATATTCTGATACGGCCGCTGTTGTTGATGTATGGCACGCCGTCTGCGCTTTTTTAGCGCGAAGTTTACCAAGTGCTGGACGTCCATCGTCTAACTTTACATCGACGTTCCACGCTTCTTCCGGACTAAGTACGGGAGAGCTTAGCAAATCGGTAGTATTTGGGCCGGCAAATTCAAAAATATGTTTCCCATCTTGCGGGAAATAATACACATCTGATGTGGTATTGAGATCTTTCCAGCGATAGGTATAACCTGCATTCGATACTCTGGACGCCGGAACATTTTGACCAATGATGCTATTACGGTATGACCCGCTTCCGGAAACGCCTGTGTAAGTACCTTCCACCAAACCCGCATTCGCTAACTGTCTCCAAAACTGAAACAACTCGTCTTCAGTGGCCGCGGTGGCGGATTCTACCATGCCATCGCCATCGCCATTACAAGTTTGCGTACCAGTACCATTGGGATTCGTGCCGGTGCATCCCGTCATCGCTCCCCAAAAAGATTCCGCATTGCGCATATCGCCGGGCAGGGCAAAATATTTATCTTTGAAACTCATTGTGGCGGTTTGATATTTCTGAAAATCTGTTGAAACGCTCCGCAACTCTGCCGCGCGGATGAGGGATTGGCCGGTGAGGATACCACCCGTTAGCAGTCCGAGAATGACGAGGACAATGGAGAGTTCTACGAGTGAGAAAGCGTGGCGCATGTTTCTTCCTACAATTTAAACCTGAGGGAGCAGGCGGCGCCGCTCACGGTTAGGTTATATTGCGCGGTGGCAAAATTTTCGATACGGGTTTCGGTAGTGCAACTCCCAATTGTCGATCCGATCAGTTTGCAGTAGCCTGGTTTGCCGTCGTCGATCTTGGTGTCTATATTCCAGGCTTCTTCGCCGCTGAACACCCGGTAATCGCTCCCGACATTGCCGTCATCGCCGCCAACGGTTAACACGTTACCATCGAACACGGCAAAGTCGTAGTTGACGCCGGTGGTCCCTACCGTTTTTAGATACCATACGCCCCAGCCTGCGTTGGGAAATTTAGACGCAGGGGAGTTGATGCCATGATCGTAATCGCGGCCGCCTGCGCTACCGGCCAGCCCGGTATAGGTGCCTTCCACAAGCCCAGCCAGCCCGAGTTGTTTCCAGAATTGAAAGGTTTCCCCCGTCGCGTTGCCGCTAGCCGGGCTGCTATAAATGCCATCGCCATTGCCATTACAGGTGCCGGGGCTGCCATTGTTGCCAGCTACGCCGTCGCTGCAATTGGTGACATCGTCACCCCAGAATGTAATCGCGTTACGCATGTCACCGGGCAAAGCGAAATATTTGTTTCGAAACGACTGAATTGCGGTTTGAAAACGATTATATTCTGTCGTCACACTCCGCAACTCCGCCGCGCGGATGAGGGATTGGCCGGTCAGGATGCCGCCGGTTAGAAGTCCGAGGATAACCAGAACGATGGAGAGTTCGACAAGTGAAAAAGCGTGGCGCATAGGGCTCCTTGTTACAACATTTTGCGGAAATAGAGGTAACAGGTACTTCCGGATGCGGTGAGGTTATAGCTGAGGAAACTGTTGGATGCCGTGCCTAAGGTGCAGTTGTTCCAGCTTGCCCACAGGTTGCCTGTGCTGGCATGCCCATCATCGATTTTAGTGTCGATATTCCACGCTTCTTCAGCCGAAAGAATTTTAATCGAAGGAGAATTCGCCACTGTGCCGCCGCCAATGATAAAAATATTGCCATGTTTTCCGTCAGACATACTGGGATTCGCGGTTAAGGTACAGTTACCACAGGGGTTTTGCATATGCCAGACACCCATAGAGATTTTAGAAGTAGGGGCATTGGTACCTCCCACCGCATGGTTGGTGTTACCACTGGAACCCTCAATGCCGGTATAGGTGCCTTCGATTAACCCGGCATTAGCCAAATGCTGCCAGAAGCGAAACCGTTCATTGGCGCGCAATGAGGGTTCAATAATGCCGTCGCCATCTCCATTACACGTGGCGGTGCCAACCGCGGCAGTGGTACTGCAGGTGGCATTATTGGCATGCGAAGTCCCCCAGAAACTTTCTGCATTACGCATGTCGCCGGGAATAGAAAAATACTTATCTTGAAAGCTACGAGCAGCGGTTTGATATCGTTGGTATTCCGTCACGATACTGCGCAACTCCGCCGCACGGATGAGGGATTGGCCGGTGAGGATACCACCTGTCAACAAGCCTAAAATCACGAGAACGATGGAGAGTTCGACAAGGCTGAAGCCACGACGTATTTCTGGTTGTTTAAAAGACATTCACAAACCTAACTGCGCATTCAACAGAGGTATCATCTAAATCATAGGGAGCTGCGTAATCCGTGTTGGAAGTGGCTTCGGTGCAAGTACTCCAATAAATAGCTATAAGCCTGCCGCGCCCCGGTAAGCCATCGTCAATTTTTTTGTCGATATTCCAAGTTTCTTCCGGGGTCATTGCCTTGCCAGACGATGAGCCGGATGTAGATTTACTTCCAAAGCCCAGAAAATTACGGTAATTGAAAACGTAATTAGCAGAGTCCCCTGTAGAGTTCCAAGTTGACGCATACCACCCGGCGTTTCCTAATTTTGAACTCGGAACATTCACGCCTAAAACAGAATTGTCTTGCCCGGCGGTACCGCTTATACCGGTATAAGTGCCTTCAATCAGTCCGGCGTTAGCTAAATGTTGCCAGAAAGCGAACCTTTCTCCAGTAGTAGATGCTGCTGAAGCGGATTCAAGCTCGCCGTTACCATTCCCATTACAGGTTTGCGTGCCTGTTCCCGAGGGAGAGGCGGCTCCGCAATTTGTCATACTTCCCCAAAAGGTTTGAGCGTTGTGCATATCGCCTGGCAGGGCAAAATATTTATCCTGAAACGTGCGCGCCGCAGTCATGTATTTCTGAAACTCCGTCGTCACGCTCCGCAACTCCGCCGCGCGGATGAGAGATTGGCCGGTGAGGATACCACCGGTCAGTAGCCCTAGAATGACGAGGACGATGGAGAGTTCAACGAGTGAGAAGCCTTGGCGCATACTTATCCTTTTTGATAAGTATATGGATGCAGGGTTAATTTTTCGTTAAGCGCTACTCAGGGGTTAGATCGCGCGGATGGCTTGCCATGCGTAAACGCTATAGGCGACGGTGATGGCGATAAAGAGGAGCGGATGCAGCGTGACGCCCAGAAACACGCAGAGCAGACTGATCCAGATCGCGGGGATAAGGGTGACGGCGGAGAGGCGCATGGCGATTTCGAAATCGAGCGGTTGCCGGGAGAACGCGGCAATGGCTTTGAAGATCAGGCCGAAGAAGATCATTTGTATCACCCGCCAGATGAACAGTCCGAGCAACAGCATCGCCCAGAAAAAGGCGCCGAACGCGGCATACAGCCAGACGCGGTTGTCGAGCACCCACTGAATCGCCTGATGGCCTAAGGCTTGCGCGCCTTGAGCATCCAGCGTGTAATCGGTGAACAGGCCGTCATCGGTGAACTCGCTCCAGAAGCGGGTTTCGTATTCACCGGAGTCTTTTTTGAAATGCACCGCTTCGGCGTTGAGCAGGATCATCGCTTCGCTATCACGGAGGTCGCTGATTTCACCGGTTTCGTCTATAATGATAAACAGGCGCGATTCGCCATCCTCTGCAAAGGTGATGGAATATGGTTGTTCAACGTCGGCGCTTAAAATGCCGTCATTCCAATGCAATACGGGTAGTTGTTCGCTCACTTGATCGACTAGTTCATTCATCGTGGCTTCGGTGTCTGGGTTGCCGATAACGCGGGTTTCGACAATCGCGATCACTGCGATCAGCAGCAGCGTCACCAGTATGACATGTAACAGGAATTGCAGCGAAAAGCCCAGGCCGGTCCAGCGCAGAAAGACGTCACGATAGAGGGCTTTGGAGTAAAAACAGGCATAGAGCGCCTGCCATAAGCGAAACTCACGCAGCATTGGCGCCTTCGGACTGGTTGATGCGGTAATGCAGATAGCGCGGCACTTCGCTTTCCATCGCAGTCGGCATGATGCCCAGCGCTTCTAGCCCCGGATAGTCACCCGTTAGCACATTGTCGCTTTTCAGCAATTGCACCTGATCATAGGTGATTGGTGGCTTGCCCGGCATCCATTGCATGACGCTGCCCATCAGACTGGCGAGCGGGAAGGGGATAGTCGCCTGTTTGCGCTCGCGATGAATGGTCTGATCGATATAGGTCAGGATTTCCGAGAAGCTGTAGACGCGTGGGCCGCCCAATTCATAGGTTTGTCCAGCCAGCGTGGGTTGCTGCAATACGGCGAGGAAGGCGCGCGCCACATCATCGCAATAAACTGGCTGGAACCGCGTTTTGCCGCCGCCAATTGCCGGATAGAAGGGTGAGAATTTGCCGAGCCATGCGAAATAATTGATGAAATCGTCTTCCGGCCCGAAAATGACCGAGGGGCGGAAAATCGTTGCGCCCGGAAAGGCCGCGCGCACGGCTTTTTCGCCTTCCAGCTTGCTGCGCGCATAGGTCGAATTGCTGCTGCGTTCAATGCCCAATGCCGACATATGCAGCATGTGCTGTGCCCCGGCATCGCGTGCGTGACGGGCGACTTTTTCTGCGCCTTGCGCCTGAATTTTAGAAAATTTCTGGCTGCCATGTTCGTATAAAATGCCGGTCAGGTTAATCACTGCCCAGCTATCGTCGAATTTGCCTTTCAGTGTGTCCGGCTTGGCGACATCGGCATAATCGACCACAATTTGCCCGACAAAACCGGACACTTTCAAATCCTGCGCCAGATGCGGATGACGGCATAAGACGCGCACGGTATAGCCCGCTTTTGCCAGATGTTTGACCACATAACGCCCGACAAACCCACTGCCGCCGACGACGGTTACAATCTGCCCTGTCTGCATGCCCCTGTACTCCCTTGTTTCATCCTCCGCGCCGCATGGCGCCAAGGATCCTAGTTGGTTTTCTTTGTCCTTGCCCCTATATAAGCTAGCAAGGAAACACATCAAAGCAAAAAGGAGTGCTCGCATGAAACGCCTGTTACTAACCAGCCTGGCCCTGTGGATGACGGCGGCGCCGCTTCACGCAGAAATGTTAAAGGAATCGAATAGCATTCCGTCAGATTTTAAGGTGCAGAATGTGGAAGGCAAAAGCTTGTCTTTCGCGGATTTGAAAGGCGAGCAGGGAGCCGTGTTGCTCTTCGTGCGCTCGCTGGATTGGTGCCCTTATTGCAAAAAGCAGGTGAAAGACTGGAATGGCCGCGCCGAGCAACTGCAGCAGATGGGCTATCCGGTCACCGCAATCTCGTATGATCCGCCGCTGACCTTGCAGGAATTCGGTGAAAGCGAGGGGATTACCTTCCCGCTGGTTTCCGACAAAGATTCAAAGCTAATTAAAGCCTTTGGTATTTTGAATACGGACTTTTCAGAGACTGATCCACTTTATGGTATTCCCGAACCGACGATCTACGTCGTCGATGCAGAAGGCAAAATCACCCATGTCTATCAGGAAGATGGCTATAAACGACGTCCTGACCCCGATGTGGTGATTCAGGATTTGTCGGGTGAATTGGGTAGCGAAACTCCGACGGAGTAATTTACTCCGCGGAAGCCATCACCGGTAATTTAGCAGCCATCGCGGTTTTAAGCTCGGCGTCGCTGCCATAGACATCATCGTGGAAAGTGATCTCGCCCGCGGTGTTTACTCGCGCGGTGAAATAGGTCATCTGCACCGGCACTTCCTGATGGAGGCGGAAGGCTTTCGGATCACCACCGTCTTGCCACGCGCTTTGCGCCGTGTTCAGGTCATCGCGTTGGTCGGCCAGCACGTAATCCATTAACGCTTGCGGGTCTTGGACGCGAACACAGCCATGGCTCAAGGCGCGATATTCTTTGCTGAATAATTTCGGCGATGACGTGTCGTGCAGGTAAATCGCGCGGTTATCTGGCATCAGGAATTTGACTTTTCCCAGCGCGTTACCATTCCCTGCATTTTGTACCAGTTTGACGTCGTTAGCGCTGACTGCATACCAGTCGACGCTATCGGGATTCAGCTCCACGCCTGACGAGCGGTCATAAACACTGAAATTGCTGTTATAGGCATAGCCCGGATTGTTTTGCAATTTAGGGATCAATTCGTTCCCGACGATGCTCATTGGAGGCGTCCAGGTTGGATTGACCACAATGCGGTTGATTTTATTAAAAAATAGCGGGGTTGCGGTGTCCGTGGCGCCGACGATCACTGGCATTTGCAACACTTCGCGGCCATCGCGGAAGGCTTGCAGATGATAGTCCGGCACGTTGATCGCGATCCCGGTTTCCGGAATATCGACGCTGCGCATACGTTCCAACGTCAGCGCAATTTGCTCGGCGCGTTCCGCCGGCCCGATTTGCATGGAGCGCAGGGTATTCGGGCCGACGGCGCCATCCACCGCTAGCCCGTGCCGTGCTTGGTACGATTTCACGGCGTCTTCAAGCTGGGCGGTATAACGGTTATCTTCTTCCTTGTTCAAACCAAATAGCGGTTTTTTCAGATCGCCGCTGACTTGTAACAGGGTACGCAATTGCGCGACACGCGGACCGGTCATGCCGGGTTTCAGCGTTTCGCCACTTTCGAGAACCGGCCATGCATCAATGGCGGCCAGTTGTTTGAAGTGCGTTAGCATGGCTTGCAATGGCGCATAATCCGGGTGGCGCGCCGCGATGGTTTGTAGGCACTCTTCCGGCTCGTCGCACTCATCGATCAGTGCGTTGACTTCTTCGGTAACTAACTGATGTTGCTCCAGGCTAAGTTCACCATGCTGCGTGCCATACCGCAGATCGCTGACCAGCGCGTGCAGAAAGGGGGCAATGGTTTGGGGCTCAAACTGCGCGATAGAATCAAAACGATTCAGATAAGGTGCTGGCTGCAAACCATGTTTGGCCAGCGACTCAATGCCCTCGCGCCATTCGTCGCGATCCGCATCGAAATCATCCGGCAGGGGGGATTGCATCACCGTTTGAATCGGCGCATTTGGACGCGCATTTTCCGGCGCGACAGAGGCAACCGGGCTTTGCGCCTGCGTCAGCGTTGAAGTGGCCAGCAATCCTGCAGCGGCCAGACCTGTTGTGATCATCCAAGTGTGTTTCGTGTTTCGTACCATAACTTCCTCGCTCCATGTTTGGTTGTTATGCTTACACTATGACGAAAAAGACTTAATGAATCGCTTCGGCGTTAGGGACTGTTTCATTAAAATAGAATAAAGTATTTTCTTTATTGCGCGCTGATATCTTTAGGAAATTTCTTGATATGCCGATGCGTGCATTTGATTGTGTCCCATTATAGAATGACGCGGACCCGGCCATATTGTCTTAACGCGTTAACGGCTTCATCTCTCCGCTTGGCAATAGGGCCGCAATTTGCTACATGCCATCGGCAAAGGAGCTTTTCTCATGAAGATTGACGGCGTATCGGTTCGCATCGGCGACATTTTAGAACATCAGGACAAATTATGGGTGGTCACCAAGACCCAGCACGTCAAACCCGGCAAGGGCGGCGCGTTCAATCAGGTAGAGATGAAATGTATTACTGATGGCACCAAGCTGAACGAGCGTTTGCGTTCGGATCAGAAGGTGGAGAAGGTGCGCGTTGAGAATCAGGATTTCCAATATCTCTTCGACGATGGCACCAATTACGTGTTCATGAATTCTGAAGATTACGCGCAGATCGAATTGCCACATGACTTCGTCGATGACGAGCGCGCCAAATTCCTGCAGGAATCAATGATGGTGACGCTGGAAATGTATGACGGTAAAGCCATCGGCATGAGCCTGCCGCAGCGCATGACCTTCGAAATCACCGAAACCGAACCCGTCGTCAAAGGCCAGACCGCCGCCAGTTCGTACAAACCCGCGATGCTGGAAAACGGCGTACGCGTGATGGTCCCGCCATTTGTGTCAACCGGCGAGAAAATCGTCGTCGATACGAATGAACTGACTTACGTTGAGCGCGCGAAGTAGGATATTACTAGCTTAATAAAAGAAATAGATGGTACAGTCTTTGGTGGTATCCGTGAGTAGATAGGCTCCCGCCCCATCTGTGCATGGAGCCGCATCTGGATATACAAATATTTTACCCGTGCGAGGCAATCCATCATCCATTTTTTTGTCAATGTTCCACACTTCTTCTGCGCTTAGGCGAGCGGGCGCCAGTGAAGAGTTGGTGCTGGCGGTAATGCCTACCCCCATATAATTACCGTTGACATCGCTATATTTCGTATACCATCCATTGCCGCCTCCAGATCGTGAGGTGGGAGTATTTGTCCCCACTACGGCATGTTGTGCGCCTAGAGGACCTGCCGCTCCTGTGTAAGTGCCTTCGATTAGACCTGCATTTGCTAAATGTTGCCAAAAACGAAAACGCTCATGCACTTGGGTAACACTTGATGTAGTGCCAATCATCCCGTCGCCATTTCCATTACATGTTTTCTTATCAGTGCTTGCCGTGCCATAACATGTGCTGTCTTGACCGGTTGTTCCGCCCGCAATGCCCCAGAAATCGGTGGCATTACGCATATCGCCTGGAAGGGCAAAATATTTATCGCGAAATGTCTGCATCGCGACCTGATAATTTTTAAATTCTGTTACAACACTCCGCAACTCCGCCGCGCGGATGAGCGATTGGCCGGTCAGAATACCACCGGTCAACAGGCCCAGAATCACGAGCACGATCGATAGCTCGACCAATGAAAATGCTTTGTTCATGGAAACAGAATAGGCACTAAGTTTTAATAAAGCGTTAAGGGGTAGTATTAACGCTTCTCCGCCAGCACCACGAGATTTTCATCGGGATCGAGCAGGCGCATGATGTCGACATAGTCCGCTTGTTCGATGGGAGCTGGGGTGATGAGGCTGCTTTTGAATCGTGCGGCTTCTGCTTGCAGGTCGTGCACAAAGAGCGTCAACGTGCAGTGTCCAGCATGACCAGGATTCACGAAAAGCTGAAAACCCGCGCCCTGCCAATGCCATTCGCTTAACCCCTGCATGGGTTGCGCATCGGGCGCGCGATCGAATAAAGCGGAATACCAGGCGATGGAACGTTCAGGATTACGGCAGCTGACATTGGCGTAGACCGCAGTCAGTTTCATGGTTTAGGCGCCCCAATAACGGACCGGGCCGGTATCCACATGCACAAAGCCAGAGCCGGAATATTTGCCGACGCCGCCGATTTTCAAGCTTTTGGCGGCATTATGCAAATGGTTCAGGTCGGTGCCGGGCAGGGCGATGTCGATCGCCATGCCGCGCATGTGGTAGCTTTTCTTGGCGACGCCCCCGCTATTCGCGGCGAGCATGGCGTTACTGGCCGGTGAGCGGTAGCCGGAGATGATGTTGAAGCCTTTGCTATTCTCGGTTTTCTTGGCGATTTTGGCGAGGAGGCGCAGCGCTTCTTGGTCCATTTTCTCGACATCGCCGGTGCGGTGGTCGCGCAGAAGCTTATCGGCGCGCGCTAATTCTTCTGCCACGAATTCGCCATTGACCATGATATCGAATTTGCCGGTTTCGCCAGTGTGAATCGAATGAAGTTTAATGGTGTGATGTTCGTTGATACTGTCCAGCGCGCTGGCAAATCCAGAGGTGGGCAGGGCGGTCAGTGCGGCCGATCCGGCCAGTCCGCGCAGAAAATTACGGCGTGTTACGATCATAGCATTCCTTCTCAGATATTTATTTTATCTTTATGGGGCTTCATTTCGCGCTAACACAGGGACACCAAGCGAATTTAATGCTTTGTGAATGAAAGCCTTACCCCTGTTGTTAGAAGAAGTATAAAGAAGCCATAAAGGGAATGCAAGGGGCGATTCGGGAATCGGGATTAGGGATTCGGGATTAGGGATACTAGATTAAAATAAGCGCGTGAGCGCTTACCCCAATCCCGATTCTCTAATCCCGAATCTCTAAAGTTATGCCGCTAAATTCGGCTGTGGCCGTGCTTTTAACGCCTGACGGATTTCGCGGTTGAAGGCTTGTACGGCGATGCGCGGGCCTTTCGGGTGGTTCCAGACGGATTGAATCGCGGCAATAAAATCGGCGCCGTGTTCCACCATCGGTGCGCAATTTTCTGGCTTCATACCGCCAATCGCCACGCAGGGAATCACCGTATAGGTATACCACCAGCGCAGCATTTCCACCGTCGGCGTCCCATATTTGGCGAGCTTTTCGGCATCTTTCGACGTGGTGGGATGGAAGGCACCAAACGCGACATAATCCGCGCCATGCTCGCTCGCTTCCATCGCCATATGCGAGGAATCGTGGCACGACACGCCGATCACGGCATCTTGTCCGAGCAGGCTGCGCACTTTGGCAATCGGCCAATTCGCTAGATCGTCCTGCCCAAGATGCACGCCGTCGCAGCCGAGTTCGGCGGCGATGTCTGGCCGGTCATTCATAATAAACGCCGCGTCATGATCGCGACAAATGGGCAGCAAAGCATGCGCCGCTTCATAGATTTCTGCGTCAGACACATCTTTCATGCGCAATTGAAACGCGCCGATATCGCCCCCGGCAAAGGCTTCGCGCAGTTGCTCGGTAAAGACGTCTAATTCAAAATGGGGTGGGGAAATGACGTAAAGTCGACACGGATGCGGTAAATCAGAGTGAGCCATAGGCCCGCATTATGCGCGTAACTCCAAGCAAAATCAAGCCGCAGCGCAGCAAAAACCGTCTATTTTGCGTGGCCCGCTTCTTGGGTTTTGGGGAACACTGCATCCAGAATTTTGCGCTGCGTGGCGTCGTGGCATTGCTCAACCGCCCTGCCAGGGGCGTTAGACTCGCGCAGTGCGGATGCCACGCAGACTTCCATATCGCCATTTTCGCGCACCGCCTGTAATGCTTCGGCATAGGCGTCTACTTTATCCGCAGGAATTTTCGGATAATCGAACAAGGCGGTTGGTAATGTATACCGATCCGCCGGCGCGGCGGGGTTGATACGCGATACTTCGCGCCAGAAATCCAGTTGTTGAAACAAGTCTTCTTCTAATGCGCCATCGACGACGTAAGGGTGAAGCCTGAATTTGCTGGCTGGAAACCGCCCGCTCACTTCTGGGGCGAATATTTCCCGAAACTCCTGCATGACGGCCCGCTCATCCTTCGCAATCTGAAGTGCCAGACGAACCAGTGCCGGATCTCGTGTTGGCTGCGGAAGGCTATAGGTAGGATTCATCGTGCTGGGTGGTTGATAGCCGGGAATCAAATCGCCTAACCCGCGGGGCGTTCCTTTTTGACTATTAATGGCATATTCTGTTGGTTTCGACTCAGACATATATTCTCCATTGCTTCAGACTGGAATCGTTTTAATAGATCAATCCGCCTGCGTGCGTGACACTTTTATGACAATAGCGCAGGGGAGGTATGCCGCATTGTCATGGCTTGGTATTAACGCTTTATTAAGTCTCCTTTGTTACACTAAGGCTGGATTAAAGGAGAAATGCCCATGCAACGCGGTTTTACCTTGGTGGAATTAAGTATCGTGCTCGTCATTGTCGGCCTGCTCATGGGCGGCGTGCTAGTCGGGCGCGATCTGGTGCGTAAGGCGCAGTTGCGTACAGTATTGACCGATCTGGAAGAAGTCCAAAGCGCCACGCGTCTTTTTTCAGAGCAATATAATGCCTTACCCGGCGATATTCCCAATGCGACCGATTATTGGCCGTCAGCCGGAGGCGATGGTATGGTAAGTGGGACCTGTGCATCCGCAGCCTCTAATGACACAGCCACGTGTAACGGCAATGGCGATCGCCGTATCGCGTATCGCCCCGGCGCGAGCAATTTTACGGAAGAACATATGTTTTGGCAGCACTTAACCAATGCAGGCCTGATGGAAGGCTATTATACCGGTAAGGCAGGTCCTGGAAGTATATGGGATTCCATTCCCGGAAAAAACGTGCCCGAAGGCGCCTTGCGTGACAGCGGGATGGGCATGACAAACCGTCCGGCGGGATCTGTGCACGCCAACTGGTATATGACCACCCATGGCAATTTTTTAGAATATGGCGGCAAGGTTGCCGATAGTATCAGCCGTAATATTTTATTTACTCCGCGCGAACAACTCAGCTTTGAAGAAAAAGTCGACGACGGCTACCCGGGCTTAGGGAAAATGCATAGCTTCACAAGCAACTTTCGCCCCAATTGCGTCACCGCTGGCAATGAGCATGTCGCCGAATATCGTAAAGACGTGAGCGACGTCGCCTGTAGTATTATGTGGATTATGGAGTAGGGGCAGATGCAAAAAGGGTTTAGTTTAGTCGAACTTTCCATCGTCCTCGTTATCCTCGGGCTACTAACCGGCGGTATCCTGACCGGCCAATCCCTCATCCGCGCGGCGGAGTTGCGGAATGTGGCGACGGAATTTCAGCGTTGGCAAACAGCAACCCGCACCTTTCAGGATAAATATTTTGCATTACCGGGCGATATGCGTAATGCGACGAGCTTTTGGGGAACCGCAACTGCCTGCCCGGGCACGCAAGCGACGCCTAGTAGCGATGCTAGAACCTGCAATGGAGATGGCAACGGGGTCGTTCAATATTTTTATGCTGGGCCGGTAAATAGTACTGAACTGCATCGCTTCTGGCAGCATTTGGCTAACGCCGGCTTAGTCGAAGGCACCTATACAGGTGTGCAGACGACCAGCGGTGAAATACGCAGCTTTGCCGCAGGTGTAAACGCTCCGGCGAGTAAGCTGGGCAATGCGCATTGGTATATCTCCAGTTATGGCGACATTGATAGCGGGAGTGGCTATTGGTGGGATGGGGATGCTACGAATATTCTAACGTTGAGCGATAACTCGGCGATTCCGCTTGCCCCAGAAGAAGCCTGGAATATCGATACGAAGTTGGACGATGGTAAGCCTGGGCTAGGCAAAGTGCGCACGCAAGGGCCATATTATAATTCTACGAATTGCTACACCACCACTACTCAGGCAACCGCAGCCTATACATTGACCTATTCCGGCAAGTCCTGCCGCCTTCACTTTAGTAATATCTTAAAATAATAACTTAGGATGGAGCATGGATTGCGTCGTTAATCCTTTAGTAATATTTCTCTGCTAATGTAGTAATAATGCAAAAGACATATCACAGGCAGCAAGGCTTTTCACTCGTCGAACTCTCAATCGTATTAGTCATTCTCGGGCTACTAACCGGTGGGATCCTCACCGGCCAATCCCTCATCCGCGCGGCAGAGTTGCGGAGCGTGGTGACAGAGTTTCAGCGCTATCAAACGGCAACCCGCGCGTTTCAGGACAAATATTTCGCGCTACCGGGTGACATGAAAAATGCCACGAGCTTTTGGGGGAGTGCGGGCGGCGATGGGAATATTACCGGCACCTGCTCAACGCAAAGCGGAACAGGAACACAAACCTGTAATGGTAACGGAAATGGTGTATTAAACTCAGCATCTGGGGCCAACGTCTATGGCGAGAGCTTTGCTTTCTGGCAGCATCTGGCCAATGCAGGATTGGTGGAAGGGAGTTTCAACGGCAAGTCCGGGGCCGGAACAATGCATACATTGGTTCCGGGCACAAATTCTCCTCAGCCCAAACTATCGAATGCGGGATGGTATGCTTTTCATTATGGGGACCGTACCAACAATTATGGCGACAATAAGACATTTAATGCAAATTACCAAAATACGCTTCGATTTATTAATGTGGATGGTTCAGCCGACATTATAAAGCCGGAAGAAGCATGGATGATTGATACAAAGTTAGATGATGGCATGCCCGCCAGAGGAAGATTGATGGCTGATAGCCGCATAGGGTGCGCTGTAGCAGCCAATGGGGCAACGCTGACTACCGCCGCAGCTGATGCGGCAAAGTTAGATTCAAAATATAATCTTAACAGCAGCGCCAATGTATGCGGACTCGTCATGCTGCAGCTTTTCTGAACTCCATCACAGATGTAGCTATGCGTCCGTATTTCTTTTATCCCAATAAAGATTATTAGATAACCAACGGTTATTTCGTGCCTTTTTAAAGGCCATAAATTTTAGCTAAAAAAAAATCATTTTAGGCGTTGACTTGGCAGGGGCTGCTGCGTATAAAGCAGCTCCCGACGCGAAAAACGTTGGTGACTTCTCCGGCCTTTACTGGTCGAAATCATGAGTAAGTCTAGTGTTTGAAAAGTTGAATCAGTATGTATGCGCAGATGGTCGTGTGCGAATTTTTTCCGTACGAACCAAATCTGCGTATATCACGTGTAATATTATTATGTAATTTTGTACGCTTATACGTATCAACAGTGACCATAAGTTCCTCCTTCGAGAGGCAAGCACTGTGGATATGGTTTGTGCGAGAGTCGAATATTGTTTTGGCCTTTGGTCAAAACATCAATTCTTTTTTTAGGATGTCAATTGGCATCCTGGATCAATACTCATAACATGAGAGTTTGATCCTGGCTCAGAACGAACG
>DDZS01000027.1:0-7870 GCA_002346425.1 Alphaproteobacteria bacterium UBA3002
CGCGCGCCTAGCTTTTTCACTAGCAAGCGATTTCGCAGTAACTCGATGAAGCTAGAGGCCTGTAAATTAGTTCCTACACTATAACCACCTGCTGGTCCTGACGCGACATTGAGATCACGCTGTTGCATGTTACGCTGTGCGAATAGCACCTCAGTAGGAACTTGAAGGTTACCGCTAAACTTGCGGCCCTTAAACTTTTGGCCTACAGCATCGCAGACTTCAAGCTCAAACGCCGCCGCTTCGACGATGTGCTTTTGGTCCGGCATTGCCATTGCACGAATGGCGCGTAGAAAGCTGTACTGGCGCGCCTCTTTATCGTTTAGGCCAATCGTCATATCGTTAGCTGTTTCTACGGGCTTTGCAGCGCCAAGCGCTTCAAGTACGAAGCTACGAAATTCATCGACACTTTTACCCGTGGCGACGAATTCCATTCCTTTGTCCGTTAGATTATGGCGTTTCGCCAAGGCAATGATTTCATTTGTGCGATTCTGATTTTCTTTGACGAAAGTCGCACGGATTTCGTCCGCATCAACAGTAATGGTTGCGGGTTGATTGTTTGCGCTGGCCGCTTGATTATTTGCATTCGGTTCCATTTTGCGTGTCTCCATTTGTTTAGATTCTGAGTTTAAAATTTCGATTTTCCACGTACCTGATTTATCAGATCGACCAACTCCGACGGATTGATCTGCCGGAATTGATACCAGTGAAATTTCTAAAGGCTCCCACTTGCTAGCACGGTATGTTTCCACGCCATTTGCAGACTCCTCTATAAGCATTTGATGGATACGGTAACCAACCGAGATGTTGCCACGTATGCCATCTTTGACGTCTTGAAAATAAGACTCGGCTTGCGCACTTTTCCCAAAGCGCACAACCGCGCGGCCAACGCGGTCTTTGCCTATTTCCGCTTTTTCGACCACACCAATCTGCATAGCTGGATCGTGATCGGCTAATAGTGGTGCTCGACCGGAATTGATCCAGTCCAGCACCACACTCCCGCTCGAATGATCTAAAATTTCAGACCCGAAAAAACGGTCTACTGAAATTTCACTCGAAAAAGAGAGTTCCACAGTACGCGCATCTTCGACGACCGCGCCTATTTCAGCGGCGCGGTATAACACGCCCGCTTCAAATGATTTATGATTCTGCGTTCCCTTGTCCATCCTGCGCCTCCGCATCTATTACTGCCTGCATTCCCCTTGCATCGGGAGCGCCTAAAACCACCCCATGCTTGTCACGAAGCCGTTGCTCTAGCGCGAGCTGGGCATAGACTTCTTCAATATCCATTCCTAAGTCGCTTGCCACGTCTTGCGCGCTCAAAAATCCAGCGCTCACTGCTTCGGTGTAGGCTTTCATCTCTTTTAGAGGATCCACCCATCGCCAGCCACGCGGTCGCCAGATGGGTTTATTAAACTTCTCAAACTTATTTAACGGGAGGGGGATTCTTTGCGTTGTCAGCGCCATCAACAACCAATCTTCGAAAACATCTTCGCATAGGTGTTCGATCAGCCACGTTTGCAATAGCTTCCATAGTTCCCGTTCTTCTAACGCGCCTTGTCGAATTGAAGAAAAGTTGACGCCCTCAAGATCATTACCAAGGCTATTATAGCTAACGCCTAAACCTGACGCCGCACCTCGTAACATTGACTTGATAAAAGTACCAAAAGAGGATGTGGGGTGTTGCGGATCGAAAGCGGTGAAGCTCATTCCGCCCGGTAACTGCTCAAAGAGGCCCGGCTCGGCTTCTGTAATAATATTACCGTTTTCATCTTCGCCACTGCCTGTGTATTCCGTGCCTTCTTGTGAGGTAAAAAACCCCATTTTCGAGGCCCCGATTCGTGCCGCGACAAGCTCAGCCTCCTCATACCCCCCCAACATATTCATGCGGCGCATTGCTGAAACCATCCAAGGGATGCCGCGCGATTGAGAGACGCGCTCGGAATTATAAAGGTGGATCATATCAGTTGCTAATATCCGCTCGCGCTGTGTGCGCTGATCACTCACATAATAGCTATCGCCGGGGTGTCGGTTCATCACATGATAAGCCACAGGGCGATTCCACTCATTATACTCAATGCCCATGCGAATTTTATTGCCGTTGGGCAAAACATCGTGATGCGTTTCATCAATGTGATCGGCTTCTAGTAGCTGCAACGCAAAGCCAAACGCATTGCCAGCCGCCCGCCCACGTATCTTGCGAACAAAAATCTCGCCATCTTTAGCGACTGTCTCGACTATGAGTTGTTTAACGTCTATCCAAGATAGGCGACCATCGATGGTGCAATTTTTTTTCTTAGCCCAATCGTACCATGCCGATTCAATCATGCCATTTGCGCGGTCATCAAATTGAACACCTTGTGAAGTCTCGCGCTCGATGGCACGCACTTGCAAATTAATGCCCTGCGATCCTACAACATTAGAGCGACATAACTTGAAAAAGCGACGTGCATAATCATTGTCGGCGGCTAGTTGCCGTGACCGCGCACGAATACGTGTTAACGTATTACGTGCCGCAGCATCGGCAGAGGTGCTCACACCTGCCCATCCTGCGGTTAATCGATCTATTTTTGCAGCCGCGAAGTCTCGACGGCGCGGCATATTCTGTGAGCGTCGCGGTTGCTTCTCTTTTTTAGTTCCGAATAAAGAGATCATGAGCTAAAACTCACGCGAATTAAATTGTCACCGCCCTTTCCTTGGCGCATTTTCTCTTTTTTTCGCAAGGAATTTAGATCGCCCTGCAAACGATCACGTAATACGAATAGATCGCTTACACTGTAGTTGCTAAGCGACCGGCCCGCGATTGAGTAACTGGAATATTTATAGTTTTTAGCTATAAATTGATTGATTGCGGAGAGATCGCTTTCTAATTGTATAAGTGGATCTATCACGGCATCGCTAGAAGAAAGGTCGGCTTTAATTGTTAAGTAGCCCTCTGATATAGTGATCCGTTGATCTAACTTTTCTACATAAGCTGCCCATTTATACGTGCCAGAGGTATAAACGGCGCTAATACTGGCGGGCAGCATTACAAGATGATCATCACCCGAAGCAACGGCAGCGATGTCTATATTACCCGCGCCTCTAAAAGCATATTTAAGAATCCACCCATCCGATGCTTTATAATTCGGGAGCGCTTTTCTCCATGCTACAGAATCACCCGCTATAAAACTATTTGGCTCTTGCGCTGGAATATCAGCCATTCACTACCACCTGTTTACGAATCCACTGCCGCGCCTTCCTCGTTTTGTGGTGCGGCTTGTTCCTTTCGTCGTATTATGTGGCGAATCATCGTGTTCGGGGGGAGGCTTTTTTTCGGTGAGTTTGTCGAAGCGCAACTTCACTTTAGGCATGTTCGGCTTTATTATTTTCAATGCCGCGAAACCATAAACTCGACAGTCTAGCGGCTCATTTCGTGTTGATTGTGTTTTCTTAATATACTGTTTGACTGTCCTCCCTTTGGCATAGCGCTTAACAAGCTTCTCTGAGGTAAGTCCCTTAAAGTATTCATCTGGCAAATTAGCCGAAAAGTGGCAGTAGCCCGCGCCTTCCTCGTCAATCTTTAGCCTAGAAAATATGGTGTCTTTCGCAGTATCCGTCCCAACGTAAAAAACTTTAACTCGGTGAGAATTATTGTTACTAGGCTTGCCTACAACCGGCCGCCAGCTATGACTATAACCACGCACAGCATAAACACGGCGCCCCTGAACTTGCTTAGATTTTGTATAGAGATAAACGGATTCGGCGTGGTGCCCACCTGCATCAATACATGCGCAGGCGATCGATAATTCAACGCCGCGCTCATGCATGATTTTAGTTTCTAATATATCATCGAGATCTTGCCATACTTCTTTCGTGCCCGGATCACCGTGTATAACGTGATAGCCAAGGTTCCAGCTTTCTTCCTCTATGCCCCAGCCGATAATTTCAAGTTCGAGGCGATCATCTTGCACATCAACACCCGCCGTAACTACAAGCACACCCTCCGGCGCGCCTTCATAATCTTCAACGCGATTAGTTAACGATTCTTCGTCAATACCGTCGCCATCTAAATTCTCTTCATAGGTTTCGGCTAGGCGTGTGTTGATAAAGACTTTTAATTTTTCTGGATCACCCTTGGATTCCACAAACTCACGTGCCATTTCTCCAAAGCGAAGCCAAGGGGAGTAAAGCGCCGACAACTGAAATCCAGCGCGTCCTTTAAACGGGGCCTCTGCGCGCCATTCGTGATTGGCCAGCATGTAATATTTATCGCTATCATGAAGTATGCAGCCGTTTAACGCGCAAACATAATAGGCATTTTCTGGTTCGCTTTGTGGCCATTGGAGCTGCTCAAAAACTAATTTTTGCCGTTCTAAACAATGAGGGCATTCAACCCAAAGCTTTCTTTTATCACTGTTCTCATAATCCTCCTCTATTTCGCTTTCCCCCCGTATGGTCGGGCTAGATGATTTAAGGATTTTTCTATTGTAAAAGGTGGTTGTCCGCGCAATAGCGAGCTTCGAAGGTCGCCCCTCTTTTTTTGCCGAACGCGGGAAGCGATCAACTTCATCAAGAATCATTACGCGCTTAGGACGCGAAGCCAACGATGCAGGAGAATTAGCCCCCGCTATAGTAAGGTTTCCGCCCGGAAAGCGTTTGTGCATGATAGTGTTGTCACCATCGCGCGATGACTGAATATTCACTAACTCATTCAGCACGGGTGTATCGCGCACCATTGGAACAAAGCGGTCTTTACTCCACGCCTCGCCCATTTCTTTTGTCGGCTGCACCATCATGATCGGTGCCGGATCGTGATGGATGAAGTAACCGGTTGCCGCGTTGAATATAGTAGTTTTAGCTGTCTGTGATGCCCATAATAATACTACTTCTTCCACTTCGGGATCGGTGATGCAGTCCATCGGTTCCACAACATAGGGAGTTCGAGTGGTGGAGTATTTGCCAGGCTCGGCACTGTTTTCGCTGGAAAGAAAGAAATAGCTGTTCGACCATTCAGATAATCTAAGAGGTCGCGGTGCGGCGACTATTTTTAGCGCTTCCTTTGCGGCGTTTTTTTGATTCAATTCGTGTGTCAGGATCATAATTCGCTAGTTCGTTGAGTGCTTCGTAAAGGGCGTCTTTCAACAAGACGTCGATCTTTTTGGGATCACGAACGGCGGCGAGCTGGGGTGTCAATCTGTTTGGTATCGACAAAATGCGGGATCGAAACGTAGCTAATACGTTTGCCCAAAGGCCCTTCATATTATCAAGGGTTATAAGATTGCCGCGCAATTCCTCTACTTCCAACTCCGTTTTGTCTGCCTGCGCGCTGGTAAGCCTGATGCGCGCTCTTTCCATCTCTGAGTCAGTATCGCTAGCCCTTTTAATCATCCAATCGATCACGTGTTCTGTATCGTAGGTGTTACTTTGACCACGTGCGCCATTTTTCTTGATGGGCATTCCCTCCTTTTGCCATTCGGTGAGGGTTCTTTCAGTCCGCCCCAGAATCTTTGCCAGTGATTTTTTATTAACTATTTCACCCATAAAATTCCCTTCGTACAACAGAGGAAGGAAACGCCTGAGAATTTTCGCATCTAAAAACAACTCGCGGCTTGCGCGTGACCCGTGAGCGGGCCTCTACCAAGTACCTTTTTTTATTTTGCATTGGTTAGCACCCATTGGATAGGCTCGCAGCCTGCCGCAACATACAGTGGATGCTTCGGCTCGCCTGATTTATTCATGACCAGATAGTGAAGCTTGGCATGCATAGGCGTTAGCATTTCTTTAACTTGCTTCGACCGGCCAGCAAGCACACCATGATTACCCCATGCGCATATGACTTGCTTCGACCGGCTTGCGCTATTGATTATTGCGCAATCATTCTCGGCACCGATTACGTCTGCGCCGCCCGCATGCGCGCGCATCATCTCGCGGGGATCTGTCGCACGATAGGCATACAGGTTGGTGATGATCATGCCATTGTAGTTGCGGCTTAATGCTATCTTCTCACATCTGCCAACGGTGGGATCATTGTGATCCTCATCCGCTGTTGATGGGTTCAGCATGATGAAATTGATAATGCCCTCACCAAATGCGAAACGCCGCTCCAGCGTATAGCGCCATTGGCGGCATGGTGAAAAGCTGGCGTGTGATTCTATCGCCTCGGTTTTAATCTTCATATCAATCCACCTCGTTAAGCGGCAATGTCATCCCTGCCTTATCGTGAGTGCAATCACTTAAGAATTGGATGTTTCCATCTGTAATAAATGAGTGGCAAACACCCTTACTTTTTGCCTCATCATTTATAGGCCACCGCACCAATAGAGAGGGCTTGAAGGTTGGCTTATCGTAATCATTGTTAAACTCCCAGCATGGCCGCCCGTTCTTAGGATCTACATTGAGTGCATGATACATGCCGCACCCTGGACAGTTTATTAAAACCCCACCGCCTTGTACTTCTTCTGCCTTACTCATGCCTGCGCTCCTAACATCTTCTCGCTGGTGGATGTAACCACTTTAGCCACATGGGTTTTAGATAGGTGCGAGTATCGCTTCACCATGTCATAGCTCTTATGACCAAGCGCCTCGGCAATATCCGATGGGCTTGCGCCATTCATCGCCATGTAGCTGGCCGCCGTGTGGCGCAGATCATGAAAGCGGAAATCGGTAATGCCAGCCCGTGCCATTGCCCGCCGCCACTCCACCTCGATATTGATCGGCGTGCCATTGCGTGAGCAGAAAACAAAGGGTGACTTACGCGGACAGTATTCCAGCCACTCGGCCAGCATCTCCACCAGTTTATCCCATAGATAGAGCTGGCGCGGATCGCCGTTCTTGGTGTCATACGCCACGGCTACCTGACGCTGTAAATCCACATCCTTACGCTTGAGGCCCAGAATCTCGCTCTTTCGTGCGCCGGTTGATAGAGCAAACACCACGATAAGGTGCAGCGGCTTCTTTTCTTCCAGCACGCAGGCGGTGAGCAATGCCTCCCGCTCGGCATCGGAGAGGAAGCGCACACGCCCGCGAGGTTCACGCGGCTTTTCGATCTTTTTGATTGGGTTGGCGTCGAGCCATCCCCATTTATCAATTGCGGTATTGATTACATGATTCAGCGCCGAGAGATAGCGGTTCACAGTGGCAGGCTTTCGCTTGCTGTAATTCCTACCCGCCAGCTCCTCGGTGCAATCGTTGATTAAATAGGGGGTGAGGTTGGAAAGTCGGCAATCCTTAAGCCGTGAGTGCCACCATTCCAATTGCTTGCTCTGGGCCTCGATGTACCCTTTATTGGTGGTTTTGCTGCTAAGCACCGAATTTTTATAGCGAGCAATCATGTCGCCCACCGTGTGCTTTTCCGCCGCATACGATGCGCCATGACGCATCGCGCGCTTATCGCTTTCCATCATCACACCCCATGCGCGGGCCTCATCAAGCCGCTCGAATGTCGCTGTTTTGGATGGATAGCCACGCATCTGCACGCGCACGCGATAACTCGCCTTGCCGTTCTTTTTGATGCGCTTTTCGATGCTGGCCATTTCACTTGCTCTTTTTTCGATTCCGCTTCTTTTTTGCGGCACGCTGGATTTGTATAACTCCCGTTTTGCCGCTTCTTTTTTGTGAAGTTATCGGCTTTGAGTTGATTACCCTTAAGTCATCCCCCAGTTTTAGATAATCAGGCGCGGTCAAATATATCGAACTGAGAAACTGCCTAAACATCTTCGCCCTCAAACAATGGCAGCATGCCAAGCGCTTTCATGTAGGTATCGAGCAAGTGTTGTTGTTCATCACGCTCGTTATGATCCAACTGGCGAAGCTTCAATATTCGGCGAATGGTTTTTACGTCGAAACCGTTGCCCTTAGCTTCGGCAAAAACCTCGCGAATATCTGTAGCGAT
>DDZS01000027.1:8191-11968 GCA_002346425.1 Alphaproteobacteria bacterium UBA3002
TTCCCGCTTTTTCTTCTTCAAGCCGTTCTATGCGTTCGATGATGGTGCGCAGTTGATCGCCTGACACCCCGCCATAGGTACGGTTTTTCGCTTCTTTCGGAGTTTCGTTCGTTACTTCGTGTGCATACATTTTTCGACCCTGTTTTTGATGACCATTTGCAGCCCATTGAATTATGGTGCGATCAAAACAGAATTAACGGGAGTGCGGTTTTTGCGTTTTTTTCTCTTATTTCTTCATGTTTAAGGTAATCCTGTGTAGGTTTTTCTGCATCCCTCTGAAATAAATAGCATTTATAGCTATTGCGCAGATTGCCCTTTTTGCGGCATGCTTATAGCTATAGGAGACGCCTATTATGCCGCTGTATCGAACATTTGAAGGGTGCCAGCTTGATTACGACGACGAGCTGGAATTACGCGCGCGCAAACTGCATGAAGCGGAGAAGGATAGAGACGCCATCGAGAGAGTGCGGTTGAATTCGTATCTAAGTCCTAACTATTACCCAAAGGATCGGGCGCGACCTGTTAAAGAGCATCAGCGCCGCATGGACCTGCACGCAAAAAAGAAAATGGGCTTTGAATAAATTATACCTTACTTAGGTACATTTAATGCTTGACTATTGTACCGCACCTAGGTACATTAAGTGCATGATTACAAGCTTCGCACATAAAGGCCTCGCCAAATTCTTCGCCGAAGGGAAAACCGCAGGCATTCAAGCAAAACACGCTGATCGCATCCGTATGATTCTCGGTTTGCTTGACGCGGCTAAAACAGTTGATGACGTTAACTTTCACGGTGCCAATCTGCATCCATTGAAAGGCAAAATGCAAGGCATGTGGGCGGTAAAAGTAAGCGGCAACTGGCGCATTACATTCCGCTTTGAAAATGGCGACGCCGAAATCGTCGATTATATGGATTACCATTAGGAGGGTAGCAACATGACGAAACAAATAATTAAGCGCGCAGGGCGGATGCACAAACCGCCGCATCCTGGCATGGTACTACGGGAGATGCACCTTAAGCCGCGCGGCCTTACCGTTACCGACTTTGCCGATCAAATCGGCATGGAACGCAAGAGCGTTTCGCGGCTGGTCAATGAGCGGTGCAGTGTGTCGCCTGAGATGGCGCTACGGCTAAGCAAATTGCTCGGAACCTCGGCGGATCTCTGGATCAATCTGCAATCGACCTATGATTTGTGGCATGCTGAGCAGACAATAAGCGCCGAGCTTAAGGCAATTAAGCCGCTCCCTACGCTTGAGATGGGCCAAGCGGCAGGCGCTTAGGCCTCTCGGTCGTCGAGCCACATCATAAATAATATACAGCATGCCGCATGCGCCAAATGCGGCAATCCGCTCTCTTCGTCCAGCCTTTCACCCTTCATGCGTGCAAACACATGCCGAAGGGCGGCGCTGGCATAACGCGTGAAACTTCCCTTTTGCCAATTATTGCGGTCATATTTTCTGGCGCCATAATCTAAAACCCGCGCAATGGTTTCAATCTGCGCAAAGGGCAGGTGGCCAAGCTCTGTTTTGTCCGCATCATTTTTAAGAAAGGTGTCGGGTGGTTCAGAATTAAGAAAAATCCCCCACCGCTTAACAAGGCTTAAGCATAGGGGGATCAAGTTTAAGGTAGGCCCCAAATAGATATTAGGACGCACCTTGCGTCGCCGGGAGGTATTTTGCGCCGAACAACTGTGCGAAAGCGGCAAGCGGTGCGTTGCCAGAATTGCCAGATGGAGTGATCGTCAATTGAACATAGCGTTTCGTCGGCGTGATCAACAATTTACGGATTTCGTCATCGTCATTAAACTGGAAAGATGCCAAAGTCTCTGAGCCTAACATATTGCCATCCGCAACATCAGACGGGCTGCTCATATTCGCATTATCGCTTTCTGCGGCAGTCACGGCAAATGTAGCATCGGTATCGGCAAGCGTGCCGGTCGCAATGTGAAACATCACTCCGCCAAAATCCTTTGTATCAATAATTTGCGTGGTTAATGCAGTATTATCGGTCGCAACGATTGGGCTTAAAGCCCGCTTCGTCACGGTACTGTTGTAAAGTTCTTGCATGGTAACTCCTCAGATTGTTTGCAAACACCCGCGCTATGCGGATGCTCTTATTATTGGCAGAATCACCGAGGGCGGGAGGGCGGTTTTGCGGTTGCCATCGCTTGACGTAACCGTGTCTCGAAATGTTTTTTAAACCGCCTTTTCACCACTTTTTCGAGAATTTTCACAAAGCCAAATCGCGCTTTGATTTTAGCGGTCGGCGCGAGCGACCATAGCAACGTCAGTTTCTTTTTTCCGGTGCGTTTAAAAACGCCTTTGGGTGTCGAAAAGACGTTATTTTTCTCGCGCATCATGTCTTTTGCGCCGTGGCTGGTGCGGTATTTTTTCGGAACGTCATTGGTCGGAATGGCAAGATTGCGGCCTCGCTTGGGTGTTTTAATCCCGCCTTTTTCCTGTATTTCGGCAAAATAGGCGCTGGTATGCACGGTAGCGGTCAGGTCGCGCTTGTTTGAGAATTTAACCTTGATGCCGGTCGGCTGTTGTTTAAGCCACCATTTTTTGCGGCTCTTAAAAATGCGTGGAATTGCCGCAATAATCGACTTTTGTCCATCGATAGCCGTGTCATTGAGCGCGCGTGATGTAGCAAACGGGATTTGTTTACGCTGTACGCTATTAAGCCATCGCGTCATTTCTTTAATGTTATCTTTGACGATAAAATCAACCATGCTTCTAGTTTACCACTATGGGTAAAGAGCGGGAGTTATGCCGTGCGAACCTGATATTTTTCCGCATAGGCGCGTTGTTCGACCTGTGCACCCCAGGCATAAATGCTAGAGACACCGTTTCCGGCGTAATTAATACCGCTATAGGTAGTTGAATGGTAGGGGTAGACACGCACATCAAGACTGGATGCGGTTGCATTCATGGTATTGCGGATCCACACTCGATACCAGCCGTTACCTACTGGCGTGATTCCGTAATCTCCATCGGTAGTGTTAATGTTAGTAATCGTGCCGTTCGCCAGATTGACGTGAATAAACTCAAGACCTGAGCCGCTATTATTTGTTGAAATACTCATCAACGCCGCATTGCGACTGTTCGCTTTCAAATAGACGCTATAGGTATATTGCGTAGAGGGGCTAATCCCAGAAATGCCTTGCCGCCGATAGTGTGGCCCTGTCGTAGCAGACTCTATGATTTCATCGGCGGTGACGTTACCATCTGGTGCGATGGTTGCATTCGCCACCACACTTACACCCGAGGAAAGCGAAGCCCATTCCGCGTGATCGAGCTGCTCAGAATACTTGCACAAATTGGTGACAGTGACAGGCCAAATTTGCGTTACGCCATGATAGACTTTGCTAATCGCTGTCGTACCAACAAATAAATCTTTAAGTCCAAAATTGCTGAGTATGATCGCCATTATACCGTCACAAAATAAAGCGTATCCGAAATCGGCGTGATCGCATTATATTCGGATTGCGTCAGCGTCATGATGTTACCCACCTTGTCCGCTCCTGTTACCCCCGTATTGTCTGAGGCGACATAGCTATCGAGCGCGGAATCGACCTCGGCGCTGGTATAGTAATCATCGGCGGATTCTGCCGCCATGCTACCTGCATCGGTGACGTCGCTCAGCGTATGCGTGTGCGCCGCGCTGGCCTTTGCATCAAGAGCCGATTGCAAGCCTGTCACTTCGTTGATGGCATGCGTGTGGCTGCTATCCGCCTTGCTACCAAGCGCTGAATCGACTTCGGCGCTGGTGTAGTA
>DDZS01000065.1:0-64092 GCA_002346425.1 Alphaproteobacteria bacterium UBA3002
CGCCGGATTGCATATTGATGCCGTCCGTGGCCGTGAAGAAGCCGCCAAAGTGGTGGACTGGTTGCCCTCTCATAAAATACTTTCGATCGGTGCAATTGATGGCCGCAATATCTGGAAGTCGGACTTAACGGCGATTCTTGACTGGCTGGAGCCGCTGGCGGAAAAACTCGGTGAGCACCTGTGGATTGCCCCTTCCTGTTCGCTCTTGCATGTACCGGTGGATCTCGACAGTGAAGAACAACTGGATGAAGACATCCGCAGCTGGCTGGCATTCGCCAAACAGAAATTATCTGAATTAACCGTACTGGGTAAAGCCATTAACGAAGGACGTGATGCCGTTGCGCTGCAATTGCAGGCCAATAAACTGGCTATCGACAGCCGCCGTCAGTCCGCCCGTGTTCATAATCCGGCGGTAAAAGAAGCCGTGAACAACATTACGGCTGCGTATGGTCAGCGCCAGAGCGCTTATGCTGAGCGTGCAAAAAAGCAACGTGTGAACCTGCATTTACCGGCTTTTCCCACCACCACCATCGGCTCTTTTCCGCAGACGCAGGATATCCGTAAAACACGTCTGGCATTTAAGAAGCAGGCCATCTCAGCGGATGAATACAGCGCCAGAATGAAGGCGGAAATCGAACACGCCGTACGCGAACAGGAAAAACTGGATATTGACGTACTGGTACACGGTGAAGCTGAACGTAACGACATGGTCGAATATTTCGGCGAAAAGCTCGAAGGTGTCGGCTTCACCCAAAACGGTTGGGTACAGTCTTATGGTTCACGTTGCGTGAAACCGCCGGTCATTTTCGGAGATGTGTCACGTCCCGAGCCGATGACCGTACGCTGGGCGACTTTCGCACAAAGCCAAACCGAGCGCCCAATGAAAGGCATGCTCACCGGTCCGGTAACTATCCTGCAATGGAGCTTTGTGCGCGACGATCAACCGCGTGAAGCGACCTGTAAACAAATCGCCCTCGCCATCCGTGACGAAGTCTGCGATTTGGAAAAAGCGGGCATCAAGATCATCCAGATCGACGAAGCCGCCTTCCGCGAAGGCCTGCCGCTGCGCGAAGCCGATCGTCCGGCGTACCTGAACTGGGCGACCGAGAGCTTTCGCATCGCCACTTCCGGCGTGGAAGACAAAACGCAAATCCACACGCATATGTGCTATTCGGAATTCAACGACATCATCGCTTCCATCGCCGATATGGATGCGGATGTGATCTCCATCGAGACCAGCCGTTCCGCGATGGAATTGCTCGATGCCTTCGTCGAATTCAAATATCCCAACGAGATCGGACCGGGCGTCTATGACATCCACAGCCCGCGCATTCCCGACACGCAGGAAATGGTTAAACTGATGCAAAAAGCGCTGCAAGTGCTGGATGCGAAACAGTTATGGATCAATCCCGATTGCGGCCTGAAAACCCGCGGCTGGGACGAAGTCCGCCCCGCCCTGCAACACATGGTCGCCGCCGCGCAAGCATTGCGTCAGGAAGTGAAACAGCAAGCTGCGTAAAAAACCCGGAGGGGGCAGCTTACGCGGCCTCCTCCGAAGCAGGTTGGGTGTTATAGACAAGCAAAGCGCCCGTCTTCTCGTCAATCCGGCAGATCTCGCCGGAATTCGAGTCTCCGGCAAAAATAACACCGGAGGATTTCGCCGCCGCAGCGTACTCAAGTATCTGTCGCTCGGCGGCAAGACGGTCGTCCTCGCTCATTTCACCTTTTAACGGTTCGTTGAGCGCTGCTTCAAACCGTGCTGCGTCGAAATTTTGATGTTTCATCACGGCCTCAACCCGTATAAGGGCTGCAAGCTGGACTACTAATAGCATAGCTTAATCCACCTCTATCAAAGCCCACCTTTCGATGAGCTGTACCAGCGACCGGCAAAGCCAGTCGCAACCATTCACGGAAGCGTAAATGAAATTAGAGCATGCATAGCAAGTTAGGATTACAGTTTGATGACAGCAAAAAAAACGGGGGGACCACCTATGCGGCCACCTCCATTGCAGAGCGGTTTTGATCCATAACGACCAAGTTTACTTGAAGGTAATCAATACAAAATCCCTCATCAGCTTCGTCGTCATTTTCTGCCGGTCGAATTTTTATGCCATGGCACGCAGCCATGGCTATCTCGAGTCTGAAGAAAGCGGCATTCTCCCTCTTTATGAGAGCAGCTGCTAATTTTAATGCGAATTGCTCGGCACAAAAGGGTATTTGCCTAATCATGGCTTCCATGGACACGCTTCGCGTGATTTCTTCACAAAAGCCTTCCATTTAACCAACCTTCCTAGGATTCACCAGCGACTGGAAAAACCAGTCAAGAACATTCACGAAAGCGTAAATGAAATTGGGACTTGCATAGCATATCAGGATAACAGTTTCATGACAGCGGCTGCCAACTCCTGCCACGGCACCACATCCCAATGCGGATTGGCGGCGCCGGAAGGTGATGTTAGCACCCAAAGCTGCGTCTCACCGACGTTGCCCGGTTGCGGGCCGTAGGGGATTTTTTGGGTCGGCAAGTCCAGATAAAAAGACGCGGCTTTCTTGCTGGTAAAGGCCAGATGATGCGGTTGATAGCGTAGCAGCGTCCGATGCAATCGCTCTCGGGCTGCCGCGTCGTTTACTAAGTCAACATCCATGCCGCTTTGCGTTTTCATCATATCGGTCAGGCCTATGCCATAGTCGAGTAAATGCGGGAATTCCTGCGGCTTCAGTTGCCGTGACGTTAGCCCAACCTGATGCAATGTCGGCCAGAATTTATTGCCCGGCCCGGCGTAATAGGCGCGGGCTTCTGCTGATTTCCACCCCGCCGCCGTGCCACAAAACACCAGGCGCAAGCCGGGTTGCAGCAGGTCGGGGAGGACGTCGTTTGGATGAATCGTCATATCGGCGGGAGCCGCTACACTTCCCCAAACACATTGCTACGCGGGAAACCGACCGGGGGAAGCTTGCCCGTTCCGGCGCGGTTACCGAGCCAAGGGGTCATGTCTTCTTCCAGACGCACTTTGCTGCCCATTTGCCAGCTTAAGCCCTCGGCGAGCGTGAAGGTTTTCGCGTCAGACAGCGTGCCGCCTTTGTATTTTTGTAACGTGACGCCCTGTCCGCGCTTCATGTCGGGGATCTGGTCGAGCGGGAATACCAACAGCTTGCGACCCGTGCCGATAACGGCGACGTGATCGCCCTCGACGGGAACGCAGACCCTTGCTTTGCCTTTGCCGGGGTTGAGAATCTGTTTGCCGCCCTTGGTTTGCGCCATCACTTCTTCTTCGGTAACGATAAAGCCCTTGCCCTGTTCGCTGGCGACCAGCAGCTTTTTCTTCGGTTCCGCAACTTTGATCATCAGCGGCGCGTCTTTCTGCTCCAACCCGATCATCAGGCGGATCGGCTCACCCTGCCCCTTGGCGCCGGGCAGCTTGTCGCAGCCGATGGTATAGAAGCGCCCATCCTCGCCAAAGACCAGCAGTTTATCGGTCGTTTTGGCTTTAAGCTGGAAGGCAGCTTCATCGCCTTCTTTGAATTTGAGGTCGGGAATCTCGTCAAAATGCCCCTTAAACGCGCGCACCCAGCCCAGTTTCGAACACACAATGGTAATCGGCTCTTTCTCAATAAAGGCTTCCGGCGAAATTTGTAAACTTGGATCGGGTACATCGCCCAGTTCAGTGCGGCGCTTACCAAGCTCAGTTGCCTGTCCGAAGCGTTTTTTAATGTCTTTCACTTCGTCGCTGATGCGTTTCCAGCGGCCATCCTCATCTTGAAGTAACGCCTGAAGTTCTTTCTGTTCGGCCTTAAGTTCCTTATGTTCTTTTCGGATTTCCATCTCTTCAAGCTTGCGCAACTGACGCAGGCGCATGTTGAGGATGGACTCGGCCTGCATATCGGTCAGGCCAAAGACTTTCATCATTTCCTGCTTCGGCTCATCTTCTTCACGGATGATGCGAATGACCTCGTCGAGATTTAGGTAACAGATCAGCAGCCCTTCAAGAATTTCCAGGCGGCGGGCGATTTTATCGAGGCGGTATTGCGTGCGCCGTTGCAACACGTCCATCCGGTGGTCGAGATAGGCCTGCAGCAATTCGCGCAGATTCATCACCTGCGGCACCCCATCGGCGCGCAGCACATTCATATTCATGCTGAATCGGCTTTCAAGATCGGTCACTTTGAACAGCGACTCCATCAGAATTTCCGCTTCCACCATGCGATTCTTTGGCTCCAGCACGATGCGGATATCCTCCGCCGATTCGTCCATAATATTGGCCAGCAGCGGCAATTTCTTCGCGCGCCACAATTCGGCGATTTTTTCGATCAACTTGGATTTCTGCACCTGATACGGAATTTCCGTAATAATAATCTGATACATGCCATGCTTCATTGGCTCTTTATGCCATTTCGCGCGCATCCGCACCCCGCCGCGCCCTTCGCTATAGGCTTTCAGCAGATTCGCGGGCGATTCCACAATTACCCCGCCGGTGGGGAAATCCGGCGCTGGCATACGCGCCATCAGTGTATCAATCGCGGCATTCGGGCTTTTAATGAGGTAGAGCAGCGCATCGCAAATCTCGCCGAGGTTATGCGGCGGAATTGAGGTCGCCATACCAACCGCAATCCCCTCCGACCCGTTAGCCAGCAGATTCGGCAGGCCCGCAGGCATCACAATCGGCTCCTGCTCCTCGCCATCATAGGTCGGGCGGAAATCGACCGTGTCGGCGTCAATCCCCTCCATTAGCGCCATCGCCACTTCGGTCAGCCGCGCTTCGGTATACCGCATCGCCGCCGCGTTATCGCCGTCGATCGAGCCGAAATTCCCCTGCCCATCAACCAGCGGATAGCGCACCGCGAAGGCCTGCGCCAGTCGCACCATCGTGTCATAGACAGCCGTATCGCCATGCGGATGGTATTTACCGATCACATCACCGACCACGCGCGCACATTTCTTGAATCCGGTATTCGGGTTCAGCTTTAGCTGCAACATGGCGTATAACAACCGCCGATGCACCGGTTTCAGCCCATCGCGCACATCCGGCAGCGAGCGGCTGGTAATCGTCGACAAGGCATAAGCCAGATACCTTTCCGAAATCGCATCCTTAAAGGAGACGTCGACAATAGTTTCCGTGACCGCTGGTTTCTTAGGCATAGCAAGGGGTTTAGCGGGTTTCACCGGCTTTGCCAATGGTGAAATCCCGTCTGTGTGCAGCTTTATACGCGCTTTTCGTCATGGCGTAAGGCAGAAACGTACCAGTAAATGGCGTTTTCTGCCGAGCTGAAAGTGTTGGCAGTCCAAGAATTTCAGAAGAGGGAAAGGAACCTTGGTGTTTGTATCAAACCACAAATACATAATATTCTGCAGCTCCAATGAGGGTTCCTAGTCCTGATATAAAGAATATTAAGCGCAGCCCTGCTCATTAAACCTGTGATGGCGGCAGTTTTTGCCTAGCTTATATTATTTGTATTTGACATAGGCATAAATTTCCCATAAAGTACGATTATCAGCAGTGGCTCGGCAAGCAAAGCAATAAAATAACTGGCACGCTGATTGCATAATAAAAACAAATAATAACAAGGAGACATGCAATGGAAGACGTGCTGGACAGACAGAATACAGTAGCGCAGGCAGACGCCGCGATCCGCCAACTGGCCGAAGAGCAAGTGGTGTTTCTCAAAAACCGGTACGGCATGGGTGCAGCAGATATCATCGCCCTATACGGTGGCAAGTCGCTTGGCAGCGCAAATTTTACCGATGCGATTGAGCATATCGCGGTCTTTAATATGGAAACCGCGCTGAAAAATGGGTTCATCGCCTCGTAGTTAGTAACGAAATACCTTGCCTAGCGCCGGTTTGGAGGGCTCCCAAAAGTCCAAACCGGCTTTTTCTTTTTTAAGCACCTAATCCTTCCACACGCGTTTGCATCACTCGTGCCGAAAAGCGCGCTCTATACATGTTGCACTGCACTAATAGGCTTTACGCTCGACGCATTCTTTTGCTAAGATGACGACTAATCATAGGAATGCCTCATGCCAAAAATTGATCCGCCAAAAGATGCCCAATCGCTGATCATCGGACTCATCCTGATCATTGTACTTGCCGGCATTTTTGTGACGCTGCTGGCCTTAAGCGTTTACCAGCTCACCGAAGCGCGCGCCTGGTTTTACGACACCTCATTTGGCTATTCTCTGTATCACGAAATCCTGAATATCGGCTATGACAGCAAAGAAGAACGTATACTGATTTACTGCCTCGCCCCATTCTATGTGTTTCTATGCGGATTCGTGTTAAGCGCGATCATCCGTTTGGCCTCTGGCAAGAAATAACAACATGAAAACAATACGACTCATTTTCGGTATCGCATTGGCGCTCGTCGTGCTGGTGTTATTTATTAAATTCGGCCTCGCTATCATCGCGTTTCCGGGCCACCTACTCCTCACCGATCCTTCCGGGTTTCAGGCGTTTTTGGTCGGTGCCATTATCTGGGTAGTGCTTGGCATCCCGGTTTTCAGCTTCCTCTTTTTCGGAAGCGCCATCATCGCGGTGATCAGCGCCGTTTTATTACGCAAGCGCCGATAAGTTACAGAATCGTCGGATTCGGCGCATCCCCATACACTTCAACCGGATCAAAGACTTTCTCCGATTCTTTAAAGTTCAGGTTCAGGTCTTGATCAGCTGCTTTGCCGGTCGGCACTTCGCGGTAAAAACAGCTGCGATAGCCCACGTGGCAACTCGCATCCCCCGGAATATCGACCCGCAGCCATACCGCATCCTGGTCATCATCGATGCGCATTTCGACGACTTTTTGCACCAGGCCAGACGTTGCGCCTTTATGCCATAATACTTGGCGCGAACGGCTGTAATAATGCGCTTCACCGGTCTCGATGGTTTTAAGCAAGGCTTCTTCATTCATATAACCCAGCATCAACACTTCGCCGCTTCCCGCCGCTGTCGTGACGCAGGCAATCAACCCATGTTCGTCAAATTTCGGCGCCAGTTGCGTGCCCTCTTCGACTTGTTCAATGGTTTCGCGCGTGTAGAATGGCTGCGTCATGATTTAGTCCTCGGTCATCCTGAACTTGTTTCAGGATCTATTACGGGTTAGAAAATACGTTCGGAATGACGTAAATAAGGAAAAACCGCCCATGACGCAAGACCCAATCTCGCTGGATACCGACCATAGCCGCCGTCTTTGGCAGATGCTAAACGCCATTCCCGATGAAGTATTGCTCGATTATTTGTCCGATCACATCGTGGATGACAGCGAAATCGATGACATTACCCAGCGCATCGCACTACTCTGCCAGCAGCATCACACCGAACTGACTATTACCCAGGAAGACCGCGAATTATTGCGGCGCATGGTGCATCACAGCGTCGAACATATCCGCCATCAGCAAGATGTCGAGGATCGAATAGAAGCCAAGATGGGCCAGATCAGCCTCCAGCAAGTGACGCAAGTCATGGGCGGTCTTTTGCAATCCGGTCATATCGCGATTGGCGACCACGCCGTCGCTGGCGACCCGCAAAGCGGCCATATCCCAACCGAGCGTCCAGATGATTACGACGAAGAAGCGCCAAACCCGGTAGAATAATGTCCGCACCGGCATTGCCGGTACTCGTGGCCTACCTTCGGGACACCTCCATATAGTGCGACAAGTTCTGGGAAAATGCGCCCGTTTTTGCTATACTCTTTTTAAAAAGGGAGAGCTATGGCACGCGGGGTCATTACGTTGGTCGGGATTGGCCAATCCAATATGGTGGGCAACACTTTTTCTGGCGGCGACCTATCCACCGATACACGCATCAAAGCTTTTAATAGCGCCACTGGCGCATGGGAAACGGCGCGTATCGATATGCGGTTCGACGATACAGACGGGTTAAGCGGCGGGAATAACATGCTCTGGCAATTTGCCAAGCGCCTGCAAGCCGAAACCGGGGCGGAAATCCGTTTGGTGATTGATGGACATAACGGGGCGTCAATCACCGCCTGGAATGAAGACGAACGCGCGACTGAGCATTATTCCGATATGCTAAGCAAATTGCGCCATGCTGGGGTGACAGAGGTGGATCATGTCGTATTTGCGCAAGGCGAAGCCGATGCAAATCATAGCGCCAGCGGCGTGAATAGCGCGGCGGCCTATCGCGCCACCATTCTGGACATGGTGGTGCGGCTCTTTGGAGAATCCTTTGCCAGTAGTGACATGCAATTTATCATGCCGCAATTGGCGGAAAGCGCCAGTGCTACGCATGCCGACCGCAACGATGTCATCGCCGGACTGGATCACGATGGCGATGCCCGCACAACCGTTGCGAAAATCTATGGCCCGCGCGAAAGCATGTTTACTGCGCCAGACGCGCCGGATGGTGTGCACTGGACGGGTGAAGGTTTAACACGCATTGGGCAGGAAGCCCTTTGGCACGCGCATCTCAAAAGCCTGAATAACACGAACGAAGTAGCCGCCAGTCAGCAAGATATCCATACCGGTACCGATGGCGACGATAGCTTTACCTTTCATCAGGCGCGTGCCACCGAAACCTATACCGGCAATGGGCGCGACACGGTGATTTCCACCGGTCAGGGGCAAGACCACGTCTATCTAGGCGCCGGAGACGATCAAGCCAGCACCGGCGTCGGCAACGACGTGCTATTCGGTGGCGATGGGCATGACTGGCTGCAAGGCGGCAATGGCGAAGACGCGCTTAGCGGCGACGCCGGCAATGATTTACTCAGCGGCGGCAGCGGAAGCGACACGCTTTACGGCGGTGTGGGCGACGATATTTTGCTCGGCCTTTCGGGCAGCAACGCGTTATACGGCGGTTGGGGTAATGACTTCCTCTATGGCGGCATCAATAACGACTACCTTGCGGGTGGCGATGATGATGACCTGTTACGTGGCGGATTGGGTTTTGATACATTAGAGGGCGGCGATGGCCGCGACCGACTCTATGCCAGCGGCAATGCCACCACACTCACTGGCGGGGCGGAAGGCGACTGGTTTATCCTGAACCCCCAGTTCATCGGCAGTCAGCATGTGACGACTATCACCGATTTTCAACCCAGTGATCGCATCCGCTTTGAAGGCTTCGACCGACTGCAACTGGAAAAGCTTGATTTCGCAGCCCCGACGGTCGATGCCTTGCTCATCACAGGTTTCGGCGATCAGGCGTTGATACGGTTAGAGGGGTATTTCAACTATAGCGCAGAATGGTTTGAATTTATTACGCTCTAAGCGCTAAATCCCGAAATTGCGTTCCCAGAATCCGGGTTGCGGAGGATACGGTTCCTGACGGCCAACCTCGTTATAGACGCAGACGATATAAGGTCCTTTACGCAGCGTCATCACATTCGAAACACGTTCCACTACGATATAATTGCCGCGCGTGCGGAAGTTGATCAGCTCTTCATTGCCTGCCGCGTCCACATTGAAAAAGGCGGGAACATCCGCATTTTTATCGGCAAATTCGAAATAGGTGAACTCGCCATCGTCAAAAATACGCAAGGGCGAAATCGTTTCCGATCCACGAATGGAGTATTGGAAATTATATTTATCGGGTTCCTTATTGAAATCCGGCACATCATCGTCTTCTTCATAGACAATCGTCGCGATGTCATCTTCCGGATAGACGAAGCGCATCACAAACACCATCTCGCGATCGTCGATGTCCTCGGTTTCCCGCGCATGTAACTCGAAGTGATAGGTATGCTTATTGGTAATCACCGTCATATTGGTCAGCGCATCCTGCTCGATCGGCTTCAGGAAGATACGACTACCCGTCGGATTGATCAGCCAGGAAATCGAATCACCTACTGAGATCGTCTGAATTTCTTCGTCAGGTGAAAACTCAATACTCGATTGATAGCCATAATGGCCAATAAATTTGAAGACTTCGTTTTCACTATACCGCACGGTTTGCAAGCGGTGCTCCGTTGCGATGGGCCGCGGGGTTTGCAGGGCGAACGCTTCCGAACCGGCGATAAAAATCGTCAGAATCAGAAGAATCGCGGTGATAAAGCCTGCCTGTCTCATTCCCCACCCTTATTGTTTTACGGTTGCATGACCTGCGGTTGAATCTGGTAGCTCAGCACCTTAAACTCTGGCTCCACCAGATCAAGCACATAATTGTCTTTGTCATCATCATATCGATTTTCTTCACGCAGGTCAGACCATTCGTAGCTAATCGTGGCCATCCAGTTGGTGCGCTCCCGCTCGTTACGCTCCACCCGCTCCTGCTCAAATTGGACCCGCGCGGTCAGCGGTTGAGAGTCTTCGATATACTGCACCGATTGCACGGTAATATTCAGCACGGCATATTTGCCGTACCGCCGAATCGGGCTGTTGCGATTGCTGGGGCTGATCTGTTGATCATAGGTCGAAAACACTTCCGGCACCGCATATTGGTAAATGAAATTACGCCGCGTATTATATTCGCTTTCATTATAGGCTTCGTAATTTTTCACAAATTGCGTCAGATAGAAGCGTTGCATTGCGGCGTTAATCGGTTCGCGTGCCTGCCGTAAAGGTTCTAGGCGCAGCCGCCGATTCATCATGTCATCGGTAGTAGTGGGATAGAAAAACGGCCGTATATCCACGATCGGTAATAAGTTCACGATGCCCATAAACGCGAAGACAAAAATAAACGAACAGATGGCGGTGATAATCAGGAAAAAAACGCGCTGTGAAATCGGCGCAACATAGATGCGGCTATACCATTCGCGCGATTCGGTGAAATACTCACCGGAGTCGATCTCCTCGCGCATTTTTGCCATATCCACATCGTCTTTTGCCATAAAACTCAAAATGTTCGCGTTATAGTAACATATGTGTCACATTTGAATGAAATTTGTGTTAAACTAGCCTATACAATAAAAAAGACGGATTGGGGAGCATCTTATGTCGCGACTGTTAATCGTGATGCATATGGCGGTGCTACTGGCATTGCCTTCGATCAGCCATGCGCAAACGACCGATGAAGTGCGCAAGCCGAAGCTGAAATGCGTATCAAAAGAAAAAGTAACCGCAAATGGGAAAGAAATCCGTGGCCAGGCCGCAAGCGGCGTCTACGGCGCCTGCCCGGTTACCGAGGTCGCGCCCTTCAATTCTGTCAGTGGCAGTCCCTTCGACTATAACATGTGGAACGTGCTGGTTGACGCTGTGGACCCCGCGGATGGTGTGCCCTGGCGCTATAAGCCGGTCTTTGCGCGCAGCAATCTGAACGTGGCCGGGTCCGCGCTCGGCGATGTGACCTCCATTGCGCGCCTTGCGGGTGATGACAAATGCGAAGACACGCGCGTGGCTTGCGGCGATAAAATTTACGATAAAGGCACCAATCCTTGTCTGTGGTATACCGAAGTCATGCAAATCGCCGCGATGGATTTGTTCAGCGACAGCACGCGGGGGTTCAGCCCCGGCCGGAATAAAGTGGTCGCTGGCCTGCCCGATGTCGTGTGTAAGCAGCAGGACAATATCGTTCAGGAAAAAGAGCCGTATCGCAATCAGGCCCGCGGCCTGAAAAACCCGATGGCTAAAGATGGTGATAATTTAAAGGCCGGCGACATCCTAGCCAGTTCGTTTAAAAAACTCGGTTCTGCCGATGGATTTAAAGAAGGCCAGATGTTTAAGGACATGCATAAGGAATTTCCTTATGAATCCTTATTCTTAGCCAATGATTTCAACAGCGAAACACAATATGCCGGTGTGCCCGGTGTTGGCGAGGCAAAGGCCGCGCCCACAAAAAATATCTACGATTTCCCATTCGATTTAGGCCAGCGTACCGAGCATCAACCCAAAGACCTGATGAAAAAGCTATTTCCGGATGCACATAAGCTGCTCAGCAACGACAATATGAGTCACTTTTTGGCGGGGCGCGAATGGCAGGGCTTAAAAGACTTTGGCAATAAAATGCCCTTTGGCAAAGGGTTTGACGCCTCTTATGCCACCAAGCCGTTTCAGGACATGCTGGAAAAACTGAAGGGCAAAAGCCTGACCGACTTACAGCTGAGTCGCTATAAACGCATCAATGACCCGACCAACGCGTTTTCACCCTTCGACAAGTTGCTAATGTATCCGGTGGATTTACATTATTCTGCCGCAGTAAACCCTTCCAAAGCCAGCGCAAAAGCGGCTGCGCGTATGGGTGGCAGCGCTGCCGCCAAAGGCTCTGGCAACGTCAAAATCGGCTGGAACTTTCAGGATTACCCGAAGGGCTGGGGGAAAGACTACAGTAACGACGTCGAGCATGCGGTGCGCTGTTCCGGCAATAAAAGAGCCGAAGGTAGCGACAATCGTCCCGACAAATTTATCCTGACTAACCTCCTCGTCCCTCGCTACGGTAAGGGGCACAATTCGATCATGAAGCGGATTACCTTTAACCGTTTGTGCAAAGCCAACGACCCCGTCGTAACGCCCCCATGGTGTAAAGGTAGAAGCAGCAAAGGCTTAGAATATTTTGATGGAAAAGAAACCCGCATTAGCGACGGTCTTTGTAGCGGTTGCTGGACGAATTGTTGCTGGCGCGACAACATCAATTCGGAACGCCCACCGGCGCGCACCAATTGGAACGCCGCGCGCGATCCGGCGATGGAACTGGCAAAATGTATCAAATGCCCACCATGGATCAACGACCATCCGGTGACCCCTTATATCGACAAGGTGCATAAAGAGATCGGGATTGATTACGAACCCGGCTGGATCACAGAGCGGATCGAAAAGGTCTGCGACGATATCGCGAAGCCAATGCCGCTCTTAAACAACAAAGAAATGTGCGATATTCGCGAATTGTACAAGCGGGGCGAAACTTTGAAGGGGCCGGAACTCACCTTCTTCGGCCAATTCTCGGATAGTCGTCCCTACCCGGCTTTGCCGACTACAGGTAAAGAAATGAAAGAACGCCGTTGGAAACCTTCCGGCGGTAAGCCGCCTCTATTACCTGGGGCGGAAGAATATTGGGCCGACCGTCGCGATGGGTATTATGGTGATGGCGCCTATGTAGGACTCTGTAATTACCCGGCCAACAAGCCCGATCCTCTTGTGGCACAAGTGCTTCCTGAGACCGAAGAAGGTGTAGATCGCCTGAGCTACGCCAGCGCTATCCTTGGCTTGCTGGAAGCCCGCGCCGCACCTTCTGGCGGTGGTTTAAAAACCGTGGGGCCAAGCTTCGGCGGGGTTGGCGATATGGCGGGTAAAGAGGGCTGCCCAAGTTCCGCCGCTCACCCGATGTTTGGGGCGTTAGCAGGGGAAATTCTACTGCAGCATCGCACCAAGCACGAGTTAGGCTATTCCTGCGAACCGCATGAAGGGCGGCAGATGGGTAAAGGCGTCGCAGCCATGGTGGCCGATCTAGGTTCCGCTGCGATCAATATTCTCGCGAAAGATGCCGAAGGCAAAGACACCGGTATTCAGATTACCATGCCGTTTACCGATACCTATCGCGGGTGGATTTTCGCACAAGATGCCTCACAAGCCTTCCCGAATGGCGGTGGCGGCGAAAAGCCGACCATGAAAACCGGCATCGAAAAAATGCGTGAATATATTGACGATCCGGAAAAGGATCCGGCTGGTGCCATTGTGGTATTGGAAAAAGGCGGCGCACCGAGCAGTCCGGCCGCAGCCGCACGTATGGGATACGCCTCGGCCAAAGCCGCAGGCGGTGGTGGCGCAGTGGATGACGGTAAACCTGGTATGCGCACCGCTGTCGTGGTGTCGCAGGTCGGTGAAAACTTCTTCGATGCGTATCAGACGAATATCGGTCTCTGGCCCGACGCGCTGGGTAACAATAGCGGCTCCGGCGGACGCGTTCTTCGACGTTTCTATAAAGAAGGCACCATGCCGCAGGCCTATAAAGATATGTATGCCAAGATCAAAGTCCCCACGCATTGCGCGGTGGCGGCCCAAAGCTCCGGCGTCTGCGAGTTGGACAATGAAACATGGGAAAATACGCAATGGTTCCACCCGGCAGATATGAAATATCCGGGGGATGAGGAAGCCACTGCGCGTATGGCCCCGGGCAGCGGTGCAGCAGCGAAGGCCGGTGGTGGTAGTATATGCGATTACGACCGCACCAAAACCTATCTGATCGAACCGAAAAAACTCTTCGACGCGATCGCTAAAGGGGACCGCCCATGCCGCAACTGGCTTAAAAAAGGTGGCTATAGCATTAATACCGGCGGTACCGGCAGCGTGCAAATGGGCGAGTTGATCAAACCCTTCACCGGCCCACCAATGAATGCGATGCAGCCTGTCACAGGTACCGGCGATAATACACTTAACCTGCAAGACTTGTTGCGACAACTTGGCGGCTTATTAGGAGGCGGCGCGATGGGTGGCGGTGCCGGTGGTCTGAACGGTGTATTCAACAACGCCCAAGGTGAGAATGGCGATGCGGAAAACACCGCAGAAGGGTTTGGATTTGCTGGCCCTGACATTAAACAGCGCCTGACCGAACTCGATCCGCTCTATCCGGCCTATGATTTGCTCAATATTGGTAAAAACGGCTTTGACCTGACTAAGCTGGAAACTGATACCGATACGGTGGCAACACTCTTCCCGGCAGTAACCAATATTCCAGTCGTGCCGATCGCATCGCCGGATCATAAGATGGTTTCGTGCGAAGTAGTGTTGGAAATTTCGGTGATTCCGCGGCCGCTCTATGAGCTATGTCGGTATTATGTCGACCTAAGCGAGCATGACTTCACGGTGATCGACTAAATAAGCTTCGGCCTGGGCTAACCCATCCGGATCGCCGATATGCAGCCAATCGCCGTCATGCACAACGGCGGTGATACGCCCTTCGGCTAACAAGCGGTTGTAGATGACGTTCATCGAAAACGCGCCCTCTGGCGCATGGACGAAGGCTCGCGGATGCAATAATTGCAGCCCGGTGAACACATAAGGCGCATGCGGCGCTTCGCCGCGGCGCGCCAGCTCTCCATCATTCAAGGTAAAATCCCCCGCCCCGTCATAACCGCGGGCGTGCTCACGCGGCACCAGGGTTAACACGGCGTCCACTTCCTTATGCATCGCATCAGCCATGCGCGTCACCAACTGCGCTTGCGGGTCAATGCATAACGCATCACTATTAGCCACGACGAATGGCGCTTCGCCCAATTGCGGCAAGGCATGGCGAATTCCGCCACCCGTTTCTAGCAGTTCCGCCTCGTAAAGCGCTGTTACCTGCGGCATAGCCTCAACATATTCCTGAATCTGCTCCGCCAGATAATGCGTATTCACTACCAGCTTCGACACCCCGTAACCACGCATCGCCTGCATATGCCAGCCGAGCAGTGGCGTTCCCGCCAGTTCAATCATCGGCTTTGGTGTGGCAAGCGTCAGGGGTCGCATCCGCGCCCCCAGTCCGGCGGCCAAAATCATTCCATGGGTAATCTGCATGAATCTATCATGCGTCAGCGCGGCTGGCCGGAGCAATCATAGCATGCTTTTTGCTAACAAGTGGAAAGTCCCGTCTTGCGGCTTTGCAAGCGCGCGGCTGCATGCTAAGGCTAGAGGACAGAGAGGCTATGAAGAACAAGATATTGGGCATAGGGGCGGCATTACTGCTGTATTTGCCGGTGAGCGCGTTTGCCGCGCTGACGCCGGAGATTTCCGTACGCCAGCAGTCCGATTTCACACGGGTTTTGTTTAGTTGGCCGGAGAAAGTGCGCTTCAAAGTCGCCCCGTCGGGCGATAAAGTGACCCTCGAATTCTCGGAAGCTGCCACGCTGGACACCGCGCGGATTCGCTCAGCCCTTGGCGCGCGGCTGCAAGCGGCACAGGTCACCGATAATGGCCGCAAACTCGTGCTCGATTTTGATCAGCCTTACCGCATACGCCATTTTATTAGCGGCAATGCGAATGGCATCGACATTATGGATGCGGATACCCCGCCGCCCTCGCCCATTGTCCCACCGCCTGAACCGATTGCCGAAGCTAAGCCCCCCGCTCCGCCCCCAGCCCCGAAACCGAAGCCAGCAGTGCCGGAAGAAACCGCGGCAACGCCCACCGTTCCATTAACTCAGCCTGCGCCAGCACCGGAAGCGCCCGCGGCTGAAACGCCTGCGCCTGCCGAGCATGAGCCGATTGCTGAAGCCGCAGAGCCTGAAGCAACAGCCGCGCCCGAAGCACCAGCCTCGCAACCGAACGCCCCCGTACCGGAAACAACCGATCCGTTTGCCGCAAATGAGCCGGAAGCAGCAGTCAAGGCCGAGCTGGAAGCGCCCGAACAGATCGAAATCATAGAAGAGGAACCCGCCGAACCTGCGCCAGTCGCAGAAGTCACCGAAACCGGCGGTGATTACCCCTTCCTGGTCACCACCAATCTGCTACCGACGATGACGGAAATTCGATTCCCCTGGCGCGAGCGCGTCGCCGCAGCGACCTTCCTCCGCGGCGATGCCATCTGGATTGTGTTTAACAAACATAAAGCGCTGAACATGACGCTGCTAAAAAGCATCATGCCCGCGTCGGTCCTGCAAGTCGATGAAGTTGCCGTCCCAAATCACACCGTATTGCGCCTGACCACCGATGGCACGATTTTCCCGAAGATGGTACAGCCCGAACGTTCCGGCGAGTGGCATGTCGTACTGTCCGTCTATAAACAAGTGCCGCCCGTCCCACTACCGATTGAACGCCGCGGGTTAGAGCGCGATAATCCGTCATTGTTTATTCCCACGCTGCAATATGCCAAGCCGGTCACCATTTCCGACCCCGTAATTGGCGATGCCATGCGCATCGCGGCGGTCTATACACCCGGTGCCGGCATCTATCCCGCGCGCGATTATCCGCAGGTGCATCTGCCTGCGACCGCGCAAGGCGTGGTGGCTATTCCCAAAACCGATTTACTACGTTTTCGCACTTCGCGTTCCGGCTTCATCATCGATAGCAAGGAAGGCTTAGCGCTTTCCAAAGAACTGCCGGAACTGAAACTGGCCGAGCTGGAAGTCCTCGGCGGCGATGACGCGACCTGGTTCCCGTGGGACCGCTGGAATCCTGAGCCGGACAGCTTTATGGAAGCGCGTGCTAAATTGCAGCAAGCCATGGTCGGTAGCGCAGGCATCCGTTCAACCAGCCTGCAATTGAAACTCGCCGAACTCTATTTGTCCGAAGGTCTTGCCGCCGAAGCATTGTCATTCTTGAATTTGATTGAAGAGCAAGACCCGGGTTTTTTCAAAGAACGCAAATTGCAGGCTTATCGTGGCGCGGCTAAGTTTTTAATGGATCGATATGACGAAGCCAAAACCGCCTTCAGCGCCGAAGAACTGGCCAGCGACGATGAACGCAAACTCTGGCTCGATGCTTTGAAGATTTTCGAAGAGAGCCGCCCGCGCTTCGATTACGTCGATTACTATACGCGCTATATTCAGTATTACCCACCAGCTTTGCGCGACAAACTGGCAATTGTCGCTGCGGATAATTACATCAACCGCAAAAGCTATAGCCGCGCGATGACGACGTTAGAAACCATCGGCGCGTTGGAAGAAACCGATGAGCGCATGCCCTATATCGACTTCCTGATTGGCAAAATCGCCCAGAAAAAAGGCCAGATTAAAACCGCGCAGGAAATCTGGGAACCGTTGACCAAGCAGGATAAAGACCGCTTCGTGCGCGCCCGCGCCGAGTTTGCGCTGGTGACCATGCTGCTGGATGAAGAACTGATCGACCGCGAAGAAGCGATTGAGCGGCTGGATACCTTGCGGGTGGTCTGGCGCGGTGATTCGCTGGAGATGAATCTACTGAATTACCTCGGCTCGCTTTACATGCAAGAGGAACGCTATATCGAGGGTTTGCGCGCATGGAATGAATTGATCGAGCAATTCCCTACGGCCGAGGTTGCGCCCGATATTGCGCGTGAAATGGCCTCGATCTTCAAGCAATTGTTCAGCAAAGGTGAGGCGGATAAGCTCACGCCGCTGGAAGCGCTGGCTTTGTTCTACGAATTCAAACGCCTGATTCCGATAGGCGAAGAAGGCGACGTTATGGTGCAGGACTTAGCCGACCGTCTGGCCAAGGTTGACCTGCTGCATCGCGCGGCAGAGCTGCTGGAGCACCAAATCGCTTTCCGTCAGGATAAGCAGGCACGCAGTAAACTTGGGTCACGGTTGGCGATGATTTACCTGCTCAATGGCGAGCCGAAAAAATCGCTCGAAACACTGGAAGTCACCAATTACGGCGAAAATCCGGCCGAGTTGCGCCAACGCCGCCAGCGTATTGCCGCGATGGCTTTCGCCTCCACCGGTGAACCGCAACGCGGCGTCGACATGCTCGAAGGCGATCCCAGCCGCGAAGCGCAGCTGGTGCGTTTAAACCTATATTGGCAAATGCGCGAATGGCGCAACGTCATTCGTTCCGGTGAAGCGCTGATGGGCATCCGCCCGGACGTGACCGCGCCGCTGACTCAACAGGAAAGCGAAGTCATGCTGCAACTCGCCATCGCCTATATGTTCGAGCGCGAGAATGACCAGCTCGCCTACCTGCGCGATGTGTTCGGCCCGCTAATGCCCGATGGTCCGAATAAAGAAATCTTTGCCTTTGTCACCAATACGTCTGGCCCGGTGACGCCACAGCAATTCAGTCAGGTCAGCGACCAGATCAGCCGCATGGAGAACTTCATGCAGTCCTACCGCGATCAGGTGGAAACCGGTGGGTTGAGTAGCATTTTAAATTAGCGAATGCCTTTAAAAGCTATGCCTGAAACGGAACGCGCATTTAATGCCCGGGTTATCCAGATCGTATTTCGCGGTCACATCCGCGAAAGTGGTCGCCTCTGTACAAAAGTCCCAATTTATCGCGATAGCTTTGCCCTGCCCCGGTAGGCCGTCATCTAGCTTTTTGTCGATGTTCCAGGCTTCTTCCGTGGTCAGGATATTGCCTGCGGTAGAAAAACCTGCTAGATAGGCGCCAAAAACAAGATGATTGCCATAATCTGCTTTAAAATTAGTGGTATCTCCCGGCGCATTATCCCAAGTAAAGACACTCCACCCGCCATTGGAAAGTTTGGACGGCGGCACGTTTGTTCCAATGACCGCATCGGCCAACGTGGAGCCATTTAACCCGCTATAGGTGCCTTCCACCAGCCCCGCGAGCGCCAGTTGCTTCCAGAATTGATAAGCCTCGGAGGTCATATTCGGTGTGGCAGATGTTCCTATCCTGCCATCCCCATTGCCATTACAGGTTCCGGGAGAGCCGTTGGAGGTCGCCGCATCGGCACAGGCGGCATTGTCGTCGCCCCAGAACAATGTCGCCTTGGACATGTCGCCGGGCAGCGCAAAATATTTATCGCGGAAAGTCTGCACCGCCGTCACATAGCGCGAATATTCGGTTGTCACACTGCGCATTTCTGCGGCGCGAATCAAGCTCTGACCCGTCAAAATCCCTCCGGTTAGTAAACCGAGAATGACCAGCACAATGGACAATTCAACGAGCGAGAAACCTTTTTTCATCTCTCTAATCTAATCGAGCATTATTAAGAAAAGATTAAGAGCTGGCATGTTATCACTAATTTTTTGGTATTTTATCCTCTTCGACGACTTCATACTCGGTCTCAATGATCGTCGTATGGGGCGTCTCGTCAGAATGCGGCGCGGTGGGTGTGCGGGGCGTGATCCAGCCCTGACGGACCATGAAGCGGCGCACATAAAACACGCAAGCGCCGATAGCGGCTAAGGCGAGCACAAAAATGAGGACGTAAAAGGCGATCCAGGCGAGGAGAATGAGCACAACGATGAAGACCATCGCCTGCAGGATTTGTTTAAAGGAAAGTGTCTGCATGCGGCGCTTATACCCCAAAACTTCGCACTAAGCTACCCGCAACCATATACCATCCATCTACCAACACAAAAAAGATGAGCTTGAACGGGAGTGAAATAAGCACGGGCGGCAACATCATCATACCCATCGCCATCAGCACGGATGCGACCAGCATATCGATAATCAAAAAGGGTACGAAAATCAGAAAGCCAATCTCGAAGGCCCGCCTGAGTTCGGAGATCATGAAAGCGGGCACCAAGACCTGATACGGTGTGGCGAGCGGATCTTCGATCACCATGTCCGGATCCATATCCACGAATAATTCCAGATCTTTTTCGCGCACGTGACGTAGCATAAACAGCCGGAACGGATGTGCGGCCTTTTCCAACGCCACTTCCTCGGAAATTTGCTCTTCCATCAGTGGCAGCAACCCATCGTAATAACTTTTTTCAAACACCGGCATCATGATAAAAAGCGACATAAACAGGGCGAGACCAATCAACACTTGGTTCGGCGGGGTTTGCTGCGTTCCCATCGCGGTACGCAGAAATGCGAGCACCACGATAATCCGCGTGAATGACGTCATCATCACCAATACAGAAGGCGCCAGTGACAGGACGGTGAGCAATAGCACCATCTGGATAATGCGCGCGGTGGTCGATCCGCCTTCTCCCCCGAGATCGAGCGAGAATTCCTGCGCCAAAGCGGCAGAGGGCAACAGTATCAACAGCGCCAATAACCAGTTACGCATCCTTTACCTCCCGCCCCGAAACATCATAGGATTCGATTAGCACATCCTGCGTTGGCCCGGAAAGAATTAAATGTTCGCGGTTGTCAAAGCGCACCACGACCAGCCGCCGTTTCGGGTCAAGCATCAGGCGCTCCACTATTTTCAACCGCGGCTCACCCTTGCCGCTAGCGCTGATGAAACGTCTCTCCAACCCAAAGCGTTTGAAGGCCCAGGCAACGAGCAAAATCAGCGCTAGTACGAAAAGTAACGAAACAAGCGAGCGCAGAAGATCGGGTGATTCCATTACCCCTCCTGCGGTTCGCCGGACGGCGGCATCGGCTGCGCATAGGCCTTGGCGGCCTGACTATGCTGCGTCGTGCCTTGTAAATCGTCACGCAGGAGATTGCGTTTTTCTTCCATCTGCGCTTTCAGCTCGTCCAGCTCTATGGCAATCGCCTCCAGATTGGCCGAATGCTGGCGCGCATCGCTTACGGGGAGGTTGCCAATTACCTGACACATTTGCTCGACCTTTGGCTGCATGGCGGCAATATCGCTGAATTCCCCACGCTCACAGCTGGCTTTAGCTTCCGCGATATAATCCTGCAATTCGCTAATCAGTTGCGTCGCTTCTTTACTCATAACACCTCCTTATAACCCGCGCTTTTGTTTCAGGGCGGCATTGGCTTGATAGACATAGCGCAGAATTTCGGCGACCGCGGCAAACGCCTCAATTGGTATCGGCGAATCCACTTCGATTTTTTCCAGCACTTCGACCAGATCGGCATCTTCACGCACTTTGATGCCATTGGCGAAAGCAATCGCCAGAATCTGCTCGGCAATCGCGCCCTTGCCACTGGCGGTGATGCGCGGCGTCGCATCGCCTTTGGTGCGATCATATTTAATCGCGACGGCTTTGCTCTGGCCTTTCGGCGGTTCCGGTTGCGCGCCTTCCAGCAGGTTAATCTTCGGTTCGTCAGTCATCGCCCAGATTCAATTCAAAATCGCCCCAGTCATCGCCAAAACCACCCAGCGCTGCGGCTTGATTTTCTGCCATAATTTTATCGTGAATTTCTTTGCGCAATACGGTTGCCTCCGGTGGGAAGGTGAAGCCAATTTTTACGGTTTTTCCGCGCACTTCCACCACCGTCATCTCAATATGATTATTGATCACGATGGATTCCCCAAGCTTGCGCGATAGATATAACATGCCCGTAACCTCCTGTTACTGTGTACCTTCTGGTTTGGCGTAATTCCTGCATTATCCATAGCAGCTGTGAACAACCACGGCAAATACTATTGGCAATGATGAGGAAAATCGTGTAGTATAACGTTAAATAGGCAGAAAATGCCTAGCTAAGATTAACAAACAGGGATCGCTATGGATTACAGCAAACTCACGCTGATGAATATGATGGGCACGAAGATGGGCTATCTGGCCGAGCGGACGGATGTGCTCTCCCAAAATATCGCGAATATCGATACGCCGGGCTATAAAGCGCGCGATCTAAAAGAGCTGGATTTTAAGCGCCTCGCCGCGCTGCAAACCAATAAATTGAAAATGCGCACTACCTCGTCGCTGCATACGGGCGGCTTGCCGAAAATGCCGAATGATTATCGCGACGAAAAAACGCGCAAAACCTTCGAAACATCGCCAGTGGAAAACAATATTTCTCTGGAAGAGCAAATGGCAAAAATTGCCGATACGCAGATGGAACATCAAATGGTGACCAATCTGTATCGCAAAACCACCGGCCTGTTTAAAACAGCGCTCGGAACGCAGAATTAGGGAGGGTAACCAATGCCGACATCTGATCTTGTCAAAAGCATGTATATCGCCGCGCATGGCATGAAAGCGCAGAGCGAACGTCTGAAAGTCGTCTCACAAAACGTCGCCAACGCCGATTCTGTGGGCACGCGTCCGGGCGAAGCACCGTATCGCCGGAAAGTGCTGACCTTTAAAAACATCATGGACCGCGATTCGGAAGTCGATTTCGTACAAGTGAAGAAGCGCGGTTACGACATGTCTGATTTCAAACTGAAATATGACCCGTCACACCCGGCGGCAGATGAAAAAGGCTATGTGCGCTATCCGAACGTCAACCCGCTGATTGAAGCGATGGACATGCGCGAAGCCCGCCGCGGCTACGAAGCGAATCTGAACGTCGTTGAAGTGTCGAAGGCGATGATTAACCAAACCATCAATCTACTGCGCTAATTTAGGGAGCATTACCAATGGCTGTTTCATTTAATCACGCATCGAATGCCTATATGAGCTCCGCCAACCGTTTGGCCGAGCGTATCGTGACCGATATGGAAAATAAAACCGCCGGCGCGATCCCCAGCGATTCGACGCCGTCGACCTCGTTCAAAGATTTAATCAGCAACTCAATGGATCAGGCGCGCGACGCCGGTTACCAGGGTGAGATGACCAGCACGAAAGCGGTCGCGAAAGAAGCCGAGCTGCATGACCTAATCACCGCAGTCTCCAATGCCGAGCTGACACTGAACACGGTCGTCGCCGTGCGCGATAAAATGATTGCGGCCTATCAGGACGTAATCAAGATGCCAATCTAAGCGCGCTGCGTTTCTGTTTGCTGCGTGGTAGCAGGCAAACCATGCGCCACTTCCGGCAGCGCCTCTACGCTAGCCATAATCGGCAACATTTTATGCGGTTGTAGCGGTTGCTTAATAACTGCTGTTTCCTGCTCTTCCCCACCCGCTTTACTCGGCGCTTGGCGCTGTGCAACCTGATTCGTGCTATTGAATGCCGCGCCTAACGCATCAGCGGTACTCAACGCATGCAATGCCGCGTCGTATTCGGCCTAACTGACCGCGGCATCGCGTTGTAAAAATTGGCCATAAACCGGCACACCACCCAAAAAGCGGTTCCAGATATCGGCGCTTTTATATACTTCCCGCGCTTCTGTCAGACGTGTGTGTAAGTCGCTGCGTGTGGTCATGGGGCTCTCCTTCCAAATAGATCAAATTTTATCTATTTATAGCAGAGAAATATGACAGTTTTGTGACAGTGGCGCGATTACGCCTTCAAGCCACTCTTTATAGGTAGAATTGTTATTTCTTCTGCGTCTTTGCAGCCTTGATATACGCCGCGAATAGCGGATGGGCTTCATACGGCCGGCTTAGGAATTCCGGGTGATATTGCACGCCGATGAAGAAGGGGTGTTCGCCCTTCCCGGTCCCTTGCGGCAGCTCGACGATTTCCGGTAGATGGCCGCCGGGATAGAAACCAGAGAAGGTCACGCCCGATTGTTCAAACGCGTCGACATAAGCTGTATTCACCTCGAAACGGTGACGATGGCGTTCGGTGATTTTCTTCTTCCCGTAAATCTTATGCGCCAGCGAGCCGGTTTTGAGCTCGCAATCATACGCGCCCAAGCGCATCGTGCCGCCCAGATCGCCATCATGGCGGCGCACTTCGCGCACGCCATCTTCGCGCATCCATTCGGTCATCAGGCCGACGAGCGGACCGCGCGGATCTTCGTTTTCCAGCGGGCCGAATTCCGTCGAATACGCCGCTTTTAGGCCCAGCAGATTGCGCGCCATCTCGATACAGGCGATCTGCATGCCCAAACAAATCCCGAGATAGGGAATCTTGTTTTCGCGCGCATAGGTCACGGCTTTGATTTTTCCCGGCACCCCATGTTCGCCAAACCCGCCTGGGACCAGAATCGCATCGACGTCTTGCAGTTTCTGATCGATATTCTTCTGCTCAAAGTCGCGGGCGTTGACCATCTTCACATTGACCTTCACCTGATTGGCAAAGCCCGCATGATCGAGCGCTTCGGTCAGCGATTTATAGGTGTCGTTAATGTCGGTATATTTGCCGACCATAGCGACGGTCACTTCGCCTTTTGGCTCAGCCTGGCGCTTAATGATTTTTTCCCATTTTGTCAGGTCGATTTGCTGTTTCGACTTTACGTTGAAGTGGCGCAGCACTTCGCGGTCCAGCCCTTCATCATGCAGCATTTTCGGCACTTTGTAGATCGAATCGGCATCCAGCGCCTGAATCACGCAATCTTCTTTGACGTTACAGAACAGTGCGATTTTGCGACGCTCCGAAACCGGCACTTCTCGATCAGCGCGGCAGAGCAACACGTCCGGTTGAATCCCGATCGTGCGTAATTCTTTCACGCTATGCTGTGTCGGCTTGGTTTTTAATTCACCCGCAGCGGCTATCCACGGAATCAGCGTAACGTGGATGAACATCACCCGCTCGCGCCATAGCTCATTGCGCAACTGGCGAATCGCTTCGAAGAATGGCAGGCCTTCGATATCGCCGACGGTTCCGCCGATTTCGCAGAGGACGAAATCTTCTTTCTCAGTATCGTTGACGACGAAGTCTTTAATAAGATCGGTCACATGCGGAATGACCTGCACCGTCCCGCCAAGATAGTCACCACGGCGCTCCTTGGTTAGCAGGTTCGAATAAATCTGCCCTGTTGTGACATTGTCGCTCTTGCGCGCATGCACACCGGTAAAACGTTCATAATGCCCAAGATCGAGATCGGTTTCCGCCCCATCATCCGTCACAAACACTTCGCCATGCTGCGTCGGGTTCATCGTCCCCGGATCAACGTTCAAATAGGGGTCAAGTTTGCGCAAACGGACTTTGAATCCACGTGCTTGTAACAATGCTGCCAGAGATGCGGAGGCCAGGCCTTTGCCCAGAGAAGAGACCACGCCGCCAGTAATAAAAATATATCGCGTCATGGGAGTTGTCTTAGACACGATTCTATTCTGCAAGGCAAGCGAGGAATCCCGTCTATTCGAAGAATATTATTGCGCTGCACTCGGAGCAGCCGGTACGGAATCTTCAGCAGGTGTCACTTCTTCGTCGGTCATTTCTTCTAAGGCAGACGGCTCTTCTTCCGCAGGTTCAACCGCTTCGTTGGACGAACGGTCCGGAACGCTTAATGGATTGGTCGGTGCTTCTGGTGCGGCCTCGTCAATCGGCGCTTCGGGAACCGCTTCCCCATCTTCCTCCGTCATCCCCTCGGCGCGCATCGCCGGGCCAGACTGATCGGCTTTCTGAATACGATCCACCAGGGAAACATCATGCTGGTCGGCGGCTAACATCGATAGCCACAAACTATTCAGCATGAATAACGCGGCGAGTACGGCGGTGGCGCGGGTCATGAAATTGGCGCTTTGGCGGCCAGACATGAAGTTCGAACCGCTACCGCTGCCCAAACCGAACCCATCGGTATCGCTACGTTGAAGCAGCACGATCGCGCATAAAGCGAGTGCGATGACGACATGGATGATCAGAAAAATATGAATCATGATGGTGTACTTTCTTGCAAGGCGCGTAACATAGCGGCAAAAGACGCGCCGTCAAGGCTGGCGCTACCCACTAGCGCGCCATCAACACCTTTTAGCTTCGCAATGTCGCCCATATTCCCCGGTTTTGCCGATCCGCCATAGATCACGGGCGCGTCCACCAACCCGTGGATAAAGCCATGCGTGTCCTCAATTTCCTGCATTTCCGGGGTCAGGCCGGTACCGATGGCCCAGACCGGTTCATAGGCAATCACCACCTCGCCATTCGGCACGGTCGCGGTGATTTGTTCCACCAGCACGTCGCGCGTTTTCCCTGCTTCGTATTCGGCGCGGGTTTCGCCAATGCAAATCACCGGAGTCAGCCCCGCTTCCATCGCCGCTTCGGCTTTGGCTTTCACCGTGTCGTTATCTTCTCCATGCTGCTGGCGCCGTTCGGAATGCCCACATAATACATATGCACAGCCTGTGCGTTTCAGCATCTCGGCAGAAATATTACCGGTAAACGCGCCTTCTTTTTGCCAATGACAGTCCTGCCCGCCCAGTTGCACATGCGTTTGCGCCCGCACCATTTGCGCCGCCGCAAGCTGCGTAAACGGGGGGAAAAGCACCACTTCGACGGATTCATCGATATGTACGGTCGTTACTGCCTGCATCCATTGCGGCAGCGGCGGTGTGAACATTTTCCAGTTGGCCATGAGATAGCGTGTCATACTAGCCGGGTAGCACAGGCATCCCGAGATGGCAAATCCCGGATTGACTTATGCCCAGCCTCGGCTAGAGATCAGGCATGTTACGAGGAATGCGCAAACAATCGAGTGGCCTAATCGCCAAAATCGTCATCTTATTGTTAATTCTGGCTTTAGGGCTATGGGGCATCGGCGATGTCTTTCGTCAGGCCGTAGGCGATCAAGTCGTCGCCACCTATGATGGCGGCAGCATCACTCTGCCCGAGTTAGAGCAGACATTGAATCGCCTTAGCAGCCAAATCCCCGAATTGACGCCAGAAGTCGCGCGTAGTTTGCCGGTGCGGATGGATACGTTGAATCGTTTGCTCAATACGCGCCTGATTTATCACGACTTCAGCGAAATGGGTCTGCATGTCTCTGAAGATGTGTTGGCCAAGGCCATCGCCACTGACCCGAATTTCGCCAATACCGATGGTACGTTTGATGCGGACGTGTTCAAGCAAACTCTGCGCCGCAATAATATCAGCGAGCAGATGTTCCTGGATCAATACCGTCAGGATGTGCAACTGGCTCTGGTCGATGATACGATCCGCAACGGTGTCGCCGTGCCGCAAGCGATGGTGGATCTCTATACCAAAGTGCATGCGCAAACGCGGCAGGCAAGCTTAGTCCTGCTCGATAAAAAAGCGATTGAAGGCAGCATTCCCGCGCCCACGGATGAACAATTAAACGAGTTATACGAGCAAGATAAAGACGCGTTTTACGTGCCGGAAAAACGCGAATTGCGCTATGTCAGTTTTGACGCGCAACGCTTACAAGAATTGCTGAATATCCAAGTCAGCGACGATGAATTACGCGCGCGCTACGACAGCCAGCAAGACCTTTATACCGCCAGCGAAACCCGCAATGTTGAACAGTATAATTTTGCGGATGAAGCCGCGGCGAAAGAAGGCCACGACGCGATCACGCAAGGTGAGCAGCCCAACCAGCCCGTGATTTTGGGGAAGGTAAGCTATAGCGATCTACCGGAATCAGTCGCGCATGCGATTTACGATTTGAAAGAAGGCGAAATCACCGAACCAGTGGAAAGCGAATTCGGCTGGCAGGTCTATAAAGTCACGCATGTAACGCCGGAACATACGCGCCCGTTTGAAGAAGTGCGCGACGATGTGGAAAGCGCGGCCATGGCTGACGTGATGGAAAATCGCGTTAATGACGTCGCCGAAGCGCTTGACGATCAGATCGCGCAAGGCGCCACGCTGGAAGAGGCGCTGAAAGCGAATGACCTTGGATCGCTTGAAATTTCGACCTTATCGACCAGTGAAGGCAGCGCGCCGCAAGATGGGCTGGCAAGTGAGGTCGCGACAGCTGGATTCGACCTGAATGAAGGCGAAATCTCGCCGGTGCTGTTATCGGCGGATAATCATTATTATCTCGTACAGGCGACCAGCGTGACCCCCGGCTATACGCGCGACATGGCAGATGTGAAGCCAGAACTGGAACGCCGCTACACGGCGCAGCAGGAACGTGAGCGTCTGCGTGATAAAGCGCAAGAAGTCTCCGAAACCTTACGCAAGTCCGATAACGTGATTCAGGCGATGCAGGCGACCGGCTATGATGTTGTCATTTCCGATAGCTTACGCCGCGATGCGGAAAAAATTGGCAATCTGCAGGTTACCGGCGGCTTGATGACGGAAATTTTCCGCTTGCCGCAAGGCGGGGTCAGCGAAGGCTATCCGTTACCAGATGGTGAATATGCCGTGGCGGTCGTGACATCGATCACCGATGCGCCGGATGATGCACGCGCCTCCGAAGCGGTGGGCGCGACCTTACGCCTCGCGCAGCAAAATGCGCTGTTCGAAGCCTATCTGCGCGGCCTGCGCGAGCGGTATGACGTCGATGTCGATACCGAAGCGCTGATGGCCGATACGCAGGATGCGCAGTAACGGCGCAGCCATGCACCTCACCCCGACCGCCGACCAGTTCGCCGCGCAAGCGGGCAAACCACAACTTGTCTACACCAAGCATGTGCTCGATCTGGAAACGCCCGTTTCCGCCATGTTGAAACTCATGCAGGCGGATGAACCTTGCTTTCTGCTCGAATCCGTCGAAGGCGGCGCATCCCGCGGGCGCTATTCGATCATCGGTTTAAAACCTGATCTAATCTGGCGTGCGCATGGCAACCGCGCCGAAATCAGTCGCCGCGCGCCATTTGCCGAAGACAGTTTCGAGCCCGCTTGGGATGATACGCTCACCTCGCTGAAAAAACTCGCGCGCGAAATGGAAATGGCGATTCCCGAAGGCTTGCCGCCCATGGCGGCTGGCATTATCGGTTATCTCGGCTATCCGGCGGTAGGCTTAAGCGAAAAACTGCCCGATACCAATCCCGATCCTATCGGCATCCCTGACGGCATGTTCATGCGTCCAACATCCGTTCTCATCTTCGATTCGGTCGATGGGGTGGTTTATATCATCGCGCTTGTCTGGCCGGATCAGGCACGCAGCTACGAGGGTGTGAGCCGCGAAATTGAACAGACAGTACGCCTGTTGCAAGGCCCGGTCGATCAGCGTCACCAACATCGCGCCGGAACGCCTGCGCCGCTGACCTTTGAGCCAGCGATGACCAAGCAAGACTATTTCGCGATGGTCGAAAAAGCCAAAGACTATATTCAGGCGGGCGATATTTTTCAGGTCGTTCCCTCGCAACGTTTCAGTGCCGAGTTTACTCACCATCCGTTTGCGCTCTACCGTTCGTTGCGCCAATTGAACCCCTCGCCCTTCCTGTTTTATTTGCATTTCGGTGGGTTCACGCTGGTCGGTTCGTCCCCCGAAATCCTCGTGCGCGTGCGCGACGACACCGTCACCATCCGCCCCATTGCTGGCACCCGCCCACGCGGCAAAACCGCGGCGGAAGATCTGGCGCTGGAACATGAGCTCCTCGCCGATGCCAAGGAATGCGCCGAACATCTGATGCTGCTCGATCTGGGCCGCAACGATGTGGGCCGCGTTTGCACCAAAGACAGCGTCCGCGTGACCGAGCAATTCATTATCGAACGTTACAGCCATGTCATGCACATCGTCTCCAATGTCGAAGGCACGCTGGACCGCAGCCGCTATGACGCCATCGACGCGCTATTCGCGGGCTTCCCGGCGGGTACCGTTTCCGGCGCACCCAAAATCCGCGCCATGGAGATCATCGACGAACTCGAACCCCTGCGCCGCAGTTTCTACGCGGGCGGCACGGGGTATATCAGCGCTAACGGCTCGCTCGATGTCTGCATCAACCTGCGCACCGCCCTCGTCAAAGACGGCAAAGTCTACGCGCAGGCCGGTGGCGGCGTCGTCGCTGATTCCAGCGCCGAAGGCGAGTATCAGGAATCGGTCAATAAAGCCAAAGCCGTCATGAAAGCGGCAGAAAATGCCGGACAGTTTAGTCCGAGCTAAAAAAACGACGCCCGAAGGCGCCGAAATTCATAAATATGTATGGGCATTATCGCTGACGCGAAGTTTTCTCCACCGTACCGTCGATGACCGGCCCCATTCTCACCTCCTCCAGAGAGGTGGGCAGGATAACAGGAGGAGCAGCGCTTGCTTGAACTTCTGCCCTCGCCTCTGCGACCAGCTTCTCCAGCGCATGAAATAGACACGCAAGGAAAGCTGAGTAGAAAAGGAGTTGCACAGCGGTGAAGCCGTAATACTCCCAGTCCGTCGGAATACGGCCATTGGTCCAGACCCATTCCGCCACCAAGGCAATGATTGCGGCGAATAGGCACCACCACACAGAACTGAGCAGACGTTCGCCATTGCATTGCTGCAGACGATTTAGTCGTCCAACGCGTTGGTTTTCCCAGTTCAATGCCGCGATGATGCCGCCCGTAATGACAAGTATTTTCACCACCTGCCATACCGTCCATAGAAGAGCCGGAATCAGATACACGATGACCGCATACCCGACTGCGCCAATGACCGCCATTTCGATTGCGGGTTTGACTGCGGGGTGTAGTGGACCTGCGGCTCGATTGAGCCGAACCCACCACTCAGGCTGAGAACTGCCATTATTATTTTTTGAACTCATGTAGAGCCCCCAAAAAAACCGAAAGGGGATTGCTCCCCATTCTATTATCAGCAAAGGCTAATAAAGATTACTTACAGCATAGCAGTCGCATTTCGTTGCGATGTTGACAGTTTTATGACATTTTGCGCAGCTATGAAAAAACTCATCCTCATCGATAATTATGACAGCTTTACCTATAATCTTCTGCATTATGCGCAGTCGTTGGGGGCGGAGGTGGAGGTATTGCGTAACGATGCCGACTCGGCGGCGGCGGTATTGGCGCGCGGGGCGGATGGGATTATTCTGTCGCCCGGCCCGGCAACGCCCAATGAATCGGGCATCTGTCTGGAATTAATCGAAAAAGGCAAAGATAAAGTCCCGATGTTCGGGGTCTGCCTTGGTCATCAGGCGATTGGTCAGGTCTTCGGCGGTGAAGTCGTGCGGATGAGCCCGGTCATGCACGGAAAAACCAGCCTGATTCGCCATACTGGCGAAGGCGTGTTTAAGGGCCTCAACAACCCGTTCACCGCCACGCGCTATCATTCGCTGATCGTCAAACGCGAGACCCTGCCCGACTGCCTGAGCATCACCGCCGAGACGGAGGATGGCACGATTATGGGGTTGCAACATACAGAATATCCGCTGCATAGCGTACAATTCCACCCCGAATCCATCGCCAGCGAGCACGGGCATGACCTGCTGCGTAACTTCCTGGAGTTGCTGTGAAAGCAGCGATTTATAATTTACAACAAGGCCATGACCTACCGGCCGAAGCGGTGGAAATCCTGTTCACCGATATCCTGCTTGGCAAATGCAATGAAGAAGAATTGGCAACCTTCCTGATTGCGTTGCATGAACGTGGCGAAACTGCGGAAGAATTGGCTGCTGCAGCCCGCGTGATGCGCATGCATATGCGGCGTTTCCCGATAGACCGGCCTGCGTTGGATGTCTGCGGCACGGGCGGCGATGGCTTGCACACCTATAACATTTCGACCGCCGCCGCTTTTGTGATCGCGGCCTGCGGCGTGCCGGTGGTCAAACATGGCAACCGCTCGGTCTCCTCTTCTTCCGGCTCGACGGATGTGCTCGGTGCGCTTGGCGTGCAGATCGTCGAAGATGAGGATGTGCTGCGGCGCTGTTTCGAAGAAGTGAATCTGTGTTTCCTTGCGGCCCCGCATTTTCACCCTGCCATGCGCCATGTCGCCCCTATACGTCAGAAACTGAAACGCCGGACGATATTCAATTTATTAGGCCCGCTGTGCAATCCGGCGGGGGTGCGCCATCAATTATTGGGCGTGTTTGATCGTAAGTGGCTAAAACCGATAGCCGAAACCCTGCATGCCTTAGGCAGTGAATCCGCTTGGGTCGTGCATGGGGCAGATGGGCAGGATGAGTTAAGCATCACCGGAGCCACCGATATTGTGATGCTTCAGGACGAAACTTTACGTGAAGCAACCGCCTATCCAAAAGATGCCGGTCTTCCAAACGCGGAACTTTCGGCAATTCGCGGCGGGAATGCAATTTTTAATGCGCAGGCCCTGCTAATGGTGCTGAAAGATCAGCGCTCGGCCTACCATGATGCGGTAGTGTTGAACGCGGCGGCAGGCTTATGTATCGCAGGGCATGCCGAAGACTTGGCCACTGGCGCCCTCTTCGCCGCCGAAGCACTGGCCAGCGGTCGCGCGCTGGCGACACTGGAAACGCTTGTGCAAATGACATCAGCATAAGTTGCATTGTGCAATGCAGCAATGTAGTGTCACACTATTAATGTAGGAATGAAGACAACGAGACGTGAGTAGTTTATTACATGAAATCTGCGAAAAAACGCGCGCCCATGTAGCCGCTTGCAAACAAGCGTTGCCCGAAGCGGCGCTACGCGAGCGGATGAAATTAAATCAACCGCCGCGCGGATTTAAGACAGCGCTTGATACGACCATTGCTGAAGGCGGTACCGCCCTGATTGCGGAAATCAAAAAAGCCTCTCCCAGTCGCGGATTAATTCGCGAAAACTTCAATCCGCCGGAGCTGGCGAAAGCTTACCGCGATGGCGGGGCGACATGCCTTTCCGTATTAACCGATGTGCCGCATTTTCTGGGCAGCATCGAATTCCTGCCGCCGGTTAGCCACACGGTTGAGCTACCGATTCTGCGCAAGGATTTTATGGTCGACACCTATCAGGTAACCGAAGCGCGCGCTTTCAATGCAGATTGCATTTTATTGATTATGGCGGCGTTGGATGACAGCCACGCCAAAGAAATCGAGTCCGCAGCGCTGGAACTGGGCATGGACGTGTTGATTGAAGTGCATGACGAAGCCGAATGCGAGCGGGCAACCACGCATCTGCGCTCGCGTCTGCTTGGCGTCAACAACCGTAACCTATCGACGCTCGAAGTGGATTTGAGTATTTCGCAGCGTTTAGCAGCACAGTTACCTGCGGATTATACGCTGGTCTGTGAAAGCGGCATCCAAACACATGCCGATATCGCCGAGATGCAAAGCCATGGTTTACATGCTTTTTTAGTGGGTGAATCGCTCATGCGTCAGGCCGATGTCACACTGGCGACACAACAATTGCTGGGTCAAATTCCCGGAGGCGTACATGTTTCCTCTTAGTGCGGCTGCCTTCCAACTCGATGGCGCGAATATCCTGCTGCTGGACGTTGTGGCCTTCATCTTTTTCATTATCACCTGGTCGGGCTATGCTACTTATGCGCGCATTCATTACACGCGGCGCCCCAACCTGATGTTCACGATGGATCAAATGCGTATCAAATGGATGCAGCAGATTTTAAAGCGTGAAAGCCGGGTTGCCGATGCCTCGCTGGTGGGCAACCTGCTTCGCTCTATCTCGTTTTTTGCCAATACCTCCATCTTCATTCTGATTGGCCTATTCACGATTTTGGGCTATCGCGATTCAGCCATCGAAATGCTGAACCAACTGCCATATGCGGTGCAGGCAACACCCTTCATGTGGGAAGCCAAAACCTTTACGCTGGCGATGATTTTCATTTACACCTTCTTTAAATTCACCTGGTCGCTGCGCCAGTATAACTATTGCTGTATTTTGGTGGGGGCCGCACCGATGCCCGATCAATGCCCTGAAATTCATGCACGCTTCGCCGAACATGCAGGCCAGCTTTCGGCCAATGCGGGTAAACATTTCAACATGGCAATGCGTGGCTATTATTTCGGACTGGCGACGATCAGCTGGTTCTTGCACCCTTTACTCTTTATTGCCTCGACCGCGCTGGTAATTTATATTACCTATCGACGCGAATTCCGCTCAGCTACCTTGAACTCGCTGGCCGGATTAAACGAAGGATATTAATATGCTAAACGTCATTGCGAGGAGCAACGCGACGCGGCTATCCAAAGCTACGGGTTGCACGCGTCTCTGGATTGCCATCTTAACACTCGTAGTGACGGCTTGGAGCACGGTAGCCACAGCCTGTGAACGCCCAAGGGATTACCAATCCATACTGACCCGCCCGAATCAGGCGCTGCTCTATAAAGTCGAAAAATGCGGGGTTCCGGTACAATATGTGTTCGGCACCTTTCATTCCGACTCACCAGATTTAACGCCGCTGGCCGCCATGGCGGGCGACTATATTCGCCAAAGCGATCAGTTGAATCTGGAAATTGTGATGACACCGCTCGATCAGAAACGCGCGCATTTCTTTATGCTACTGCCCTCGGGAAGCCCAGACCTTCCGGATGTCATCGGCACGGATATGTTCATGCAAGTGCGCAAAAAACTGCTGCCACTCATCGGACTATCGCCCATGGCGGCGAAACGCTATCAACCATGGGCTATTGCAATTCTCGCTCAATATCCAAAGCCAGAAGGCGATGGTATGGTCCTCGACAGCCGCTTGCAAGCGATAGCGGCACAAGCGCAAGTGCCCGTCGATAGTCTGGAAGATGTCGACGACCAGTTTGAGATTTTCACCGAGATGAACAAACAGGAAGCCTTTTATTTTCTCGAACATACGCTGGAGCAAGTTGACACGCTGGAAGCCGATTTGGTCGAATTGAAACGCCTCTATCTCAATCGCGATTTGACTGGCATCTACGAGATGAGCCGCCGTGTCTTTGGCGAGTTGGCCGAAAAAGATGCCGGACTGGCGCGTTATCTCGAGGAAGAATTGATCGATAAACGCAATATCCGCATGGCGCAGGCCATGGAAGAGGATTTCGATAAAACGACCCTCACCGCTGTCGGCGCGTTGCACCTGCCGGGCGAAAAAGGCATTCTCTATTTGTTAGAACAAGACGGGTATACCATCACACCGTTAGAGAATTAGGGCGTCCAAAGCCGATTGCCTTGCATGTCGTGCGTGGTTTCAAACCGCCATTGGCCATTTTCCCACCAACCCCAGTGATGTCCGGCTGGTAATTGCTCGCGGTCAATGACCTGTGCGTCACAGCGGCCATCGACATAGCTAGGTGAAATGACAAGGCTCGCCTGCCGGCAATCTTCCGGCACCGCCATCGCGTAGCGCGGTAAGGCGACATAGCTTTCTGCATAAGCCATCGCACAGCCTTCGGGATCACACCGCAGATCGGGCGCTTTTGCGAACCGCTCCTGCCCGACCGATTCCGCCCATTGCTCGGCAATAAATCCGCGGCCATTGCCCTGTATCATTGCATAGCCATTCGCGTTACGCAGCGCGACTTGTTTAGCATCATTGCTGATGAAGATATCCGGTAGCTGCAATGTGGCATAACTGGCTAGGCCCAATAAGATAATAAGTGCACCGCAATAGCGTAGCCGTGTTTGCCACACAATCAGCCACGCCAAGCCAAAGGCCATCAGCGCCATGCCCCAATCCGGCGGTGCTGGAAGCAACAGCCGATGATAGGGCAAGAGTGCAATCCATTCCGCGATCTGGATCATCGCGCGGATGCACCAGCCTAATGGTTGTAACGTCAGCCCCTCTAACCCCACGGGCAGCAGTAAGAAGGACAACACGACCAGCGGCATCATGGCGAAACTGACAATCGGCATGACCAACAGATTGGCCAGCAACCCATACACCGGCAAATTGTTGAAATGATAAAGCACGAAAGGTGTCGTCGCCGCTTGCGCCACAAATGAGGTCGTTGCAATGCCGATGATCCACGCAAGAATACGACGTTGGCGCGGGCGCGCCACGTCCGCCTCGCTCCACACCACCAGCCGCTCATACCACGCGATCAGCGCGGCCGTGGCGACAAAGGAAAGCTGGAACCCCGGCTCAAGAATATAGGCCGGATGGTACAGCAATAACAGCAACGCCGCCAATGCCAGCGACCGCATTGGCATCACCCGTCGATCCGCAATCACCGCGCCAAAGACCAGCGCCACCATGATGAAGGCGCGCAATGCCGAGACCGGTAGCCCGGCGATCAGCAAATAACCAAGCCCGAATGCCAGCGCCCCGAGCGCAGCATGTTTTTTGTTGCGCAAACTATGCCGCGTCCACGGCAATAGCACCAGCAGGTAACGCAGTGCAAAAAACACCAGCCCGGTGATGATCGCCATATGCATGCCCGAAATCGCCAGAATATGCGACAGGCTGGCATCGCGCATCACGTCGTTTACATGTTCAGGAATCGCCGCGCGATCGCCGGTCATTAACGCCGCGGCCACCGCACCTTCCGCCTCCGGCAGTTGCGCGCGGATGCGCCGCGTCAGCCATTCGCGCATCTGCGTAAGCCATGACACGCTCCCCTGCCCATCTTCCCCCAACTGCTCGACCGGCGGAATCCCATACCCGACCGCGCCGATGCCTTTGAAATAAAACCAGCGCGCAAAGTCGAACCCACCTGGGGCCGCTGGACCGCTGGCGGGCATCAATCCCCCGCGCAGACGAATCCGCTGGCCGCTCAGTAAATCATCATGCTCGCCGCGCAGTTTCAGACGCACTTTTTCTAATGGCGTTTGCAGGTTGGGAATTGTTAAACGATCTAGCGTCACACGCACTCCGCCAGGCACGGCCTCCAGCTCCGCAATGCGGCCTTCGACAGTGGCAAAATCCATCGGCTTTTCCAACATGGGGGTCTGCGTAAACTGGCCGTGGATCAGCGCGTAACCAAAACCGAGCGCGATGATACTTAACGCGAGTGTGGGCAGCCACCACACCCGCGCGCGCCGCCAAACAACGCGCAGCAGAAACGCGATGGCACCTAGCGCCGCCACTGATAGCGGGTGCGGTTCATCCGGCAGTGCGTAATAGAGCAGCGCACCAATGGCGAAAAGCGCGGGCACCCAAAGAATCAGGCGCGGCGATTCCTTCTCAAATACTACACCCACCCGCCGAGATTCTCTTCTGCGATCGCCTTCAGCAGCGCGATATGTTCCGGCGCGTCATTCAGGCAGGGCACATAACTGAAATGTGTACCGCCCGCATGTTCGAAACTTTCGCGGCCAGCAATCGCAATCTCTTCCAATGTTTCGATGCAATCCGCTGTAAAGCCCGGTGCCATGACGACAACCTTTTTAGTGCCCAGCGTAGGCAATTCTTCTAGCGTTTTGTCGAGATAGGGTTGCAACCATTCGCGCGGGCCAAAACGGCTTTGGAAGCAAAGCAACATCTGCTCTTTGTCCATCCCCATCGCCTCTCGCAGCAAACGCGCGGTTTTATGGCAGTAACAATGATACGGATCTCCCGCTTCGAAATAGGATTTCGGGATGCCGTGGAAGCTCAAGATAATCTTCTCCGGCTGCCAATCCAAGCCTGCCAGGTGCGTTTCCAGCGAACGTCGCAGCGCGTCGATATAGAGCGGATGATCTTCCCAGGCGCGCGCGGTGCGCAATGTCGGTTGCCAGCGCAGGCCTTTTAAAATGTCGAAGGCTTTGTCGCAGACCGTCGCCGTTGTCGCCGCACAATACTGCGGATACATCGGGATGATCAGAATCTTCTCGCAGCCTTGCGCGGTCAGCGCCTCAATCCGGCTTTGCATCGACGGATTGCCGTAACGCATGGCCCAGTCGACGACCACCTCGTCCATTTGCTCCTGCAACCGCTCAGCCTGCGCGCGCGTGTAATGCCGCAGCGGCGATTCGTTGGTGTCGTGCATCCAAACCTGATTGTAGACCTTTGACACTTTGCTGGGCCGCAGCGTCAAAATCGGCCCGTTCAAAATCAGCCACCACAGGTAGCGGTTGGTTTCAATGACGCGGCTATCGGACAGAAACTCTTTCAGATATTTGCGGATGTCCCACCAGCTGGTAGAATCCGGCGTGCCGAGATTGACCAGCAGCACGCCCGTCTTGCCATAAGCCACGGGTGGATGTTCGGGTGGTAGTGCCATTGTACTCGCTCCTTTGCGCCCTATCTAACCGGAAACATAAAGGAGAGTCACCATGCAAATGCGTAAACTGGGCACCACCACTATCGACGTGTCCCTAATCTGTCTGGGCACCATGACCTGGGGCGAGCAAAATACGGAATCAGAAGCGCATGAGCAATTGGATTACGCCTTCGACCATGGCGTGAATTTCCTCGACACCGCCGAGCTCTATCCCGTGCCACCGAACGCCGAAACCCAAGGGCGCACCTCGACCTATATCGGCAACTGGCTGAAAAACCGTCAGCGTGACAAGGTCATCGTCGCCAGTAAAGTCGTCGGCCCGTCGGATAATTTTGGTGACTTAAGCTATATGGGCCATGGTGACCCCACCCGCCTGACCAAAGACCAGATTGGCCAAGCGATCGAGTCGGAATTAAAGCGGCTGCAAACCGATTATATCGACCTCTATCAACTGCATTGGCCCTCGCGTAACACCAACTATTTCGGCAAACGCGATTACGTGCATATGCCGGAAGACGATGGCGTCAGCCTGCTGGAAACGTTAAGTGCGCTGGCAGACTTCGTGAAAGAAGGCAAAATTCGCCATGTCGGCATGTCGAACGAAACGGCATGGGGCATGATGGAATATATCCGCCTGTCTGAAACCCGCGAATTACCGCGCATGATGACGATACAAAACCCCTATAACCTGCTGAACCGCACGTTTGAAGTGGGGGCCGCGGAATGCGCGATCCGTGCTAAATGCGGCCTGCTTGCCTACTCGCCGCTGGCCTTCGGCTATCTCTCAGGCAAATATCTCGGCGGCAAAAAACCCGAAGGCGCGCGCCTGACCTTATTTGAACGCTTCCAACGCTATACCAACGAGAAATCCGAAGCGGCAACCACGCGCTATGTCGCGCTCGCGCAGCAACACGGCCTTGACCCATCGCAAATGGCGCTGGCTTTCATCAACCAGCAACCCTTCGTCACCGCCAATATCATCGGCGCAACGACAATGGATCAGTTAAAAGACAACATCGCCAGTGCGGAGATCACCTTGTCCGACGAAGTGATGCAAGGCATTCAGGATATTCATAATGATATACCAAATCCGTGCCCGTAAGAACCGTCACACGACTGTCATAAAGGTTTCGCAGAACTGTCACACACAAAACCGGCGGATTTCGGTACTGTAGTAGAAATTGAAAACGCAGGAGACACGTGATGCAATTAAATGCAGATACGAGAAAATACATTAACAGTGGCTTTGAGCTGACAACGCGCTTGAATTCCGCCGCGTATCATACCGCGCCGGAAGCACAGCATGATCGCCTATATGGCGCAAAAAATCAGATCGCAGGCACTCTTCTGACACTCATCGCGGATGGCGCTCTGACGACTGGTAAAGATGGAGATGTAACGCTAACGCATTATAAAAGCGACGAGCACCCGAATCTGGATATTCTTAAAGTGCAAAACAATGAAACTGGCCATGCATTTCACATCCCGACCAGCATGCTTAATGACAAGACGCGCAATAAGCTCTTAGTCAATGCAGTCGATGAAACGCGTGACCGTAAACGCAAAAGCCATCATCCAAAATTACATACTATGAATATTGATGATTTATTGCTGGCTACCGAAAATAACGAAATTTATCAAACCGGCGAAGCCTTAGCCTCGTCCGTATATGTTGAACCTGAAAAAGCCATCGCGCATAGCTTAGATGGTTTAGGTGAAGCCTTAGACAAACAAATGGCCGCGTTGAAAGACAAATTAATGGGGCACCACAAAGTTGGCAGAGCATTTACTCCTGCCGCATCGGCAACCGGTCGCCTAGAAGCGCAACGCGATAGTCAGGTAGTGCAAGGCCCATCTCTCTAGTATTAAAGCATATAAAAGAAAAAAGCAGCTTTCGGGCTGCTTTTTTATGGCGTTACTGCAGCGGCTTTCTGCGCCAACCGCCCTTTGGCTTCTGCCATTGATACGACACCTTCGGGCCATACCTTATGTAATGACTCAGGATCGACCGGACACATTATCTGCGCCAGATAGGTTTGCGCTTTAGGCCGTATCATGGCCAGATCATAGGCTTCCAGATACCAAAGCTCTGGCGGTGCTTCCTGCATGATTTCATGCACGAAACAACTATCGGTATAATTATGAAAATAGTCTTTCAGAAAGCTTTGCACGCGCAGCCGATAATCAGCGCTATATATATATTTGGGTAAAACATTCGCTAAAATTGTATCGCGCTCTTGCAGCGCTTTGTTTACTGTTTCTAGTAGCTGCGTTTCATGTAATGTCACTTCCAACCGGGTCATTGGGTCGAACGCTATTTCCCCCTGTTCCTCCGCTTCGTTGAGCAAATGGACATAGAGCAGTTTCGCCTTCAGCTTCCCCAACTGCTGACCTAATGCATAACAGGCATCATGTTCTTTTGGCTGCATGTTTTGAAATAGGTGTAAAGCTTCGGTGCGGTTCATACCCTCTTAGTGCCACAGCATTGTGACAACTTGATGAACTTCAGAAAAAAATTATGCGCTGATCCAGCCGCCACCGAGAACGCGGTCGCCTTCATAAAACACGCAGGCCTGACCGGGGGCCACGCCACGATAAGGCGTTAGTAATTCGATGCGTGCGCCTTCCCCATCGCGATAGGCATTCGCGGCGAGCGGCTCCTGAGCGGAACGTAGTTTAACGCGAATATCGCTCATGGCCTCGGGCATGGCCGCGCCCCCTAGCCAGTTGATATCGTGAATCGCAAATTCGGCACGCGCTAATGCGTCTTTCGGTCCGACGATCACCCGCGCATTGGCGGCGTCGAGCTTTACCACGTAAAGCGGCTCTTCCGTCCCGCCGATATTCAAACCGCGACGCTGTCCAACCGTATAGCCAATAATGCCCTGATGCTCACCCAGCTTGGTACCGTCGATATGCATTATATCCCCCGGCCGCTCAGCTTCAGGGCGAAGTTTGCGCACGATCTTTTTGTAATCACCGTCCGGCACGAAGCAAATATCCTGACTATCGGGCTTATCGGCAATCGCCAGCCCATATTTCTGCGCCAATGCGCGGGTTTCATCTTTATGCAGCCCGCCTAGTGGGAAGCGCAGGAAATCGAGTTGCTCCTGCGTCGTGGCGAAGAGAAAATAACTCTGATCCTTTCCCGGATCGGCACCGCGATGCAATTCAGCGCGCCCTTGCGCATCGATGCGTTGCACGTAATGCCCGGTCGCCATCACATCCGCCTGCAATTCGCGCGCGGTGTCGAGCAAATCTTTAAATTTCACCGTTTGGTTACAGCGCACACACGGAATCGGGGTTTGTCCAGCCAGATAGGTATCAGCGAAATCTTCCACCACTTGCTCACGAAATTTGGATTCGTAATTCAGCACATAATGAGGGACCCCCAGCTTCGCTGCGACATTCTTCGCGTCATAGATGTCCTGCCCCGCGCAACACGCGCCTTTCTTGGCCAGCGTCGCGCCATGATCGTACAGCTGTAGCGTGATCCCGATCACCTCATAGCCCTCGTCATGCAACATCGCGGCGACGGTGGAGCTGTCCACCCCACCTGACATGGCAACAACGACGCGCGTATCCGCGGGCGCTTTATCTAATCCTAGGGAATTCATCGCCAAAACCTACCAAATCACTTGGTTTTTGGCAAGTTATGCTGCGAGGTCGATCTGCTTATATTGATTATAGGTGATGTCGCGATTGATCGAATATAAATACGCCGCTTTCGACTGCGCATCGCGCGCTACGGAAATATCCTGCGCCGACACATCGGTGGCTGCCAGGGCGGCACGGCCCACGGCCGCGGCATCCCGCGCGGCTTCTTCTTCGCTACCTGCCGGTCCGGGGTTGATGCTGACATTGCCTCCGACGGCATAAAGTTCCCCATCCGGGCCGACTTCATATTCATAGACCGGTGCGCTGCCTAATCCAGCGGCTGCCGCAAAATGCTGACGCTCCTGCGCACGTACCGCAAAATCAGCCAGTTGCAGGCGGTCGCGTCGCGTGCGGGCCGCATAATCTTCGCCATTGGCATCGTAAAACTCTTCTGCACCGAAAATCGCGACTTCATCCGCCGGGCTTAACAAGGCCCGTGGCGGCGTAAAATCTCCCGGTTTCGCAGGAACCCCATAAGGGGACGGCAGAACCGATTGCGCATCTAGCGCATTTTCCGCATCGCGCAGGCCATCCAGCCGGTTGGCATCACCGCGGGAACGCGTCGACGAGCTGATCGTGGCGCCACTGGCATAAAGCTGTCCATCCGGCCCAACATCATAACTGTAACGAATCGTGGTATTCGCACCGGCGCCATGTTCCGCGGCTTTTGATTGCGCATCACTGCGCACACGGCTATCCGTTTGCCGCGCTGCTGCGACATTCGGGTCTGACGCCTGCTGCATATATGCAGCGATCAGAGGATTCATATAGCTGTAATTGCCAGCTTGCATGGAATACGTTTCCTATTGTCGGCGCTAACTGCGCCATGGTTTTTGCTTACCTATTTTTATACTACCAAATCTAGGATAAAATGCCAGTTATACAAATAAATATCTCATGTGAAGTTGCGCGAATACACGTCAAATTGAAGCTATTTATGACTGGCTTTCGAAAGCAAATTCTGCCCTATTAGCGCCATGGGCTTTACCTTAGATTCTCGCTTAGCTGCCGACAGTTTTTACATTACTGACCTGCCACTGTCGCAACTACGGCTACTCAATAATAAACGCTTCCCATGGTTACTATTAGTGCCGATGGTAGCCGATGCGGTGGAATGGATTGATCTTAGCCGAGATCAGCAGCATCAATTAGCCGATGAAATAACCATCTGCTCGCATTTTTTTCAGGCGTTGGTTACACCGGATAAACTGAATATTGCCACGCTTGGCAATCAGGTAAGCCAGCTGCATATCCATCTGATTGGCCGCTACAAAGGCGATGCGGCATGGCCCGATCCGGTCTGGGGCAAAGACTCCACGCCCTATGACGATGCGGAGCGCGATAAATTCATTTATGACATTAAAAGCGCACTCCAAAGCGTATTTTAACGCACTTAATACCCTATACCCGCATACCACATCGTAAATTTATGTCATTTCACAACTAATGGTGTGGAACAGCAAAAAGAGGGTTCAAATGAAAGCATTATTTATGTGGCTGATCGGGATACCTATTCCGCTCATCATTATTTTACTGTTAATTTTTTAATATTACTCAAAAGGATTTACTATGAATCAGATTATTTATCTTGTTGGACTGGTTGTAATTGTTATGGCCATTCTATCCTTCATCGGACTGGCATAAGGGGGCAACCATGGAGGACACTATCACCACATATCATACCGGTCGCATTCAATGGGGCGCGATTACAGCGGGCACGATCTTCGCGCTGGCTTTATCGCTTGTCCTGTTGCAATTCGGCGCCGTGATTGGTCTGTCCGCCACTGAACCTTATTCCGTTGAGCCAGAGGTCGCCACTTGGGGCGTCGTCGTCAGCGGATTGTGGATTTTGTGGGTACAGGTCATTTCATCGCTTAGCGGTGGCTATATTGCCGGACGTTTTCGTCAGGTAGCGCCATTGCATACGCCACATGAATCGGAAATGCGTGACGGTTTAGCCGGGCTGCTAAGCTGGGCCAGCGCCACCGTTCTCGTCATGATCGGTCTCGGTGTAAGCTCCGCTTTTGCGGGCATTGCCGATGCGATGATCAACGGACCTGTCAGCGATGATATTTTGACCGAAGGTGAGCGCAACACTGCGATCATTTTCGCCTTTATCACTGGCGCAACCTCTATCGTTTCTGCCGCTGCCGCATGGTGGGCTGGAACCGTCGGTGGCGATCACCGCGATCAGGGTACCGATTTCAGCACCCATTTCAGTTTTCGTACGATTAAAAAGTAACGCTAACTGAAAGCTATAAGAAGGGGCGCTCTAACCAGAGCGCCCTTTTTTATTGCAGGCCTTTGTGAATCTGCTGACTAATCCCCAGCAAGGCTTCGGTAAGCCCGCGGGCATTTTGCTCCGCATCATACCGCCCGGCACATTGACCCGTTTTCATAAAACAGCTTTTAATATGCTCCAGCCGCTCTTGCGGTGTGCGTTCGATATAATCAGGGTCCAGATCAGTCGGGCTTACATCTGGAAACTCGCCCACATAATTATACCCCAACTCCGTTATCTCGCGCTTGGTATTGAACGCAGCAATGACTTGGTTTAGCTCGGTTTCACTTAGACTTTGCGCTGCCTTCGTGCGCGTTCTCGGGTGATCGCCTCGGGCAAGATTGGCATAATGCTCAAGGTTATCGCGAGTCAGACCGGGATGAGCAAGGGTCAAGCCTTCCAGAAACGCTTCGATACGCTGCTCAATTGGCGTCAGCGGCCTATTTTCAAGCAACCGCGCTGCTTGTTCCGCTTGCCGTTGCGTCAACATGAAGCCCATTTTAGCGCCTATGCACGCGATTGGTGCAGGGATTGCGCCACATTGAGCAAATCCGTATTGATCGTGCGTACATTCTGCTCAGCTTCTGCTTCTCCCACACAGATGACGGCGTCTCCACGCTCTATTGTACTTAATCCGACAAACAGTGCTTTGAGTTTGGTCGCGGCTTCTGTTGCGCTTATTTCCGGGCCAATGGTAATGGTGTTTTTATTCTCTCCGCAATAAGCTTCCGTCAGAGTGGTTAGAAGAGTTTCATATTCCATATAAGCTTCAACGATTCGCACTTCATATTCGCTGAGATTTTGTGAAAGACGTGTTTTGCTACTATCGTGACCTAAAAAAAGCGCTGTTTCATGCTGAACGGCCATCTCTGCCAGTTTAGGGTAAGTATCCAACAAATCATTAAACGCCTTGATTAATTTTGCTTCTATTGGCACCGGCATGCGCTCTTGAAGTTTGGACTCCAAAAGTGCCTGCTGGTGCGTGCTTAGAGCAAATCCGCTCATTTCGCTTCTTTATAGATCTGCACGATATCTTTCAGCATATCCAAGGCTTCGGCGCGCGGGCGTTGGAACACGTTGCGACCGATGATCGACCCATCTCCGCCACCTTTGGCGATGGATTTGATCTCGTCCATCAATTCGGAGGTCGACTTGGTGCCGCCACCGGAGAAGATTACCAGACGGCGACCAGCGAAGGTTGCCTGTTTAATATGTGCCACGCGTTCACCCAAGGTGTTCGAGGGGATTTTTTCTTTCTCATACACGACGCGCGCTTCCTTCAATTCCAGCTTATCGCTCGGCAGCTTCACCTTGATAATATGCGCGCCGAGCAGTGCCGCCATATGCGCGGCATAGGTACAGATATCGAACGCCGTTTCGCCATCTTTCGACAGGGCCCCACCGCGCGGATACGACCAGATCACCACGGCCAACCCATAGGCTTTCGCTTCTTCGGCCATTTCGCGGATATCTTCGAACATATCGAAGGCCGCATCAGAGCCGGGATAAATCGTAAAGCCGATGGCCGAACAGCCGAGCCGCAGCGCTTCCTGCACCGAGCCGGTGACCGCCTGATTATGGCCCCCAACATGCGTCGCGAGGGAGTTCGCGCTGTTTACTTTCAGAATCGTTGGGATTGCTCCGGCAAAGGTCCCTGCTCCGGCTTCCAGCATGCCAAGCGGTGCGGCATAGGCGTTTAAGCCTGCATCAATCGCCAGTTTGAAATGGTAATGGGGGTCATAGGCGTCCGGGTTTTGGGCGAAGCTGCGCGCCGGTCCATGTTCAAATCCTTGGTCGACTGGTAAAATCACTAATTTACCCGTCCCAGCCAGTTTACCGGTCATCATCATCTGCGCCAGCTTGGCTTTCGTGCCGGGATTGTCCGACTCGTAATAGGAAAGAATCTTCTGAACTTTTTGCGTCAGTTTCATAGGCCATAACCTCCAATGTGTTTGCGTTACACTAGGTGTAGCCCATGCAAACGCCGGGTCAATGCTAAAATCAAGAAGTGGGATTAGGTCGCGAGCGCGATACCGCCTTGTGTGCGCCCCGCAGCGCCCGGTGCAGTTGCACCTTCCACATGCTGACCACCCTCGCCCAGATTCAGATTCGCATAGATTTTAGGGTCTGAGATTGGCCCTAACGATGCTTGGCTGTAAGTTTCCAGCTTTCCTTTAACATGGGCGGGAACGTTATCTAATACGACTGGCTTTTGGATGGTTGGCAGCCCTTCAAATAGTTGTTTTTGTAAGGCGTCATTTGCTTCCAGCCCCGTCAGCAATGTGCCTTGGAGTTCGGTAGGCAGCAGGTTGAATAGCGCTTTTGCGTTATCCGGCTGATCATCCGCGAGTCCGGTCAGTAATGATTTCTGTAACGGTAAGTCTAGCTTACCATAGGCTTCCGCGCGTTTCGCCGGATCGGTAATCATTGACAATGTCATGATTTGAACAGGCGCTTCGTTGATCGCAGCAATTAACTTACCCGCTTGCTCCCCACTCAAATGATCGTTCAACAAGGTTTTCTGATGAGTATTATCTTGTTTTTTGAATGCGGCCACTTGCTCTGCTAATGGCAAATCAACGAAAGCCGCCGGTTCCATTTTCTCTTTACCACCGAACCACTCATCTAGTTTGCCCGCTACAAAATCATGGCCGCCGCCTTGCATGAACCAACCGACTGCTGCGGCAGTACCGGCGACTACGGCTAATAATCCGTTAAAACTAAACCAACCTGTATTTTCATCGGCAAATAAACGAATGGCTTGGCTGCCCGCGAAAAATGCGGCGAGTGCACCGCCGGTGCGCACAACATCGCTGACATTGGTTTCCCCATCATGGCCTTGGAAGGTATCGACCGCGTAACCCATCGCGCCGCGGGTTTCTTCTAATACCGCTTCTACCTTCGGTTTGACCGCAGCGGAAAGTTCGGAGGTTTTCTGATCTAAATAAGCAGTCGCATCGGATCCATATTGTGACGCTGCTTCTTGCATTTCACGCAAACGGTGCTGAAGATCGCCTGCCAGCTCGCCAGAAGATGCGCTAATATCTTCGTATAATTCGTTGATTTTACGTTTAATTTCTTCGAGCGTCATAATAACCGGCTCCTAATTGCTAAAATTTTACTTATTATCAGTATAGCAGATAGCGTGAGGGGTTATGTGACAGTTTCATGACATTTGACAGGATCGAGTGAACGAGGCAAAGCCGTGTTTTCGAACCTGTCATCCTCGGACGTGATCCGAGGATCTGGTTGGCCTGGGGTATCTACCGTGAGAGATCCTCGGGTCAAAGCCCGAGGATGACGAATGAAAAAACGGAGGAAGGCCCTTAACTGGCCAACAACCCGTCCAACTCACCCTTACGGTCCAACGCGGAGAGGTCATCGAAGCCGCCGACATGCGTGTCGCCGATGAAAATCTGCGGGACGGTGCGACGGCCACCGGCTTTTTCGATCATTTTGGTGCGTTCGTCATCGTCGGAAACATCCACCTCTTTCCAATCGGTGCGGCCTTTGCGTTTCAGCAAATCCTTGGCGCGGTTGCAATAGGGGCAAATCGGGGTGGTATAAATTGTGATCGCGGCCATGTGTTCTCCTTACGTCTGATTGGAGTAACCTATATAAGAAAAACGGGAAGCGATACAATACCGCTTCCCGTTTCTTACGTGTTTAAAACTAAGCTGCGGCGCGCGAAGTATTCGTGCGTGCCGGGCGACGATCACTGCGATTGCCCGCAGGTTTGCCAGCCGGTTTACCGCTCGGTTTTCCTGCAGGTTTACCAGCCGGACGACCGCTTGGCTTACCAGCAGGCTTGCCACCCGGTTTGCCCGAAGGTTTCCCTGCGCGGTATTCGCCTTTTTTCTCTGACCCACCGGCCGATGCGCCATCGCGACGGCTGCGGTTGCCCGAACGTGCGCCAGACGGCTTGCCGCCCGGTTTACCACCGGCACCACGGCGCGGCTTGCCCGAACGCTCGCCTTTATCGGCCATTTCGTTCAGTTTCGCTTGTTCCGGATCAAGAATCCGCTCAATGGCACGCCATTTCAGTTTTTCGGATTTGGTCACATAGCTCAGCGCGGCGCCTGCGGCCCCGGCACGTGCGGTACGGCCAATACGGTGCACGAAATCTTCCGGGCACTGCGGCAAGTCATAGTTAATGACGTGTTCAATATGCGGAATGTCGAGGCCACGTGCCGCGATGTCCGTCGCAATCAGAATGCGATAGCTTTGCTTGCGGAAATTGGCAATCACGCGGTCACGCTTGTTTTGACGTAAATCACCGTGAATCGCATCGGCGCTATGACCTTCTTTGCGCAGTTTCAGCGCCATTTTATCGGCACCATGCTTGGTTTTCACAAACACAATCACCGAACCGGTGCGCGAATTCAGCTCGCTGGTGAAATTGGCGTATTTCTCATCCTGCTCGATATGACGCACTTCGTGGTCGATATTCGGCGCAGATGTTTTTTCCGGATCGACCGTTACCACTAACGGGTTGGTCAGGTAATTTTTCGACATTTTCACGATATTGGCCGGTGTCGTTGCTGAGAATAACAGGGTTTGGCGTTGCTTGGGCAGGAATTTCAGCACTTTTTCAATTTGCACCTGGAAACCCATGTCCAACATACGGTCGGTTTCATCCAACACCAGAAAGTTGGTGTCATGCAGCATCAGGCTACCGCGTTCGAGGTGATCGTTGATCCGACCCGGTGTACCCACTAGCAAACGCGGGCGATTGCGCAATTGTTGCAACTGGTTCGGCATCGATTCGCCACCGATCAGCAACGCGGATTTGATGCTCGATTGTTTGCCGAGCATCTTTTTCAGCTGCTCCAATACCTGTACCGCTAATTCGCGCGTTGGCGTCATCACCAGCGCGGAACCGCGTGAGTTATTGATTAATTTGGCCACCAGCGGAATCCCGAATGCGCCGGTTTTACCGGTTCCGGTTTGCGCAGTACCCAGAATATCCTGACCTTCCAAGGCTGCGGGAATTGCTTGTGCCTGAATGGGGGTTGGTACGGAGAATTCCATATGCGCTAATGTGTGGCGCAATGCTTCGGGTAAATCTAATTCACTAAAATCTTTCATTCTTCTTCTATCCTTTTTCGTTATAAATATAACGAGATATGACTGCCGCATGGCAGACAGTCGTTTAAATCAGGAGTCGCTTACTCTGCCGAAAACCATGTGGCAGGTTACTCTTGTTTAAACGCCTGAAATCTTGGATTAGAAGAATTCATCGGGACCCAAATCCCTTGGGTCTGCTGCTGCTTAGCAGCGTCATCCTATTAAGAGCAAAATAGAAACTCGAGGCGAATCATACAGAAATTTTGCATAATAGCAAGGGTTCATCTTATAAAGGGCGCATAAACCCCGCAAATCTCGCTTTTCTTTTCCTTCTATTTCGCTATGATGCGCATGAAATGACAACACTTACCGCACGAAACTGGAGCCTTTGGCTGGTTATCAGCACATCGATAATGCACGTGTTCTGCTGCGGCCTTCCTTTAGCGATGAGCCTGATCAGTCTGGGCACCATGGTTGGCGTCACCGGCCTGCAACTGCCGGTGTTTGACTGGTTTGGTCGCAATGAACCTTATATTATGGCGATTTCCGGCGTGTTGTTACTCATCACCGGCCTCATGCTTGCTGCTGCCCAGCGCATCAATTGCCGGACCGATGGGCATTGCGTTCACCCGCCTTGCGACGAAAAGAAAGATTACACCGTCCTGATTTTCACCGTCGCCGTCGCACTCTATGCCGGAAACAGCCTGCTGCAATACCTCGCGCGCTAGTTTCGCGGTTGTCATCCTAGCTATAAACGACTACTTCTTTTCCACCCATGACTGTCACAACACCTCTACGCCTGCGCGACGTGCACGCTGCCTATGATGGCCGCGTATTGTTTACGCTGCCAGAATGGCAGGTCTCGGCAGGCGAAACGGCACTGATTCTTGGCCCTTCGGGCAGCGGCAAGTCTACCCTGCTCGCCATTCTCACTGGCTTGCGCCGTCCCGATGAAGGTACCGTAACCTATGGGGACACCGATCTCTATGCTTTAAGCGAAACCGCGCGCGACCAGTTCCGTGGACAACAGATGGGCCTGCTTTTCCAAAGCTTCCATTTGGTTAAAGCTTTTACCGTGCGCCAGAATCTGTTACTCGCGCTCAGCCTATCGGGCCGCCCGGTCGATCACGAGCGCATCAATCAGTTACTTAGCGCCCTTAACCTGCAGGGCAAAGCCGACCAACGCGCCGAACGTTTAAGCGTCGGCGAAGCCCAGCGGTTGGCGGTTGCCCGCGCGGTTATCGGTAAGCCTGCGTGGATCTTCTGTGACGAGCCGACCTCCGCCCTCGACGACCGCAATGCCGAAGCCATGCTATCCTTACTGAAATCGCAAGCCGTCGAATGCGGTGCGGGTCTGGTGATCGTTACCCATGACCGCCGCGTGCGCGACGCATTTACCCATGATAGCATTTTGGAATTGGGAGGCGGCGTATGAGCCTATTCGCGATCGCCCTGACCTATCTGCGCAGCCGCCTGTCGCTCAGCCTTCTGCATGTGCTGCTGATGGCGCTTGGTGTGGGGATGATGACTGCCCTTCTCCTCTTCGGACATCAACTGCAAGAACGCCTCTATAAAGACAGTAACGGCATCGACGCCGTGGTCGGCGCCAAAGGCAGCCCGCTGCAACTGATTCTATCCTCCGTGCAGCAAATGGATATCCCCACCGGGAATATTGCGCTGAAAGATGCGCAAGCGATTGCTGCGCATCCCAAAGTCAAACGTGCAATCCCGATTGCCTTGGGCGATAGCGTGCACCGCTTCCGCATCGTCGGCACCGAGCCGGCCTATCTTTCCTTATATGACGCCGAACTGGCCGAAGGGACGGTTTGGGATCACAGTATGGAGGCCGTGATCGGCGCACAGGTCGCGCGCGACCAGCAGTTAAACATCGGCGATACTTTCGTCGGCAGTCACGGCTTGGTGGAAGGCGGTCATAGCCATGCCGACACCCCTTACCGCGTCACTGGCATTCTAAAACCCACCGGCCGCGTGATCGATCGGCTCATCGTTACTTCCCTCGAAAGCGTGTGGGATATTCATGCGCATGAAGCGCATGAAGAAGAGGACCACGAAGCGCATCATCACGACGAGGCACATGATGACGATGAACATGAAGAGCATCACCATGAAGACGCGCATGCGCACGAAGCACATCATCACGCCGAAGCGGAGCATCACGACCGCGAAGTGACCGCCGTGCTGGTGCAATACCGCACGCGTTTAGCGGCCTTGACCTTCCCGCGCAGCATCAACGCCAACACGTCGATGCAAGCCGCCAGCCCGGCCTTCGAGATGGCACGATTGGTTGACCTGATCGGGTTGGGCACCGACACGCTGATGACCATCGGCGGCGTACTGGTCGCCGTCTCATTGGCCGGCGTATTGATCGCACTGTTTAACGCCATCCGCGAACGCCGCTATGATCTGGCGCTATTCCGCACCTTCGGCGCATCCCGCCGCGCCATCGTCACCTTGGTCGTGATCGAAGGCATGGCCATTGCCATCGCTGGCAGCGTCCTCGGCATCGCCGCGGGCTATGGCGGCTTGCTGGCTATCGGGCATTTTACGGAAAAAGGCGCGGAACTTGGTTTGGCCGATCTCACCCTGCAGCCGGAAATCTTCATGCTCTGGGCGTTGGTACTGGTCATTTCGCTGATTGCCTGCCTGATTCCGGCGTGGCAGGTCTATCGCCTCAATATTCGGGAGATGCTCATCCGTGCGTAAAAACCGTGAATGGTGGCAACGTGTGGTCGGTTTCCCGGTTCTGTTAACCGTCGTCTGCGTCTCGCTCGGCTATCAACTGATGCTGGCGTGGGAACGCGCGGTGCCACTCACCCATACCGATGCAACCTCTTGGGAAATCCTGATCGATGGATATGACGCGATGGAAGACGGGCAAACCCCGGCCACCTTGGCCGCGTTAGACCAACAGGAAGTCTCGCTTTACGGCTATATGTTCCCGCTGGAGTCCACCGAATCGCACCGGCATTTTCTGCTGATTTCGCATTCCGCTTCGTGCCCGTTTCATCAACTGCTCGGTCAGGGCAATGTCGTCGAGGTTGAAGCGCCGGAGGGTATTGCATATGACCGCGCGCCGATGCTACTACGCGGCCAGTTTCACATCGCGTCCGAACCGGGCGCCGACATTCAATATAGGTTAGCCAATGCTGAACAGATTACGCCTTAGCCTCCTCGCCATTCTCCTCGCCCTGCCCGTACACGCCATTGAAGAGCAGGAGTTTACGGACGAGGAAATGCAGCATCTGATGCAAATCTGGAAACCGCTGGAAGTGAAGGGTGACGCCATCCCCTGGTCGCGCTTCGCTGAAACCAAAGAGGTGGAGGTCTGTGAAAAGCGTGACGACATGGATTGGTGCATGATCAAACCCGAATATTCCGCCGACATCCAAACCCTCGACGGTAAACAGGTCACGCTAATGGGCTTCATGTTCCCGCTCGACGAAGCCGAGAAACAAAAAAACTTCCTTATCGGCCCTTACCCGGCCAGCTGCCCCTTCCAATACCATGTCGGCCCGGCGCAGGTCGTCGAAGTACTGGCCGAGGAAGCCGTGGCATTTTCCTATGAACCCGTCACCGTCACCGGCACGCTTCGTGTGCGCTATAACGAGGAAACGGAAGTTTTTTACTATCTGGAAAACGCGACGCCGAAGTAAAGGGGTGAACGCCTGCTACGATAGTTTAGCCTTTGCGATTTCACCCCTTATACAAAAACCGGTGGCCCCTAAGTTGGCATCAATAAAAAACCCTCACCGCGACAAAGGCGAAGAAAAAGCCTGTTGTCCAAACCCCAACCGATACCCAATATATCCAGCCGCTGAGCTTTCGCAGGCGAGCGCAGGCAGCGGCCTGCTTTCGGTCAATCGGGCAAGGGGCGTTTCTCGCCTGCCAGCGCATGAAGCCTGCGAACAGGATCATCGCGCCGGAGATAGCGAAAGTCCACGCCTTATATTTGGACAAAGCGATAAGCCACGGCGCCGCGGAAACCAGTCCGGCCAGCGCCGCACCAGCTCCCAGCGATACGAATAGCGCTGGGAGGGCGCAGCATACCAAGGTGCCCGCCGAGGTGAAGAGGCTAAGCGTCGATAGCCAGGTTTGGTTCGACGGATTAGTCATCACACCCGCGCTCAATACTGCGGATATTATAGCCAGAGTCGGTAATCAGCTGCGTGAGCGTTGCATCATCCATTGTCTGCCCGGATTTCATGCCCACCATTACCTCCGCATGATCCAGATCCACTTTGATCGTGGCAACATCGTCGCGTTTGCCGAAGACTTTTTCCAAGGCGCGCGCGCAGAAGTCGCAGACCAGCCCATCCACGGTAACATCTATGCGATCCTCGCACGCCGTCTCAGCGTGAGTGGTCGCATAAGCAGCGGTGGCGGTTAAAAAGGTGATGATAGTCAGGGTTGAAAGTAAGCTCTTCATCGTATTCTCCATATATATAATATTAATATCGAATGACCCAGTTGAACAGGACATCGCCTTGGTCGCTGACGCCCGCTTCGGCGAGATATTCGCCCTTAAATACGCGGATCAGCGGCGTGAAGGTGATGTCGTCATCCTGAGATGGGTTGTGGTCTACCTGCAGCATTAGCCAGGTATGGGTGTCGCCGTAATCCCCGATATAGGGTGCAACACCCACACGGGCCTTCTGGTTAAAAAACTCGTCAATATTTCCGGCACTGACGTAGCGGTTTTCATACGAGGTAAACCACCGGCGCGTTTCCCAGTCCGCCGCGATGCCAGCAAATCCGGCAAGAGACGTTTCGTCATCGAATGACTGATAATCGCTGAAGGCGAGTCCCGCCCCGGTTTTGAGATACAGGTTGGCCTGTACACTGGGTTTGTTCCAACGCTTCACCAGATAGTTGAATTGGGCGCCATGAAATTGCCAATCCTCATCGCGAAAATACTCTCCTTTATAGCCGATAGAATAGTTCGCTGTTGGCGAGTAATGCAGATGCACCGCATGGGAATCCATGTCGTTCATCTGCATCCATGTGACGCCGCCGGGATAGGATACCGGTCTGGCCTGCGCGGTCCAGACCCATGACATTGCGCACAGGCACGCCATGATAGCGGTTACATAGTTCATAGATAATCTCCAGATTTAGTGGTAGCAGGCGCGACGCATTACGCACACACACGTGCATAGCGGCACACTACGGACGTAAAAATCTAGGAGAGTCGTTTGGGAGGATAGTCGATACCATGCGGATAAATCGACTTCATATAGCGTGCTTCAGATAAAGCGACCGTATCATTCGTGGCGAGTGCCTGCCCACTTGAAAGCGGGAGCACCCATGCAACGGTTTTGGTGACCGTACAATGGCCGCATCCGCATTTCTCACAATCCGCCTTGTGGCTGCCATCCGCATGCATGTCCGAAGCCGCATCCGCTTTTGCCATCTCGTGGCAGGGCATATCCATGGAAGCGTTTTCCATAGGCATGACCTGTTGCGGCTGCTCATCCGGACAGTTGCATGGGGAGATGGCTGTCGACGCTGTGGTTTGCCACGCAAACGCGGCAATCACCACCATCAGACAACATGTTTTAATGAATTCCATCTAAGAAGAATTGTAACATACATCCTGAATCTGTCATTTAGTTTCCTAGCTAAGAAGAAAGAATCAGTGGTAAGGGGAAAGCTTTAACCGCCTTGGCGGCTTTTTAAATAGTGGTGATCCCAGATGGATGTGCTCGCCCTTTGGTCTGCGCTGCCGTTGCTAACCTTCGCGCTTAGCGCGAAGCTAAGCGACCGGTCGAACAATGCTTCTTTCGCAGTCTGGAGATCCAACTATTAAAAAAGCCGCTCTATGGCGACTTTTTGAATAGTGGTGATCCCAGATGGATTCGAACCATCGACCTACTGATTAAAAGTCAGTTGCTCTACCGGCTGAGCTATGGGATCACTCTGGCACGCACCATAAGCATGAGCGCGCGCTTGTCAACACTGAGTAGCAGAAAAATACGCCGGATGCGCGCAAAAAAGCCGCGAGGTGGTGTGTATAAACCGCTATTGGGCGTTGCGGGGGGTGGAAAAGCGTAGTAATTCTGCGCCTTATGACAGAAAACACCGCAGCCGCCAATCCGACGATCTCCATTGAAAAGGAGATGAAGCAATCTTACCTCGATTACGCGATGAGCGTAATCGTCTCCCGCGCCATTCCCGATGTGCGCGACGGGCTGAAGCCGGTGCATCGCCGCATCCTGTTCGGCATGCTGGAACTGGGCGTCGATTACAATAAACCCTACAAGAAATCGGCGCGTATCGTCGGTGATGTCATGGGTAAATACCACCCGCATGGTGACTCGGCGATTTACGATTCGCTGGTGCGCATGGCGCAACCTTTTGCCATGTCGCTGCCGCTGGTCGATGGTCAGGGCAATTTCGGCTCGATGGATGGCGATAATGCCGCCGCCATGCGTTATACCGAAGCGCGTCTGGCGAAACCGGCGCATAGCCTGCTGAACGATATCGACGCCGACACCGTCGACTGGCAGGAAAACTATGATGGTTCAGAAAAAGAGCCAAAAGTATTACCCGCTGCCTATCCCAACCTGCTGGTTAACGGCGCGGGCGGGATTGCCGTGGGTATGGCGACCAATATTCCGCCGCATAATCTCGGCGAAGTGTGTGATGCAGCCTGCAAGCTGATTGACGCGCCGGAAACGAGCATCGATGAATTAATGGCGATCATCCCTGGGCCAGACTTCCCGACCGGGGGCACCATTCTGGGCCGCAGCGGGTCGCACAGCGCCATGCATACCGGCAAAGGCTCGGTTGTGTTGCGCGGCAAAACCGAAATCGAAGAAATCGGAAACCGCGAAGCGATCATCGTCACTGAGATTCCGTATCAGGTCAACAAATCCAAACTGGTCGAGCGGATGGCCGAATGCGTGCGTGAAAAACGCGTAGAAGGCATTTCCGACCTGCGCGATGAGTCCGATAAATCCGGCGTGCGCATTGTGATTGAGTTGAAGCGCGATGCGGTGGCCGATGTGGTGCTGGCGCAATTATTCCAGAATACACAGCTGCAAACCAGCTTCCCCGCCAATATGCTGGCGCTGCATCAGGGTCGCCCGCAGCAGTTGAACCTGAAAGACATGCTGGAAGCCTTTATTGCTTTCCGCGAAGAAGTCATCACCCGCCGCACGCGCTTCAAGCTTGGCAAAGCCCGCGACCGCGCGCATACCTTAATCGGTCTGGCGATTGCGGTGGCCAATATCGACGAAGTCATCGCCGTAATCCGCGCCGCAAAAGACCCGAATGAAGCGCGCGAAGAACTGATGAATCGTAGCTGGAAAGCCGATGACGTCATCGCCCTGCTCGATCTGGTGGACGATCGCCGCAATGCGATTGAAGGTGGCAAAATCAAATTCACCGAAGAACAGGCAAAAGCCATTCTTGAACTGCGCCTGCAACGCCTGACCGGTTTAGAGCAGGAAAAAATTAACGGTGAACTCGCCGAACTGGCCGCAGAGATCAAAGAATTCCTCTCCATCTTGGGTGACCGTGACAAGCTCTATGGTATCATGCGCGCCGAATTGGTGGCGATTCGCGAAGAATTCGCCGTACCGCGCCGCACCGAGATTGAAGAATCCGAATTCGAACTCGACATGGAAGACCTGATCGCGCGCGAAGAGATGGTCGTCACCATCACGCAGAACGGCTATATCAAACGTTCGCCACTCGACACCTACCGCGCGCAACGCCGTGGCGGCAAAGGCCGCAAAGGCATGGCGACACGTGAAGAAGACATGGTGACCACCTTATTCGTCGCCAACACGCATACGCCCCTGCTCTTCTTCTCGAGCATCGGCAAGGTCTACAAACTCAAAACTTATCGCCTGCCGATTGGGGAAGCCCAAGCGCGCGGTAAAGCGCTTATCAACATGCTGCCATTGGAACAGGGTGAGACGATTCAAACCGTGCTGCCATGGCCGTCTGTCGGGAATGGAAATGCGGAATTAGAGAATCAGGACGAAAACCCAAATCCCGAATCCCAAATCCCTAATCCCGTACACTCGCTGATCTTCGCGACCAAACAAGGCAATATTCGCCGTAGCGAACTAAGTGATTTCGAGAATATCATGCGCAACGGTAAGATCGCGATTCGTCTGGATGATACCGATGAGTTGGTCAGCGTGCGCGCCGCGACCGATCAGCAGCATATTATGATGGCGGCCAAGTCCGGCAAATGTATCCGCTTTACGGTCGATGGCCTGCGCGTCATCAAATCGCGTACCTCCAGCGGGGTGCGCGGCATGAAGTTGGCCAAAGGCGATGAAGTCGTGTTCCTGTCTATTCTGGACGGCGCGGAAATCGACATGGAAGAACGCAGCGCCTATTTGAAATGGGCTAACGCGCAACGCCGCAGTGGTGACGATGCCGAAGAAAGCAATGACGACGCGAGCGCCGGTGACATTGCAGAAAACCGCGCCCAGGAATTAAGCGAGAAGGAAGAATTCATCCTCTCCATTACCGAACGCGGCTACGGCAAACGCACCTCCGCTTACGAATACCGCATCACCAATCGCGGTGGTTCAGGTATCACCAATATTGTGACTTCGGAGCGTAACGGCCCGGTCGTCGCCAGCTTCCCGATCGAAGCGGGCGATCAGATCATGCTGATGACCAATGCCGGCAAAATGATTCGCACCCCGATTAAAGACGTGCGCATCGCCGGTCGCAACACGCAAGGCGTCAAACTATTCGACGTGGCCAAAGGAGAAGTCATCGTCTCCACCGCCCGCATCAACGAAGCGATTATCGGTGTTGATATCGACGAAGAAGTGACTGAAGAAGGCATCATTGACACTGAAGTCACGCCAGATCAGGCTCCGGAATAACTTACGGCAGTTTTTGCCTAGGTTAGACTATTTGTGCACGATGAAATGCATAGCATTTGATGCAAAATGCGGATTCTGTCACAGTAGCGTTAGCATCGGAGGCGTTTACCAATTCTTTACGCTTTAATTGTCCACATAGGAAAAAAATACCGAGTAAGTTGGCAAAAGCGTTTGCGACACCCCCGTTTTTATGGCAATATAAGGGAGAAGTAGGAAAAACATACCTACGATATAAAAAAGTCATAAAGATAGCGTAAACAGAGAGGGTATCCGATGCAGGCAATGGTGCAATCCATCCGGGAATTAAGTCAGCTAAAACTCATCGCATTGGTTGGCACAGCAGTACTGCTCATTGCATTTTTCATCTTTATCTCCATGCGCGTTTCCGGCCCCGCGATGACGCCGCTATTCAGCAATATTCCGATTGAAGAAGGCGCGCAAATCGTGACCGAACTCGAAACGCGGAATATTCCGTATGAATTGCGTGGCAATGGCACGCAAATTCTGATCCCCTCTGACATGGTGCCGCGCACGCGTCTGGCATTGGCAGAAATTGGCCTCCCCTCATCTGGCTCCGTCGTCGGCTATGAAGTTTTCGATGAATCTGAAGCGCTTGGAACCTCAAACTTCGTGTTAAACGTGAACAAGCTGCGCGCGATGGAAGGCGAATTAAGCCGCACCATTTCATCTTTCCAAAAAATTGAAACCGCGCGTGTGCATCTGGTCATGCCGAAACGCGAACTTTTTACCCGTGACCGTCAAAACCCAACCGCTTCTGTTGCGGTTAAATTCCGTGGCGCTGGCACGCTTGATAAAAACGAAATCGCCGCCATCCGCCATCTGGTCGCCACGGCCGTACCGGGCCTGATGCCGCATGCCATCACCATTGTCGATAGCCGCGGCCAACTGCTCGCCAAAGGCGTTGCGGACGAAGATGCTAGCGGCGTCATGGTTGAAGAAGCCGAGCAATTCCGCATCAATTATGAAAACCGCCTGCGTGACACAGTAGAGCGCCTGCTCGAACAGTCACTGGGTTTCGGCAAAGTGAAAGCCGAAGTGAATGCCGATATCGACTTCGACCGCATTGTCAAAAACTCTGAGATTTATGATCCCGAGGGTCAGGTTGCCCGCTCGGTTCAGGAGATCGAAGAAACCGAAGTCAATAACGAGCGCAATGCCGATGAGAATGTCACGGTTGAGAATAACCTGCCGGATGTTGATCCGAACAATGCTGGCACCCTGTCGCAAAGCCAGCTAAACCGCACCGAAGGCACCACCAATTTCGAAATTTCCAAAGAGATCACCAATCAGGTGAAAGAAACCGGTACCGTTAATCGCTTAAGCGTCGCCGTATTGGTTGATGGGATTTATGCGCCGGTGGAAGAAGGTGGCGCGCCGGTTTATCAACCACGTAGCGATGAGCAGTTAGAGCAAATCGAAGACCTCGTGCGCTCTGCCATTGGGTTTGATGCTCAACGCGGCGATGAAGTACGCATTGTGAATATGCAATTTGCCGGTAACGAAGAATTACAAGTGGCCGAAGGACCGGTCGACTTCCTGAAAGACAAAATGGACGGCATCATCCAGACACTGGTACTGGGCGGCGTTGCAGCGCTCGCCATCCTGCTGGTCATCCGTCCGCTGGTCAACCGTGCGATCGAAGCAGCCGAACTGGCCCGCGAAGAAGAAGCGATCGAACTGCAAGCGCTGGCTGGCCCGTCGCTCAGCTCGCGTCTGGCTGATTTAAGTGAAGACGATGAAGAAGAAGACATGATCAATATCGACCGGATCAATGGTAAAGTGAAATCCTCATCTTACCGTAAGATCAACGAATTGATTGACCGTAACCCGGAAGAAACACTGAACGTGCTGCGTCAGTGGAGCTTCATGAGCGAGAACGACTAAGGAGCCGCCATGCCTGAAGTACCTGCCCTTGCCGGAGGCACCAAAGAAGACTACCGCCAACTCAGCGGGATTGAGAAATCTGCCATCCTTCTGATGTCTATTGATGAAGAAAATGCCTCCCGCATTTTCAACATGATGGATGAGGAAGAAATCAAAGAAATGTCGAGCGTTATGGCTTCGCTCGGCACGGTCAGCTCCGACACGGTGGAGCGCCTGTTCATGGAATTCGTCGAACAAATGTCCGCTGCTGGCGTCTTGATTGGGACGTATGATACCACCGAACGCCTGCTCGCCAAAGCGCTTGGCAAAGACAAAGTCGATTCCATCATGGAAGATATTCGCGGCCCTGCCGGTCGCACCACGTGGGACAAGCTGGGCAACGTGTCCGAGGAAGTACTCGCGACCTATCTAAAAAACGAATATCCGCAAACCATTGCACTGGTCCTGTCGAAAGTACGCCCCGAGCATGCGGCAAAAGTGATCTGCGAATTCTCCGAAGATTTGGCGATGGAAGTCATGATGCGGATGCTGGCGATGGATCCGGTGAAGAAAGAAGTGCTCGATGGCATCGAGAAGACCCTACGCGTCGAATTCATGAGCAATCTGGCGAAAACGCAACGTCGCGATTCTCACGAAATGATGGCCGAGATTTTCAACAACTTCAATCGCGAATACGAGAACAAATTCATGGGCCAGCTGGAAAAACGCGACGCCGAATCGGCCGAACGTATCCGCGCGCTGATGTTTACCTTCGAAGATTTGGGCAAGCTCGACGCGACCGGGGTTCAGGGCCTGCTACGTGCGATCGACAAAGACAAACTCACCATCGCCCTCAAAGGCGCATCGGAAACCATCAAAACCATGTTTATCGGCAATATGTCCGAGCGTGCGTCCAAAATTCTTATCGAAGACATGGAAGCCATGGGGCCTGTACGCCTGAAAGATGTCGACGAAGCGCAGCTTTATATCGTCAATGTCGCGAAAGACCTGGCGGCGAAAGGCGAAATCGTGATTGCCGATTCAAGCGGCGAAGACCAACTGGTCTATTAGGATGCACATGTCTCACGCACAGATTAAACGTTTCGACTTCGGTAGCCTGACCGACTTTTTCGCGCCTGCCGAGCCGGAACCGACACCGGAAGAGGTGCAGGAAGCCCAGCAACGCGCGGAAGAGCAGGAGGCCCCGCCCCCGCCACCACCGCCGACGTTTTCTGAAGCCGAGTTGGAAGAGGCGAAAAACGAAGCGTTTGAAGCCGGGAAACAGGCGGGCTTTCACGAAGAAGCCAAGCGGCAGGAATCAGAAAGCAAGCAGCGCGAAATCGCCATCGATGCCGCATGCCGGACGATCGCGATGGAAGTGGTGCAAATTCACGCAGGTTATCGTCAGGCTATGCTCAACCAATCCCAAGCGCTGAGCGCACTGGTCCTGCAATGCGCACGCCGCGTGGCAGGCGATGCGGTGGCCGAGCAACCCGTTTCCGGCATCGAAACCATGGTATTGCAATGCCTCGACGCATTACACAGCCAACCCAAAATTCAGCTATTCGTGCATGAGAGTCTGGTCGATATACTTCAAGATCGCCTGAATCTTCGCCTGAAACAGCAAAAATCGGATTGCACCATTACGGTCGAAGCCAAAGCCGGATTAGAACCGGGCGATGCCAAACTGCAATGGGAAAACGGCAGCGCCATGCGCGATCAGGCCGCCATCTGGCAACAAATTGACACGATTATAAACCAACAAAATTTCGCGCCGATGATCGAAGAGAGCTTCGACGCCGCGCCGGAACAAGAAGAAACATCATCCGAATCAGAGGGAGAGAATAATGAGTGATGAAACCTTGGCAGCCACTATCGAGGATACGGCAAATGTAACACTGGATGCGGTGAGCGACATTCCCGTCAACGTATCTGTTGTGTTGGGCAAAACCTCGATGCAGGTCAACCAACTACTGAAACTTGGCCGCGGCGCGGTGATCGAGCTGGAACGCAAAGTCGGCGAACCGCTGGACATTTTCGTCAACAACCGTCTGGTTGCCCGCGGCGAGGTTGTCGTCGTCGAAGACCGAATCGGGGTGACGATGACAGAGATCATCAAAAACGATAAACACTAAGAGGAACTATGCGACTATTGATCATCGGAGATTTAAACGGACAAATTGGCGCGGCGAGCCGGATTGCGCGCTCACGCGGCGCGAAAGTGGCGCAAGTGACCGATGCGCAGGGCGCGTATGACATGCTCTGCGAAGGCCAGGGTGCCGATCTCGTGATGATTGATGTCGGCGAGGATATCGCCGAACTGGTCGCCTTGCTCGACAGCGCGCGGATCAGCATCCCCGTAGTTGCCTGCGGGATTGAGGCAGACACGCAAGCCGCCGTGAAAGCGATAAAAGCCGGGGCAAAGGAATATATCCCGCTCCCGCCCGATGAAGAACTCATTGCCGCCGTGCTGGAAGCCATCAGCGAGGAACATGATTCGGTGATTCACGGGTCGCCGGAAATGAAAGCCGTATTGCAAATGGCCGAACAAATCGCCGCATCGGATGCCAGCGTGCTGATCACCGGCGAGTCGGGCACGGGTAAGGAAGTGATGGCGCGCTTTATTCACCAAAAAAGCCGCCGCGATACTAAGCCGTTCATCTCGCTGAACTGTGCGGCAATCCCGGAAAATCTGCTGGAATCCGAACTCTTTGGCCATGAAAAAGGGGCGTTTACGGGTGCGACCAGCCGCCGTATCGGGAAATTCGAAGAGGCCAATCAGGGCACTATCCTGCTCGACGAAATTTCCGAAATGGATTTGCATCTGCAAGCCAAGCTACTGCGCGTATTGCAGGAACGCGAGATCGTCCGCATCGGTAGCAATAAACCGGTCAAAGTCGACATCCGCATTCTTGCCACCAGCAACCGTGATCTGGAAGCCTATGTCAAACAAGGCAATTTCCGCGAAGATTTGTATTTCCGCCTGAACGTGATCAATATCGGCATTCCCGCCCTGCGCGAGCGTATTGGCGATATCAAGCCGCTGGCTGAGTTTTTCATCGATAAATATTCCAAAGCCAATGGCCTGCCGCCACGGCATTTAAGCGCCGATGCGCTGACCAAGCTGCAGCAACACCCATGGCCGGGCAATGTGCGCGAATTGGAGAACACGCTGCACCGTAGCGTGCTGTTGGCACAAGGCAATGAGATCACCGCGGAAGCTATCCTGCTGCAAGGCCAACAAGCGCCGAAGCCAGCGGCTGCCACCGCCGCTCCCACGCCGGATCCCGATGCGCGCCCCGCCTTTGGCCCCACGCGCGAAGTCGATGAGGAAGACATCATTCACGATCGCAGTGTCGATGGCCCGAACCAAATGGTGGGCCGTTCACTCGCCGATGTGGAAAAGGAACTGATTCTCGACACGCTCGATCACTGCCTCGGCAACCGCACGCATGCGGCCAATATTCTAGGCATTTCGATTCGCACCCTGCGCAACAAACTCAAGCAATATAATGAGGGCGGCCATGCAGCGTAAGGCGCAGTCTGTCACCTTAGCGAAGGTTGCAGCGCCACTGGGCGACGTCCTTCGCCGCTATGATATGCTGTTGCTGGCGGCGGCGCTTATGCTACTTCTCTCCGCCTGCGCCCCATCGGATAAACCACCCTACCCGGCCTTCATGCAGCCGATTGTCGATTGCATCGCCAAAAAAGACGCACCCTGCTTAGAGCAATATACGGATAGCAAAACACGACTGAGCTTCGGCGCGCCGGAAGATGCGACCTTGCTGCAAGATATTCAAAACACCTCGCATCCACTCTGGGCCGATCTCGCCACGATCCAAGCCGATGGTTGCACCGCCTTCACCACGCCGGATGCGACGTCTTATATCTGCCCGCCCGAATCCGTCTGGCAGGATGATCTGGGCTACCGCATGATTGTCAAAGAAGATGCCAATGGCCGCCCTTATATTTTAAGCATGGTGGCTGGAGACTAGAATGGCTGACGAAACCAGTTCGCGCTTGCCGGTGCCCTTCCTGCAGAATCTGAATGCAGGCAGTATGCGCGCAGGTGCGAATGTCGCGGCGCGGCGCGTCGACATTATGTTCGCGTTGGGCATTGTCGGTATTCTGACGTTACTGTTAATGCCGGTGCCACCGGTCCTGCTCGATTTCCTGCTGGGCATTTCGATTACCCTATCGGTCTTGATTCTGATGACCGTACTATTCATCGACAAGCCGCTGAACCTCAGTTCATTCCCGACAATCCTGCTGATCTCGACGATGTTACGCCTCTCGCTAAACGTCTCCACCACCCGCCTGATTTTGGGCAATGGTGATGCGGGGCCGGATGCCGCAGGGAATATCATCAAGGCCTTCGGCGATTTCGTTATGTCCGGGTCCGTGCTGATCGGGGCGATTATTTTCGGTATTCTCACCATCATCAACTTTATCGTGATCACCAAAGGTTCGGGCCGTATTGCGGAGGTTTCCGCGCGTTTCAGTTTGGACGCCATGCCGGGTAAACAAATGGC
>DDZS01000065.1:64385-64597 GCA_002346425.1 Alphaproteobacteria bacterium UBA3002
CATGCCGGGTAAACAAATGGCGATCGATGCGGATTTATCCGCCGGTCTGATTGAAGAAGCCGAAGCGAAAGCCCGCCGGAAAGAGCTGGAAGACGAAAGTAGCTTTTTCGGGGCAATGGACGGTGCGAGTAAATTCGTACGCGGTGACGCGGTCGCCGGCCTCTTGATTACTTTCGTGAATCTTGTCGGCGGCATGATCATCGGGATTGCCA